>JAFLCO010000124.1 GCA_017303535.1 Planctomycetota bacterium
TGCAAGGCGAAATCGCAAGCGACCGCCGACGCGGCTCCCAAGGCCGACTGCGGCTGCCACGCCAAACCGGCCGCCGAACAGAAACCCGCGGCCGCACCGAAGCCGGCCAAAAAAGACGTCCGCGAAATGACGCAGGCCGAGAAGCTCGCCTACAACCAAGCCAAGCGCGACCAACTCTTCGGCAAATTCTAGGGCGTTGAGCGAGCGGCAGAGGCCGTTTCCCGGGGCGATTTTTCGGCGCAGCCCCCCGAGCGCACCCGGCGATAATCTCATGCAGCCGGCCTAAATTGCCGCGGCTCGCGGCCATCCGGAAAATGTCGCGTTATGTCTCGCGAGTTTTCGGTTACTAGTTACCAACGACGGCTTTTCGGCTCACGTACCCCGCGGTCGGCTCCAAGGACAAAGTCATGCCTGTCAATAACGACACCAAACAGCAACTCGATGTCGTGCGCAAAGGAAAATCTCGGCGCTTCGTCATGCTTACGAAAGGGGCGAACATCGTCAGCCTGATCGTCTACAAAAAAGGAGCGGCGTCGAAGTTTATCAAGCAGGCGAAAGATGAAGGGACCGGAGTGCCCTGTTTCGGTACGCTCATCGGCCCCGGCCCGGAGATTCGCTTTCAACTGGCCGTCAGCGACGGCTTTGACAAACCGCCGGTGAAGGATCCGATTGTCAGGAAGTTTCTCGAAGACGAAGCCGATCTGAAGGTAAGGCCGGTCATCGAGATCGTCGCGACTCCAACACTGCCGCTCGACCCGGACGATCCGTTTACGGTCCGCTTTCTGGCATTGCAGGAGGCCGTGCGAGCCGCAATCCCGATGTTCCCTGAGCCGGCCGAGCGACTGTCGGCCGAGGTGGATGCGATCGGTTTGTTGCTCGTCGAGGAGCCCGACTCCGACGATGCCGGGCGTCGCATCGCCGCGGCGGAAGCACGACTGGCCGAAATAAGCGCGAGCGCGCCTGTCGAAACCGCGGCGCCAAGCGATGCCGACGGCTCCGATCGGTTCAAGACTCAACTAACCGCCGCTCTCAAGTTGGCGGCGCCGCTGGTTGCGGTCATCGGTGAACAGGTCAAGTCGCTCGCCGGCGAAGCCCGGAGTCTTTACGCTCAGGGGGATCAAGAAGCCGCAAAAGACCGCCTCGCGAGGCTCCTGCTGCTCGTCAAGCAAACGCACGGCAGGCCGACGCCCACGGAGATGCCCGCCCCCAACTTCGAAAAAGAACTACTGCAGCGATTTAGCCGGCTGTCGACCGACGTCAAGACGGCGCTCGCAGGCCCTGACGCTGCGACCGTTCAATCGCTTGTGACGAAAGTCGGCGCCGCGTTGAAGGCCAAGAGTTTTGAGCAGGCAGAGGCGTTGCTCGACGACCTGACACAAATGCTCGGCCGCCGTGCTTCAACCGCCCCCGCACTTTCGCTCGTGAAGCTCGGTCGCGCTCGGCTGGAATGGATCGACGGTCGGAAAAAAGCGATTCACGAAATCCGGCGTCTGCAGCAGGCCCTCCAAGCGGAATTCGACGGCGGCGACCAGCAACTCGAACTCAACCGCGCCGTCAAACGGCTCGAATTGCTCATTGCCGACCTCGACGCGAAGCTTGAGGATTGTCTCGACGCCGTTCTGAACGCGGCGGAATCCGAGCGCTCGACGGCATTAGCCCAAGCCCGCGTGACGCTGCAAAAGTCGCAGGCCCTCGTCGATGCCGACGAAATCATGGTCGAACTCGACGGCAACGAAGTGCTGCCCGACATGGTCGTGGCCGCCACGTTGCGCGAGCGCCTGCAAGCCGTCGCCGCCGCATTGGCGTAGCGTTCGATCGGATATCACCCGTTCCAACACACTCCCCTCCGCACACCCTCTGACCTGAGCCATGACCAACCTCTTAAAGAAACTGTTCTTGGATCCGAGCCATAAAGAGAAGTACCGGAGCCGGCTTCAAGGACTAGAGAAAAAGTACGGCCAGGACTTTTCCGGCGTACTCGGTACGAGCAAAGACCACCGGCTTTCCGGACTGGACGAGAAACAGGACCTGCCGGAGAAGCTCCGACACATTCGCGAGCGGGCCGCCGAACTGGCGAGAAAGAAGAAGTGGAAAGACGCGAATTTGTATTTGGACCTCATCGAGGGCGTGATCTCCGACACCTTCGGCGGATTCTCCCTCGAGAAGTTCGGACGATCACAACCACTCGATCGTGAAGCCATCGCGAATAAGATCGAGTCGAATATGGAAGCTCTCGAAAGCGAGTGCTCCCACCTTCCGCCGGAGATGCGCGAAGAGGTGGCTTATTGCTGGGCGCTGCTCCAAGACTCGGGCGAGATGCTGCGTCTGCTAGGGCCGCTGGACAAAGAATTGGGGCAAACCGAAACCGACGACCACGCGCTGACCGGGGCGCTGCGTAAGAAGGAAGAGAAGCATTGCTTTCCCGACATCAAGGTGTTGCCGGTCGGCATTTTGTCGAGCGAGACTTTTCAGGGGATGACCTCTTGGGGGTGGCAAGCAAAAGACCCCGGGCCTGGCGCGTCGCACGGCGATAACACCCATCGCTTGCAGTGGTACGCGCTGATGACGCGGTTTGAGGAAGATTGCGAAAGCGGCAAGCCGTGGAAGTACACCCCGTTCGAACTGTTCACGATGATCGGCGACCTTGATTCGCAAATGCCCGAAGGCAACAAAAGCATCTGGTTTAAGCTCATGGATCAGCCGGGGGGAACCGGCTACATGATGGATCACAAGAAAGCTAATCCCCAAAACATGCTGCTGGGCGAGTGCTTCGTTCAGCCGGACGGCATGAATCACACGCTTTGCACGATCGGCGAAGTCGGCAACTCGCCGTTGGGCCGAGTTTTGAAGAAGCGCTACGACAAACGCCATTTCGCCATCTGGGGAACCGACGGCGCCAAGGAGACAAGCACCGTTTGGAAGAAGATCGAGCAGCGGCAAAAAGTCCTCAAGCAGGAACTACTGAACATCATCGAACGTAATTCGTTTCCCGAACTTCAGGAAGAGTTGGATGAGTTCTTGGAAAAGAATGGGGAATATTTCAAACCGGAAAAAGTCGCCGAGTTTCAGCCTCAAGACGAGACGGAACCGACGAGGCTGGATCGGTATCATAAGCTCGCCAACGACCCGCACACGTTCCAAAAAATTATGGTCGTCGCGATCAACGCATACATGAAAGAGTACGCGCAGGGGAAGCAGGGTTATGAACGACCGCTCGAAGGGGAAGAGCTACTCGTCGGCGGAGGCAAGGACAAGGATATGGTCTCGATGAGCTCGGAAGAAAAGAAAGAGTTCGTCAAGAACCTCCGCAAGGAAAGTCGAATGAAGTTCGACCTACCGGTGAACTAGCCCCTCGCTCGCCGGACTTACGACTCGCCGTATGCATCATCCAGCTCGCGCAAGTACGCCAGCGCATGTTCCAAGTCGCTGGTCGGCACGCCGAGCGAGCAACTGCGGCGTTCGCAATCGGCCAGTTGCAGCAGATCTTCAAACCATTCCGACTCCGCCAGCCGTCGCCGAGAGCGTTGGCCGAGCGTTCCGTCGTTGAAGGCTTGGCCCGCCTCCAAGTGTTCGATCAACCAATGCGTGCGCTCGGTGATCGTTTCGCCCAGCGCGTCCAAGGCCGCGGCCGTCGCGTTCTGCGGATCGATCGCCCGGCCGACGTCGTGCAACAGGGCCGCCGTCAAGAATTCTTCGTCGTACGGCAGTTCCTCGCGGGCCACGTCGAAGGTTCGCAAGCTGTGGGAGAGTAAATCCTCGCCCCGTCCGGCACGGCCGAATCTCGCAATTTGCTCCAACGGCGCGAGCAGCCCGGCGTACACGACGAACCGATCCGTCGGCGCCGGCGGTTCGAGCAGCCGGTCGTCGCTCTGCTCATGGATCCACGCGAGCTTGGCGATTTCCGCGCGAATCTCACGCTGGGTCGGCAAGGCCTTGCGGGAAATGTACCCGCCGCCGACGCGCTGCACCGCCTGCTGCGTGGCCTTCTGAAACGAAATCTGATTCTCAAACATCAGCCGCGCGGCCTGTTCGGCCAACTGCTGACGCAACTTTGCAAACGACATCGAATACGCCTCGCGTTGGAGGTCGGCGGATCGTCGTGATTTACGGGTCTGCGGATCAGCCGCAATGCCCTGCCAAATTATATGCGGCGGCCGGCGAAATACTAAAGAGTAGATTCGCCCGTCGAAGCCGCTAAAGCGTCGTTTTCCGAAACTTTCGCCGGTATACTGCCGCAGTCGGTGCGGCACCACCGCCCAAAACAGGAGCGTCACAAAATGCACACATGGCACAAGTTTGATCGCTGCGTTCTCGGGATGTTGTTGTGCCTCGTCGTCGCCGACGGCTCAGTCGGGACGGCCGAAGCGGAAAAATCGCGCGCCGACGATTCGGAGGTTTTCCAGTTGCGCGTCGTCGCGATGAACGACCGTTACGCGACGGCCGTCAAAGCCGCGGTCTTCCAACAAGCGGCGGAACGTCTCGCAGGGCGATCGCCGACGCGCGACGTCAAACATCCTGAAAGCGGTAACATCGTGGCCCGCTGGGTCAACGTCGCACCTTCGGCCGTCAAGCAGTTCAAAGATTTGAAATCCGCACAGACAAGAACCGTCGACGGCGCCGACAAAGCGCAGACGCTGCAAGTGCTCGTCATCGCAGACAAGTGGAACATCGGGCACGCCGACGTCGACCAAGCCCGCGGCGAACTTGATGATCGCGAAATGCCGATGGTCGCATTTGAAATGACGGACGCCGGCGGAAAAAAGCTCTCCGCGCTGACCTCGGCCCACCTTCCGAATGAGAACGCTTACTTTCACTTGGCGATCATCGTCGGCGACGAGGCCTACGCCGCGCCGCGCATCCAATCGGTGATTTCCGACCGCGGCTTGATTACCGGCAATTTTACGGCGGCCGAGGTCGAGAAGCTCGTCGATCTGATGAACGCCGTACCGGTATCGGGCAATTAACGCACGCGCAGCCACTCCCGCAAGGAGCGACTTATGAAGCCGGAACTCCCTTCCAACAGCCGCGATTATCGCAACCTGCAGCCGTCGCAGATCGTCGACACCATCGACGTTCTCTCGCGGCGCATCAAGGAACGCTTTCCGCAGTCAGGCCTCTTTCGCGTCGCGGTGGAACTGCACGCGCTCGCCCAAGAGGCGGTCGTCCGGGCCGAAAAGATTCGCCGGCCGAACATTCTGCTCCGCGGCTTCGTGCTGCTCTTGATCGGCCTGGTCGTCGCGCTGGTCGCCATGACGGCCCGGAGCATTCGCTTGAACAATGAAGTGTTTCAACTCGAGCACTTCGTGCAGACGATCGATTCTTCGATCTCGAGCGTTGTGTTTCTCGGCGCCGCGATCGTGTTTCTGTTCTCACTCGAATTGAAGCTAAAACGGAAGCGAGCTCTCGAGGCAGTCCGAGAGCTGCGGTCGCTCGCGCACATCATCGACATGCACCAGCTCACGAAAGACCCGGAACGCGTGACTGGCCGCGGCGCGGCGACGGCATCGTCTCCCAAACGAACGATGACGGCGTTTGAACTCGGCCGTTATCTCGATTACTGTAGCGAACTGTTGTCGCTCTTGAGCAAGACCGGGGCGCTCTACGTGCAGGAATTTCCCGATCCGGTGGCGATTGAAGCCGTCGATCAGGTGAGCAACTTGGCGACCGACCTGAGCCGCAACATTTGGCAGAAGATCATGATTTTGGAAGCGACTACTCGCAACACACAGGCGGCCGCGGAGAAAGCCGCAGCGTTTGAAAAGCCGGCAACCGCAACAGACGCTGCCGCAAAAGCTGTGGCCGCACAGCTACAATCCGTCGCTTCGTCCTGACCGAACTGATTACCGACCCCAGGTAGAAATATGCAACGCCGCGACTTCCTCACCTCCGCCGCCGCCGGCATGACGCTCGTTCCCGTCGTCGGGCGATCCGTGCTCGCCGCTGAGCCTGCCAAGAAGTGGCGTGTCGGCATCATCGGCCATACCGGTCGGGGCAACTACGGGCACGGCCTCGACACCGTCTGGCTCTCGGTTCCGGAAACCGAGATCGTCGCCATCGCCGACGCCGATCCGGCCGGCCTCGAAGCCGAAAAGAAGAAATTGAAGTCATCGGCCGAGACCTACGCCGATTACAAAGCGATGCTGCAATCGGCCCGGCCCGAGCTTGTAGCCATCGGCCCCCGCCAAGTCGATCAACATCTCGACATGGCGCTGGCCGCCATCGAAGCCGGAGCCCGCGGCCTGTATATGGAGAAGCCGTTCGTGCGGTCGCCGGCCGAAGCCGATCAAATCGCGGCGGCCTGCAAGAAAACTGGCACAAAAATCGCCGTCGCCCACCGCAATCGCTACCACCCGACGCTCGTCGTGGTCGATAAATTCCTGCAAGAAGGCGGCCTCGGCAACGTGCTGGAAATCCGCGGCCGGGGCAAGTGCGATAAACGCGGCGGCGGCGAAGACCTCTGGGTGCTCGGCACGCATGTGTTGAATCTCGTCGCCTATCTCGGCGGCGGGCTCACGAGTTGCTCGGCAATTCTGAAACAAGACGGCGAACTGGTGACCAAGGCCCATGTGAAGGAAGGGAACGAAGGGCTCGGGCTACTCGCCGGGAACGAAGTTCATGCCCGATTTGAAACGAAGCGCGGCCCAATCGCGTACTTCGACTCCAAAGCCGACGACGGCGCGAAGGGCCGCGGCTTTGGGCTGCAAGTCATCGGCACCGAAGGGATCATCGATATCAAGATCGATCAGCACCCGTTGGCGCAAATCTGCCGCGGCAATCCGTACGACGTAAGCGTGAAAGAACGAAAGTGGCTCCCGATCAGCACGGCCGGCATCGATGTGCCCGAGCCGCGCACCGATCTCAAGGACTTGGTCGATCGCCACGTCGGCCCGGTGCGCGACCTGATCGACGCCGTGCAGAACGACCGCGAACCGCTGTGCGGATTGATCGAAGCGACGCAAACCGTCGAGTTCGTCTGTGCGACGTTTGAATCACACCGCCAAGGAGGCGCTCGAGTGGCGCTGCCGCTGGGCGAACGTCGCAATCCGCTATCGTTGCTCTAGTTTACGGAGAGTTCATTTGCGTTTCTGTCGCCTCTATTCGTGTTTGCTGTTCGTCGTCGTCCTCCCCTGCTCCGCCATCGCGCAAGATAGTCCGCTTCCGCAGTCGATCATCGATCTCGGCATCGAGCCGGTGCCGATCATCACCGAGCCGGGCGAGAAGTACACCTCCGCCAAGCTCGACTACGCGATGGTCATCGGTATCGACCGCACGCCCAAAGGCCGGCTATGGGCCGCGTGGGTGGCCGGGGGCGACAGCGAAAAAGGGTACTTCTGCGCGAACACCAGCGACGACGACGGCAGAACGTGGAGCGAACCGCGGCTCGTGATCGATCCGGAAGACGCTCCTAACGGGCTCGCACGGCGCGCGCTCGTCGGTAATTTTTGGACCGACCCGACCGGCCGTCTCTGGCTCTTCTACGATCAATCGCTCGGCTATTTCGACGGCCGCGCGGGCGTCTGGGCCATCACCTGCGACAATCCCGACGATGCGAAACCCGTGTGGTCGGCCCCGCGCCGCATCTGGCACGGCGCGACGTTAAACAAACCGCTCGTCATGAAAAACGGCGACTGGCTCCTGCCCGTGTCGCTTTGGACGCGCTCGCGCATCGGCCCGGCCCCGCTCAAGGGGCTGTTCACCGAACTTGACGCAGAGCGGATGGCCCACCTCTTCGCCTCGACCGATCAGGGCCGCACCTGGCAGCGTCGCGGCGGCGTGCTGGTGCCGAAAAGCCAGTTCGATGAGCACATGTTCGTCGAACTTAACGATGGCCGCCTCTGGATGCTGGCCCGCACCGATTACGGCATCGCCGAGACGTTCTCCTCCGACCAAGGCCGCACCTGGACCGAGCCGCAACCGTCGCGTTTCGGCCACACCAGCGCCAGGTTTCATCTGCGACGACTGGCGTCCGACCGGTTGCTCTTCGTCAAGCACGGCAAGCTCGAAGAGCGAACCCCCAAGCGTTCGCACCTCACGGCCTATCTTTCGGACGACGACGGCAAAACCTGGCAAGGGGGCCTGATGCTCGACGAGCGCACCGGCGTCTCCTACCCCGACGGCTTCCAACACCCCGACGGCACGATCTACATCCTCTACGACCACAATCGGGCCAAAGATCGCGAGATCCTGCTCGCCAAATTCACGGAAGACGACATCCTCGCCGGCAAGTTCGCCTCGCCGCGCTCGGCCGAGCGCGTGATGGTGCATAAGGCGCTCGGCGGCCTAAAGGCCGACTAGCAGCAGTGAGACAAATCCGTCGTTTCGGGCGCCCGTTTTTGCTTGGCCTCCCACGAATTGCTGCTACACTGCCCCTTGATCGAGGGGGCGAATTATGGGGCCATTCGGAACTTCGGCGGTATGAACGTACAAACAATGAGTTGTCCGCACTGCAGCGCGGCGAATCCTATCGGCGGAGCCTTTTGTCAATCGTGCGGGCAAGCGTTGCCGCCGAGCGTCTTGAGCGGCCCGCGGATCGTCGGCGCCGGCGGCGCGGCCACATCGACGGCGCAGCAGTTCGTGCGCGGCAATCTTGAAAAGCAGATGAAGAAGGCGTTCACGGCGCTCGTGATCGTCGCCATCATGCAAACGGTCTTCGGGCCGATCCAACTGATGCTCGAAAAGAGCAAGTTGGAAAAGCAGAATCCCGGGATGGAAATCCAGTTTGAAAGCTGGGTCTACATCATGATCTTCGGTATCGCCGCATTGTTTTGGGCGCTGGCAATTTGGTCGCGCAAGTCGCCGTTGCCGGCGGCCATCGTCGGACTGGTCTTGTTCGTGTCGATGCACGTCTTCGAGGCGGTCGTCGACCCGACTTCGATCGCTCGGGGCTGGCTGATGAAGATCATCGTCGTCGCGCTGCTTGTTCAGGCGATTCAGGGCGGTCTGAAATATCGCCAATTCGCCGCCGCGCAAGACGCCTCTCGATAACCTCGCACGACGCAGAGCCTAGACCGATGTCGTTTGAGTTCGACGATCCGTCTCCGTCTCCGTCGCCGCCGCCACCCTCGGCACCGGCCGGCCCGCCGCCGTTGCCTCCTCCGCTGTCGCACGCTTGGGGGCAGGCGGTGCCGCCGGCCTTCGCGCCTCCGTACGTTTCCGACGCGCCGCCCAGCAGCGCGACGAACTTCGTCGCAGCGAAGTTTCCCCAGGCCGACGCTTGGAACGAAATCGAATTTGAGTCTGCCGAGCCTGCCCCGATCGTCGAACCGAAATTCTGCGGTCGCTGCGGCGGCGCGTGGCTCTCCGGCAGCATGCTGTGCGGCTGCGGCTACTCGCTCGAGCGACCGCCGACGGCCGAAGAGATTTCGGCGGCCGCCGATCGTCATCGCCGGATCGAGCAGACGATCGCTCGCGATCAAGCGTCGCTCAAGTCGGCCCTCTGGCTCTACTTCGCGCAGCTCGTGGTGTGCCTCAGCCTGCTGATTCTGGGCTTGACCAACGACCACGACATGATGCCGGTGTATTTCTTGGTCGGCGACATCGCGATGGCGGCCGTGACCATGTGCTGGGTCTACCTCCGTTGGAACGAAGTCCGGCCGTTGATCACCGCGCGCGTTTCGCCCCTCTATTTCGTGGCGGCGCCGCTGCTCGCGTTGGGCACGTTCGTGATCGCGTCGCTCATCGTCGACAGCTTCGTCTTGGTCACCGATATGCCCGAAGTCTCCTACCTCGACGACTTCAAGCGCGAGGGATACGGCTTCGGCTGGGTGGTGCTGTCGATCTGCGTGATGCCCGCGGTGTTTGAAGAACTCGCCTTCCGCGGCGTCATCCTCGAAGCGCTCGCGGGCTTTCTGAAACGTAACGAAGCGATACTCGTCAGCGCCCTGCTCTTCGCGATCTTGCATCTTTCCGTCGCGAGCATTCCCCACCTGTGCTTGATGGGAATCATCTTCGCACAGCTGCGTTATTTGTCCGGCTCGATCTTGCCGGGGATCCTGTTGCACTTCACGCACAACTTGCTCGTCGTCTTAGCCGAACACAACGAATTTGGAATGATCCGTTGGTTATCGAACATGTTTTCGTAACGACGCTCGACGGGCCGACGGCCCTGGAGCGTATCCGGCAGTTTCTCGGCAATCGCGGGTTTCTCACGACGCTCGCTCCCGTGGCGACTTCGCGACAATGGGACATGCTGCCCGACGCCGCCGCCGGGCCTGCCGCGCCGCTGCGGCTGCAAATGCGGCGCGGCGAAGAAAAGGCCGCCAAGGCCGAATCGATCGCGCGCTTGCCGCAAGCGGCGGCCGTGGAGTTTGATCGAGGTCGCGTAACGCTGGCCGTGGAAATCGAACCGAGTTCGCGTTGGGGCGGCGTCGGGCTGTTTCATCCGGAAGGCCGGGAGAAGAAGACGGAACTGCATCGCCAATTACTGTACGCGATCGCCACCGGCATCGAACAAGTCGTGCTGCAGGACCTGCCCGAGCAGGATGCCGCCCTGACGTGGCGCGACGTGGAACGGCAGATCGCCGAAGCGGCCGCGACTCGCCGGCGGCGGCGTAACATCACGATCGTCGTCGTTCTAGCGATCGTCGCGGCGTTGATCTTGTGGGCGATTTGGGCGGCCAATCAGCCGCCGACGCCGCGAATTCGCCGCGGTTAGGCCGCTGCGACAATTCCGCCGGCCGGCCAAAACGCGCCTGGAATTTGGGCCGGCGGGTGTGGGATAATACCGGATGAATCGCTGCGCCCAAACCGCGCCGACGTTGGCCCCCGGCACTTTATGCCGGGGGCAATCGACGCCGGATCGCCGCAAGCCGCCACCACCAAATACTAGCCCCGAAGCGCAAGCGAGGGGGCATACACATCGCCGAGAGACCGAACGCCCATGAAACACCTTCGACACCGACAGCGAGCCGGGAGCGTCAGCGACCGGAGTCTTGCAACGCCGGCAAAATTGTCGGCCCCCTCATCCGCCCTTCGGGCACCTTCTCCCACAAGGGGAGAAGGGCACGATCAACATTCGATTTCTGTTCCGCAACGCGACTTATTGACAAACGAATTGCAATTACAACAGCGCTACCGTAAGTGCGTGCAAAACGGAGGGGGTGCGTGCAACAAGGGGCGTTTTGCACGCACGGAATCACTTAGAACTAAGGGTGCGTGCAAACCGGGGGGCGATGCACGCACTTGCGATTTGGACGTTATTGCAAATCTGTTGCAAGTGGACGCTTCGCAACGCGGCGCCGGCCTTGTTTCGCAGAAGGCGGTTTCTGAGCGGAAACGGCGGCCGCTTCCCTTGGCGATGTTGATTGCCTTCGCAACGCTTTTCTTTTCACACGCCGTCCAAGCCGCTGACGCCGCGAAGCCCAATGTCGTCGTCATCTTCTGCGACGACCTCGGCTACGCCGACATCGGGCCGTTCGGCGCCGAGGGCTATGCGACGCCGAATCTCGATCGCATGGCCGCCGAAGGACGTAAGTTTACGAATTTCTACGTCGTCCAGGCCGTTTGCAGCGCCTCGCGGACCGGCTTGCTCACCGGTTGCTACCCTAACCGCGTCGGCATCTTGGGCGCGCTCGGACCGGCCTCCAAGCACGGTATCGCCGCCGAGGAGACGACCCTCGGTGAAGTCGCCAAGCAGGCCGGTTACGCAACCGCGGCCTTCGGCAAATGGCATCTCGGCCATCACCCGCAGTTTCTGCCGACGCGGCACGGCTTCGACGAATACTTCGGCCTCCCCTACTCGAACGACATGTGGCCCAAACATCCGACCGCCAAGTTTCCCGACTTGCCGCTGATCGACGGCGAGCGGACCGTCGAACTCAATCCCGATCAAACGCAGCTCACCACGTGGTACACCCGTCGGGCCGTGAAGTTTATCGACCAGCATCGCGAGCAGCCGTTCCTGCTTTATGTGCCGCACTCGATGCCGCACGTGCCGCTATTCGTTTCCGACAAGTTCGCCGGCAAGACCGAGCGCGGGCTGTTCGGCGACGTCATCGCCGAGATCGATTGGTCGGTCGGCGAAATCCTCGCGGCCCTGAAACGCAATGGCCTCGACGATCGCACGCTCGTCGTATTCACCTCCGACAACGGGCCTTGGCTTTCGTACGGCAATCATGCCGGCTCGGCGAAGCCCCTGGCGCACGGCAAGGGCACGGCGTGGGACGGCGGCGTGCGCGTGCCGTGCGTCATGCGGTGGCCCGGCAAGATTCCGGCCGGCAGCACTTGTGACCAGCCGGCGATGACGATCGACGTGCTACCGACGGTCGCCAAGCTGCTGGGCGTGACGCTCGACTCGTCGCGACCGATCGACGGCCTCGAGATCGAGGGCCTGATGACGGGCGGCGCCGATGCGAAGTCGCCGCACGACGCGTTTTACTTTTATTGGGGCGAGGCCCTGCACGCGATCCGCGCGGGGAAGTGGAAGCTCCACTTTCCACATCCTTACATCCATCTCGTTACGCCCGGTGCCGACGGTCGCCCCGGCAAGCTCAATCAGCAGAAGACGGAACTCGCCCTTTACGATTTGACGGCCGATCCCGGCGAGTCGCAAAGCGTGGCGGAACGGCATCCGGAGGTGGTCGCCGAGTTGCAAAAGCTGGCCGATCGGGCCCGCGCTGATTTGGGCGACACGCTCGAAAAGCGGGTCGGGACAGGCGTTCGCGAGGCTGGAAAACTCGCGGAATAGCCGGTTCTGCGAGCCTGGCGATCGAAGATCCGCGGAAAATGTGAAACTTTTCGGAGCTTCGTTGCGTCAGAAGGTCGCCCGAAACTGCGTGCGTCCGTAGTCACGCCCTTGGGCCGCAGGGAAACTTTAGGAGCCGAGACCCATGGCGTTGCTTCGTATTCTCGCAGGTTCGGTATTGTGGTTGCTCGTCGTGGCCCCGTGGTCGGCCGCGGCGGAGGAGCCGAAGGAGCCGTTGCCGTGGGACAATGCGGAGCGACTGCCGTCGCAAGCGGCGACGCTGCTGCAGGACCGCCGCTATGAAGAAGCGGCGGCCGCACTGAAGGCCCTGGCCGCGAAAGCCGACACACTGGCCGACCGCTTGCTCTATGCCGAAGGTCGAGCCTGGACGTTTGCAGGCAAGTACGACGAAGCGGCGGCGGCGCTCGCGCGCGTAGAGAAGGAGTTTCCTAAGAGCAAGTGGGCTCGGCGTGCACGTTTTGCGCGAGGCGTGGCGCTGGCGAAGAAAGGCGATTTCGCCTCGGCCGAATTGATCTATCGAGCCGAAGCCGAGTACTTGCTCTCGCACGAACGCAAACAGGAACTGGCCGACATTTACCTCGGGTTTGCCCGCAGGTATGCGACGCCGCGAACTGAACGAAGCCCGCCCGATCAGCCGCCGCCGGATTACGCGAAGGCGCTGACGTTCTTCGAACAGGCTTTGGAGCTTGGCCCGCGCCCGGAGATGCGGCCCGAGATCGAGTTGCAGATCGCCGAATGCCATCGCCACGGCGGCGACTTTGAAGAAGCCCACCGCCGCTACAACGAGTTTGTGAAGCAGTGGCCCGACGATCCTCGCACGCCGGAAGCTCGCTACAGAGCCGGCTATTGCAAACTGCGGCAGGGCGACGGACCGCTCGCACGTCGATCGTTTGAAGATCTGTTGGCGCTTTGGCCCGGCGATAATCTGCCGGCAGATAAAGCTCAAGCCGAGTACGTCGTGCGGGCCGCCTACGATCTCGGGCTCACCTACGGCCTGCCGCAGCCGCCGAGCGACGAAGACCTCGCTTCGGGAATCGCCGCGCTCGACGCATTTATCAAACGGTTCCCCGACCACGAATTGGCGGTGTCGGCGCGCGTCGTCCAGCTGCAATCCCGCATGTCGCGCGGACGTTTCGCCGATGCGGCAATCGCTGCTCAGGAGTTTCTCGCCGATGCCCGACGGGCGGAGAAGCCGCAGGCCGCCGACGTCCGCAATCTGCACGGCCTCGCGCTGCGGCAGCAAGGCAAATTTACGGAAGCCATCGCCGCTTGGCGGGAGTTTCTGACGAAGCATCCATCGCACGCCGGCTGGAGCGGAGTGCAGCAGCAACTCATCGAGACCGATTACCTGCTCGGGGCCGAGGCCTACAACAAGAAAAACTATGACGAAGCTCGCAAGCTGTGGACGGAGTTTTTGATCCGCTATCCGCTCGACCCGCGCAGCCCGCGAATTCTGTTTCATTTCGGTGAAGCGGAGTTCCGGCAAGACCGCTACGAAGCGGCGATCGAAGAGTGGCGGCGTTTGATCTCGAAGTATCCCGGCACTGACCCGGCTTCCGAAGCTCAGTTCCGCATTGGGCTTGTTCTTGAGGAGAAACTCGGCAAGCCGGCCGAGGCGATGCGCGAGTACGTGAAGACGCACTGGGGTTCACATCAACAAGCGGCCCGGTCACGCGTCGCGCTGCTTACGGCGAAGCAACTGACGATTGAAACCGAGCGGGTTTTTCGTACGAACGAGGTGCCGAAGATCACGCTCCGGTCGCGAAATGTCGACCGCGTGACGGTGCGGGTTTACAAACTCGACCTGGAAACCTACTTCCGCAAGATGCACTTGGCCGGCGGCGTCGAATCGCTCGACTTGGCGCTGATCGATCCCGACCGCACCTTCGAGTTCGTGGTGCCCGACTACGCGGAATTCAAGCCGCAGCAGAGCGCGATCGACTTGCCCGGACTCGCGGCGGACAAAGCCGACGACAAGCCGGGCGTCGTGGCGGTGACGGTCGCCGGTAAAACTTTGGAAGCGACGACGCTAGTACTCCGCAGCGATTTAGAAGTGATCGTCAAAAGCTCGCGCGACGAAGTTTTCGTCTTCGCACAGAACCTGCGGACGGGCAAGCCGTGGCCTGCGGCACGCGTGCTCGTGTCCGACGGCGGCGAGATCGTCAGCGAGGCGACCACGGGCACGTACGGTGTGTTTCGCGCCTCGCCTGAGCGACTCAAGCAGACGAGCGACGTTCGCGTCTTTGCGGAAAGCGGCGGACATACGGCTTCGAATCAAGTGTCGTTGCAGGGAGTCGGCGTCGCGCAAAGCTTGCAAGAACGAGGCTTCCTTTACACGGATCGCAATGGTTACCGGCCGGGCAACGTGGTGCATGTCCGCGGCATCGTGCGGGCCGTCGTTGATGATCGGTACGTTGCCGCGCCGAAGCGGCAGTATCGGCTCGACGTCTTTGATTCGCGGAGCCGTGTCGTGTATTCCGACGACGTTACGACCGGCGACTTCGGATCGTTCCATAAGTTTTTCGTGCTCCCGGAAGGGGCTGCGCCGGGCGAGTACCGTTTGCAGGCGTCAGATGTCGACGGTCGGTCGTTCGCCGGCACGTTTCGCGTGGAGAACTATCAAGTCGAGCCGGTGCGGATCGTCGTCGACCTGCCGCGAAAGGTCTACTTCCGCGGCGAAGAAATCGAAGGAACGATCAAGGCCGAGTTTTACTACGGCACGCCGCTGGCGGGGCGCGAAGTGCGCTATTCGCTGGCCGGCA
>JAFLCO010000125.1 GCA_017303535.1 Planctomycetota bacterium
CGCCTCCATCTCGTACTTCGGTCGGCTTTCAATTTGGTACGTGTTCACGAAATAAGTGCCGGGCCGTGAACCGTCGGCCGCCGGCGGTCGGTAGTAGGCCGTCGGTACGTCGGGCGCCATGTTGTCGGGCACCGGCTGAATGTCGTACGGAGTTTTCGGCAAGTTGCGAAACAGCTTCGGCAACTCCGGCTTGATCCGCTCGCCCAGGTCTCGATACGCGGTAAGCAACTCGGCCGGCGACTCGAAGTAAAATTGCCGGTCGGTCCGCAGCTTTTCAGCGAACTTGCCGAACGAGCCTTCGAACCCGACCTCGCGCATCACGGCTTCCATCTCCCCACGAATCCGCTTTACCTCGGCGAGGCCGATCTCGTGGACTTCGTCGGGCGTGAGCGACGTCGTCGTATAGTGACGGGCCCTGGCCGCATAGAACTGCGCACCGTCGGTCATCCGCCAGGCGCCGATCTCTTCGTAGCAGGCGGGAATGTAAACGTCTTCGAGGAACTTCAGCAGCTTGCGATAAGCAGGCACGACCCCGTCGGCGATCACCTTCTTCGCGGCGGCGACGATCCGCTTGCGATCCGCTTCCTTGACATCGTCGGGAAACTTCTTGAACGGCTTGAAATACAGGCTCTGCTCCGGATCGTCGACGAACTGCTTGCGGACCTGATCGAGCGAGCGGCGCATCACGTGCTTCGGCGGCAGCACGCCGCGGCGAATCCCTTCGTTCATCAGCTCCATTGTCTGCTCGACGAGCGTCGGCAGTCGCTCGATGCGGGCTAACCAATCTTCAAAGTGCTTCAGTTCCTTAAACGGCAGCGCGTCGGCCGTCGAGTTCTCGTCTTGAACTCCGCCCATCTGGTTCATGGGCATCAGATGGCCGCCGAAAGGAAACTCTTCGATCTCCCGCGCGAGCTTTTGCTCGAACAGGTCGTAGTTCACGCGCTCGAGGGCCGACAATTCCGCTCGGTCTAGCTTCCGCAGGCGAGCGAGGTATTCAATCTCCTCTTTGTGGCGCCGCTCGACCGCCGCGAGACTGACGTCGCTCCAACGGTCGTTGTAACGCAAGTCCCCCAGATGCGAAGCAAACGTCGGATGCTCGCGCAGACCGCGCTCCCAATGTTCGTCGAGCAGCGAGGCAAGCTGCTTGCCGGCGTCTTTGGCGTTCAGCGGGGCGGTCGCGATCGCCAAAACGACGACGGCGACAAACGACAATAAACGCGACATGGGCGACTCACGATAATCGGTTGTGAACGCAACGCGGACAGAATAACGCGATGCCTTCGCATCGGCAAATCGACGCGAATTTCAACTTCGGGCGCAGCCCGACGCTTGCGGTTACGCCCGGCGCGGCACCGCATCGCCGCCGCGGAGATGCTTGGCCGCTTGAGTTCGGCGTCCTTTGACGTGGCCGGAAATGCTCGGATGTTGATTCGTGCACGTTGCGGGGACGCCGGTCTTCCCCGGCGTAACCGCAAGTGTCGGGCGACGCGCATTGGCATACATCGCTTTTTTCTCGTTGGCTCCCGCCCGGTTCCGATTATGCTGGGGGTATGGCTTATGCGATTTATTCCACCACCTGGGCCGCGCCCAACCTCGCCTACGGGCTGAGGAAGATCTCGTACACGCCGACGGCCCGCCTGGCGGTCGCCTACCGATTGGTGCGCAAAGACACGCACGAATGCGAACGGGCCGACATTCACGGCCTGCGTCCGCTCGGCAACGCGCTCTACCTGGAGCGACTTCTGGCCGGCGGCATCGTCGGCGAAGCGCTACCGATCGCGAATCAACGAATCTGCGCGGCCCAAGATCCGCTGCTTGGGCTCTGTATTGATGTGACGGTCTAGCGTTATCTCAGTATTGCAAATCGCAAATTGGTAATTGCAAATTGCAAAATGAAGAACGAGACGGTCCGTCAATTTGCGTTTTGCATTTTGCAATTACCAATTGGCAATCGTCCGCGCGGACACGTCGGCCTTACGGCTCGACGCTGGCCTCATGCGGCGCGAGATAACTCGGCGACCTGCGCTTCCGCCTCATCCGCGGAGTAATTCCCCTTCCGCAGCGGCTCGCGCTCGTACGGCAGTTCGCCGATCTTCGGCGTGCCGGCCTCGGCCCAGGTTTCGGCTTCGACGGTCAGGCGGTTGATCATTCGTTCCACTTGTTGCCGATAGTGCTCGAGGCCGTCGCGGTCGAGTTTCTTGGGGACGATCATCTCCGGACCCCACACGGCGCGAGCGCGAGAGAACGGCCGCGGGATGGCGAATCGGTCCCAACTGTTGACGCGCCACGGTCGGTCGTAGCCGTAGCCCATCGGCACGATCGGCATCCCGAGCTTCGAGGCCAAGTAGATCGGACCGACGGCCAGTTGACGCCGCGGGCCGCGGGGACCGTCGGGCGTGATGGTAATATGACTCTTGCGCGAGGTTTGGATCAGTTCGCGCAGCGCCGTCGAAGCGCCGTCGCTCGTGCTGCCGCGCACGACGCCGAATCCTTGATGCCTGGCAATGCGCGCCAGAACGTCGCCGTCGCGATGCCGGCTCAAGAGCATCGTCACATTTGTGTGCCCGCGCCGATCGAGCGGGATCGGAATGTACTCATGCCAAAACAGATAGATACGCTGCCGGCCCGGCACGTCCAGCGCGGTATCGCAAGAGCGGTCGTACAACACCCAACGACAATCGAGCGTGTTCATCAGCCCGCGCAGGAGTGCGGTGCCGAGCAGGCCCAAAGTGTTGATGGCGGCGGGGCTTTTTATCTTCATAGGTGGTTGCAGATAGTTCAGGGTTCGAGGTTCAGGGTTATTAGAATCGGCCGCACTTTTCCGCAACCCTGAACCCTGAACCTAAAAACTCTGAACATCATTCCATTTCAATTGATCTCAATCTCACCCGTGAATACTTCGACCGCCGGGCCGGTCATGAAGACGTGATCGTTCTCGGCCCAGCGGAGTTCCAAATCGCCGCCGGGAAGGTGAGCCAGCACATGACGGCCGTGCCGGCCAGTCAATGCACCGGAGACGCAAACGGCGCTCGCGCCGGTGCCGCAGGCGAGCGTGATGCCGGAACCGCGTTCCCACGTGCGCATCGTCACTTCGCCGGGACCGTGCACCTGCACGAAGTGAACGTTGATGCGGCGCGGGAAGATCGGAGCGTTTTCCAACACCGGGCCGATCTGCTCCAGTGGAACGGCAGCGATGTCGCGCACGTAGATCGTCACGTGCGGGTTGCCCATCGACACGCAGGTCATCTTCGGTTCGAGCCCGACCTTTTGCATCCAGCCGGCAAACGATTCTTGCGGCACATGATCGAACAGCGGCACGTCGACCACGCGAGCATCCGCCGCTAGGCCCTGGAGCGAAACCGGAATCTTCGCGGCCTCCAAGATCGGCCGGCCCATGTCGACCGTGGCTCGCTCGGCTTTGCCGTTTTTCACTTCGAGCGCGATCTCGAGCACGCCGTTGCCGGTTTCGATCTTGAGCGGCGTCTTCCGCGCGATGCCGTGGTCGTGTACGAACTTGGCGACACAGCGGACGCCGTTGCCGCACATTTCGCTCTCGCTGCCGTCGGCATTGAACATCCGCATCCGGGCATCCGCCTTATCGCTCGGGCAGACGAGAATCAGGCCATCGCCGCCGATGCCGTAGTGGCGGTCGGCGACGAGCGTGGCGAGCTTAGCGGGGTCGGCAGGCATCGGGTTGGCGAAGCAATCGACATACACATAGTCGTTGCCGGCACCTTGCATCTTCGTGAATTTCATGGCGGGAGGTCAGTGGTCCGTTGTCCGTCGTCCGTTGTTGCGGAGCCGTGATCCTTGGGGATGGCTTGAGACTTCAATTATAGGAAAACTCGGTTAGCCCGTGAGGTCCAAATGGCCGCCGCTTTCGCCGTGCGGATCGCTTGCCGGCTTTGGCGGGATTCCGTCGTTTTCGCCGGCGGCATTGTTCTCATCGAGGGTGAGTTCGTCTTTTGGTTCGGGGGGCGGTTCCCAGAATCGCCGGCCGTCGGCGTCGCGGTCGTGGGTTTCGTGGTTCTTGCCGTCGGTCTTGCCGATGCCGGCCGCGTCTTCGGCCTGCTGCTGCGAGTCGACGGCCCGGGCCTGCGCGTCGGCCGTCGCGCGAACCCGATCGGCGTCGCTCTTCACTTGAGACACTTGGCTCCCCGCCACGCCGCCGATGATGCCGATACTCATAGAGAGGTTCCAGGCAGTTCAGGGTTCTTGACGGTTGCAGAACGTTCCGGGTTCAGGGTTCAGGGTTCAGGGTTGCTTTGGGATGCGGAGTTCGACCTGGTTTCGGTGAGGTGGGTGCTTGTCCGTTGTCCGTTGTAAAAGCGAGTTGTCTGCAACCCTGAACCTTGAACCCCGAACCCTGAACAAATCTACGCCTAATTTCGATCGAGCGGAAAGTTCGGTTGCGGCGTGATGCGGGTTGCTCCGTTTTGTAGGTTCGGTTGTACCGGTCGTTGGAGTTCGGCTTGCAGTTGTTCGAGCACTTGATTGACGCCCGGGAACGCTTCGCGGCGGACTTGGGGATTTTTGACCGTGCCGTCGACGTGCATCAGCAGAATCTGCTGACTCGCGCCGCCGAGGATCTGTTTCACGGCCGGCAGCTTCGCGGAGTCGCTTCCGACGACGGTGCGGAATACGAGATTGATCTGATCGTTCACGAGGTTCAACTCACCGCGACCTTGCAAGCTCACGGCGTCGCCGTCGAAATCGATGCGCTCTAGGTACAAGTGCTCGCCTTGCAGCGAAAATTGAATGTCGCTCTGCGTAAAGGCCGTCGTATCGGGCGTGCGGAGGCTGAGCACTTTGAGGAATGAAACCATCGCCGGCAGTTGGTAGATGTCGGCGTTACGTAGTTGCACGCTGCCTCGGCCTTGCACGTTGTTACGCGTGCGCCCTTTGCCGCGCAGATCGACGGTGGCGAAGATTTCGCCGGTCAAGCGGCCGTTGCCCGGGATGCGTTCTTGCGCGAAGCGAGCTAAGTCGCCTTTCGTGAGCGTGGCGAGCAGCGCATATTCCGGCTCGTCGCCGAGCACGATCCAGCCGTCGCTCACGGTCGTCCCGCCGTAGAGCTTCCCGGTGAGGCGGCGCTCGGGGGCATGGCCGCGACGTCGATCGGCCCAAAAGCCGAGCAGCACTTGCTCGTTGTCGATCCAGAGCGGACCGAGAACTTCCGTCATCTGGTAGTCGCCGTAGAAGACCGAGTCGAGTTGCAGCTCGCCCGACGATTCGAACCGTCCGGCGTTGCTGGAGCCGACGAGCGAGAGCGACCCGTGAATGCCGTGCAGCGGCACGCCGCATTGAAGGCTATTGTTGTGGCAATCGATCGAGAGGTTCCAATCGGCGGCCAGCGGTCGGCCGGGCTCGCCGCTGCCGGCCAGCGCGATGTTGCCGCGCACGTTAAAATGGCCGGTCGGCTCAAGCGCCGTCGTCGATTTCTTCAGTGCTTCCGGCAGTGCGTTCAGCAAGTCGCGGTCGACGACCAAGCGATCGACGAAGAGTCGCTGTAGGTCCAGCCGCCAGCCGCCGTTTGGATCGATGAGGCACTCCCCCGCCGAAGAGATCTGCGTTTCGCCATGTACGGCCCGCACGTTTTCCAACTGCACGCGGCCGTCGGCGAACGTGAATAGGCCGCGAACTTTGTCGAGCCGGTACGGAAAATAGCTCGGCTCGATGCTGACGGTGTCGCCCACCGGCTCGGCGCGAATCGCCAGACTGAGCGTCTTCTGTTGGAGGTGGAAGCGAACCTCGGCGTCGAAGTTCGCCAAGCCGCGCGGCTTCATGTCGTTCCAAAGTCGCTGAGCGCCGGGGCTGAGCGCGGTGCGAAGTTCTTCGTCGACCGGCACGTTGTCGCCGTGGAAGCCCAGCGTGAGGATCGCGCCTTCGGGACCCGGCGCGATGCCGCCGCGGCAGAGGATGCGACCGGTGTCGTTCACGCCTTGTAGGTCGTCGTGAAACGTCCAGAGGTCGTCGCGCGTTTCGACCGTGCCGAACACGCCCGAGAGCGGATAGGGGAACTTCTCGAAGCGGAGCGAGCAGTCTTGCAGATTCACGATCGAGTGTTTGTGCCAAACGTCCGTGCCCGGCGCAGCTCGTTCGACGCGGAGCGAGAGATTGAACCGGCCTTGCGGATTGAGCGACATGAACGTCGGCCGCACGTTGTCGGGCATCGCACGGATGAGCCGCTCGTCGATGAGCAAACCGGCGCCGCGAATGTCGGTCCAGCCGCTGGTGTTTGCGCCGGCCAGGGTGAGGTCTCCCATCACGCGAACTTCTTCCGAGTTGGCCAGGGCCGTGAGATCGAACGTGAGTTGCTTATCGCGAAGTTCGAGCCGGCCGCGGCCGCGCTCCAGTCGATACGGAAACTTGTGATAGGTGAACGCTCCGTTCAAACAATTCACGGAAACTTGCGGCCGCCAGGATTGGCCGTCGTACGTCATGGCCGCGTCGACATCAATTTCGCCGGCCGGCAGGAAGTTGTTCCATTGCGTTTGCCAACTCGCCGGCAGCAGGTCGAGCATCCGCGTGTCGAGGGTCAGCCGACGAGCCGAGACGTTCAATTCCAGCGGGCCTTCGAGAGAAAGCCCCGTTTTTGCGAGTCGACCGCCGAGCGTTGCCGTACCGTGCCGCGCCGCGAGATCCGTCACGACGAGGCCGTGGGGATCGATGTGAAAATTGCACGAAAGATCGCTGATGGGGTGCGGCAGCCGTGCATCGACGATGCGACCTTCGGAGACTTTGCCGTCGAAAGCGAAGTCGAAAGTGCCCGTCGCCGGCGGCTCGGGCTGCTCGGCAGTTGCGGGCGGCGGCGGTTGAAAGCCGGCGCGGAACTTCGCAGAGATCTTGGCCTGCAGCATGTCGAACTTCGCCAGCGGCTCGGCCAGCGCGGCCGGCAGCGACTTGCGCAACTCCGCGCCGAGTTCGATCGTGTCGACCTCGCCGGTAGCGGTCCAAGCGCCGCCGGCGATCGGATCGAGCACGGCGTCGAGCTTGATGTTGCGCACATGATCGGCGGCGAGCGTGCCGCGAAAGTTGAGCGGCTTGCGCGTGCCCGGCGCGTATTCGCCTTCCGGCACCGACCACTGTAACTCGGCATTGCGTAGCGCGAGCTTGCCGAAGGCGTCGCCCCGCGCGTCGGTGATTTCGAGTGTGCCTCCTTCGATGACGCCGGTCGGCATACCGTCGCCGAATTTCGGCAGCGGCAAGAGTTTGGCCGACGACCAACTGCCGTCGACGTTGCGCCGCGCGCGGAGCACCGGCTTCTGCAAGTGGAGCCGAGTCACGTTGAGTTTGCCGTGAATGAGATCTCGCGGATCGGTGCTGCAGTGAATGAACAGGTCGTCGACGAAGAGCAACTCCTCCTGCGGCCCCGCTCGATTGGGTTCGATGATCGAAAGCCCTCGCACGCGAAGCCCTTCGCCGCGAACCAGTTGCGCTTCGCGCACGGTCACGCGGAGGTGCGGATATTTTTCGCCGAGCTTCGTCTCGACGCTGCGGCGGACTTCGTCGTCGAAGCGGTGATAGAAGTAAAACCCAAGCGCAACGCCGGCGCAAACCGCGAGGCCCGCGGTCCACTTCAAAAGCAGCCAGACGAAATCGACGAACTGTCGAAAAATGATCCCGACTCCGTTCGGGTTCTGCGTGCGCGAAAGGTCGCCGCGCGGCGACCATGCCGCACGGTGCGAAATCCCGTTCTCCGCCGAGAAAAACGCGTGGGGATGTTCCTCCGTTCGTCGCTCGGGGTCAAGCCATGTTCGGCCTGCCGGCAGAGATTGCCGGCGACCTGTGCCGGCACGCACGATCGCCGGCCGGCGACGGCGCGAAACTGTAACGATTGCCGGCGAGTTTGCGGCAGCTCATTGGGCCCCGGTTCCGGCCAAAAACAGTGGCATCCGGATATGCGGCGGCTATACTGCGAAGCTTCGCCCAGCCGGCATTGCCGGCCTAAGTTCGCACTCGCGCATTCGCATCGCATTTCCTCCTCCCGCTCTCACGGATCTCCATTATGTCGGCACAGAATGAAGGCATCGCAGACAACGCCGGTCGGCTTCTTTGGGCCGGGTTCATGGCCATCCTCGCCGCAGGCGTCGGCTTTGCGATCCGCGGCGGCATCTTCGACAACTGGGGTGCGGAGTACGGCTTCACCGCCGCACAACTCGGGGCGATCGGCGGCGCCGGGTTCTCCGGCTTCTGTTTCGGCATCATCTTCGGCGGCGTGATCGTCGACAAAATCGGCTACGGCAAGCTCGTGGCGCTCGCGCTCGTTTGCCATGTCTTGTCGGCCGTCGTCACCTTCGCCGCCAGTACGCCTGAGAACGCCTACGACTTCCTGTTCTGGGGGATGTTCATCTTCGCCTACGCCAACGGCACGCTCGAAGCCGTCGCGAATCCGCTCGTTGCTACGCTCTATCCGAAGAATCGCACGCACTATCTCAACATCCTCCACGCGAGTTGGCCGGCCGGTATGGTGCTCGGCGCCGTGGCGGGTTGGATTCTCGACGATGCGATGCAGATCGGTTGGAAGTATCAGCTCGCGCTCTATCTCGTGCCGACGGTGATCTACGGCGCGATGTTCATGGGGCAATCGTTCCCGAAGTCGGAAGCGGCGGCCAAGGGAGCAAGCTTCGCCGAGATGCTTAAGCCGGTCGGTCTGCTTGGCGCGGCGGTCGCGTGCTTTCTGCTCTCGAAGTTCTTCGCCGACATTTTCAAAGCGTCCGAGCAAGCGGATATCATCGGGTACGCCGTCGGCGGCACGCTGCTTATCATCGTCGGCATCGTGACGAAGTTTTCGCCGGGCTCAATTCTGCTTTTCATTCTGTTCCTCACGCACGCGATGGTCGGCGCGGTCGAACTCGGCACCGACGGCTGGATTCAAAACATCACCGGCAACCTGTTCACCTCCGAACAAGGTAAGTACCTGTTCATTTGGACGTCGGCCATCATGTTTGGCCTGCGGTTCTGTGCCCACTTTATCGAGCACAGCCTGAAGCTTTCGCCGATCGGCCTGTTGTTCGTGTGCGCGGTGATCGCTTGCGTGGGGCTCAATCTTTCGAGCACGATGACGACGTTCTCGATGGCGCTCGTGGCGCTGGGTATCTACGCCGTCGGTAAGACCTTCTTCTGGCCGACGATGTTGGCCGTCATCGGCGACCGGTTCCCCAGCTCGGGCGCCGTGGCGATGTCGATCATGGGGGGCATCGGCATGCTCTCCGCCGGTCTCATCGGCGGCCCCGGCCTGGGATATTCCAAAGATCGCTTCGCCGGCGAAGCGTTGAACGCCGCCAATCCGGCGCTCTACGAACAGTACAAGGCCGCGAAGCCTTCGCTCTTCTTAAATATCGCCTCGACCTCGGCCTATGGTCTCGACGGCACGAAGCTCGGCGCGATCCAAGATCGCCTCAAGGACGCCCGGTCGATTTTGGAGAAAGGTAAGTACGAAGCACCGACGGCGGAAGCGCTTGCCGCGATGTCGGGCAAAGATCGTGAAGCCGCCGACAAGAAGGTCGCCGACATGAAGGCGCTCGAAACGAAGTTGCGCGAAGCGGGCGTGTTGAAAGAGGGCGGCAACCACGATCCGGCGGCCTCGTTGGTCGTGCTGAGCGCCGATGAACTCAAGGTTCAGGAAGCCAGCATCGAAGGGGATCGCAAAACCCTGAAGTGGGATTCGTTCATCCCGGCGGCGATGGCCGTGGTGTATCTGCTGCTGTTCCTCTACTTCAAGACGATCGGCGGCTACCGACCGGTCCACATGGCCGAAGAACTCACCGGCGGCACCACCGGCCCGATGGAAGCATAAATAGACGCGAATCGCTAATTCTTCAATCGAAACACGCGGAGCGCCGTCCCACGGCGCTCCGCGGTTGTGTTTCCGGGGAACATTCGTTTCGCCGGACGGCCCGTCGTCGCCATTTCGGCGAGCGTGGTCCATTCCGCGAAGCCCATCGCTTGCAGCGGCAGGCCGGCCACTGTCCAGGCGGCGATGAGGACTTCGCGCGTCACGTGCGGCGCCGCGTCGCCGAGCGGCCCGACGTCGAGTTCGAAACCGTCGTCGAGCATTTGAACGCGGCAGCGCGACAGCACGGCATCGACCGTCGGCCTCATCGCAACTTGCATCTCTTCCGCCTGCGTCGCGAGGTTGGCGAGGGTTTCAATAACGCGCGGGTTGTAATCGCGGGCGAGTTGCGGCAAGAGGTCGTGACGCACACGGTTGCGGGTGAACGAGCTATCGACGTTCGACGAATCGTCGCGATACGTTTGACCGAGCGATTGCAGATATTCCAAGACGTCGGCGCGGTGCAACGTGAGCATCGGGCGTACGAGCCCGACGGTGTTGCCCGCCGCGCCGCGTACCCTGGGAATCCCGCCGAGGCCCGCGATGCCGGTGCCGCGCAGGATGCGGAGTAAAATCGTCTCGGCCTGATCGTCGAGCGTGTGGGCCGTGGCGATGTACCGCGCGCCGACACGGCCGGCCGTCTCTTCAAGAAATCGGTAGCGCACGGCGCGCGCCGCCTCTTCAATGCCGTCTCCGCGCGCTTCGGCTGTCGCGGCGACGTCGGCCTTGTGAACAATCGCCTCCAGCCCCAACTCGCCCGCCAGCGCGCGGACGAACCCTTCATCGGTGTCGGATTCCGCCCCGCGCAATCCGTGGTTGCAATGGGCGACGATCAATCGGCCCTGCCCTGTTTCACCCTTCAGACTTCGCAGCGCCCGCACGAGCGCCGTGCTGTCGGCCCCGCCGCTGGCGGCGACCAAGACGACCTCGCCGGCCCAACGTTCCGTCGGCCAATTTGTCGCAATTCGGCTCTCGAAATTCGGCGTCGTCGGCATGTTTCGCGAGTCTTGTTAAGCACTTGCCCGCAAACTGTTTGCGTTCGACGGCGGCTCTGTTACGATAGGTCGAACTGAATGCCTGCGATCGTTCGTGGAGTGCCTCGAAAAGGGGCCGACCGGAAGGATCGGGGCGAGCACACATCGACTGTATCCGGATCAAGTTACCAGAACCAGCGTACTGGGAGCCTGTCGGCCATGCACTTACTTGCGATTTTCTTGCAGTATCTGCTGGGTCGTCTCGCCGGTACGCCGCAAAAGCAACCTGCCGTGGCCCGCGCGCGTTCGCAAAACGTGTCGCGCGACGAACGGCAGGCATCGGAGTCGTCGTTGCCGGTCGAGGGTTCGTCCCCTTGGCTCGCCTCGGCGATCGTCAAGCAAGCGCAACGCGCGGCGCTTCGCGGAGCCTCGGGCTCCGGCGGGGCCGGCGACGCTTGCCGAGCCGGCCCGCTCGCTTCCGGCGAGATGTCGTCGGTCGACGGTTCCCCCGCCGCCCCTACTTCTGAAACTCTGACACCCGCATCGCCCATGTCCGAACGGCAGGCCGCATCGTCGCCTGTGGTTTCGGCCGTCGTGTTCTCGTCCCCGCGGCGCTCGTAGCCCCGGCTACTTGCGCAAGCCTTTCGTTCGGCCCGAATTTTTTGAGGCCGCGTCGCATTGAAGCGACGTTGCGGCGCACAACCTGTGCGCCCGTCCGCGCTAGATCGCTCCTTAATTGCCGTCCACGCCAAAGGAGCGAGAACCTTGGATAGTCCCATAACCGTCGTGCTTGTCACGGCGCCGTTGGCCGCCGCCCTGACGTTCATCTTGATGAAGATGCTGGACAAGCTCCAGCTTACCGACGCCGAAAAGAAGGCGAAGGAAATCGTCGCCCAGGCCGACCGCGAAATCGAAAATCGTCGCAAGGAAGCCGAACTCAAGATCAAGGAAGAAGCCCTTCGCCAGAAGACCGAAGGGGAAAAGGATCTGCATCGCCAGCGCCAAGAAATCCACGAGCGCGAACGCGCTTTGGACAAACGCCAAGACGCCGTCGATCAGCAGCTCGAGCAGCTGCGCAAGCAGGAAAAGATGGTCGAGTCGAACCAGCGCAAGCTCGTCGAGCGCATGGAGGACACGAACCGCCGCAACGAAGAACTCGGTAAGTTGCTCGATTTGCATCGGCAGACGCTGCATCAACTCAGCGGCCTGAGCAAAGAAGAGGCCACGAATCGGTTGCTGGAAATGCTCGACCAGGAACTCGCCAACGAAATCGGCGGCCGCATCCACAAGCATGAGAAGCGGATGGCGGAGTTGGCCGAGGAAAAGTCGCGCGAGATTCTGATCACGGCAATTCAGCGCTATTCGTCGGCCCACACGGCCGAATCGACGACGAGCACCGTCGACATCCCGAGCGACGATATGAAGGGCCGGATCATCGGCCGCGAAGGTCGCAACATCCGCGCTTTCGAAAAGGCGACCGGCGTCGACGTGATTATCGACGATACGCCGGGCGTGGTGATTGTGAGCTGCTTCGATCCGGTGCGGCGCGAAACGGCTCGCCTGGCGCTGGCCAAGCTTATCGCCGACGGACGCATTCACCCGGCCCGCATCGAGGAGGTGGTCGGCGAAGTGCAGAAGGAACTCGAGGTCCATCTGCAGCGACTCGGTGAGGAAGCGGCCGAGGAAGCCGACGTGCCGGGCCTCAACGAAAAGATCATCCACCTGCTCGGCCGATTGCACTTCCGCACCAGCTACAGCCAGAACGTACTGCGGCACTCGATCGAAGTGGCGTTTCTCACCGGCATGATGGCCGAAGAACTCGGTCTTGACGGTAAACTCGCGCGCCGCGCCGGTTTGCTGCACGACATCGGAAAAGCGGCCGACCACGAAGCGGAAGGGGGCCACCCGAAGATCGGCGCCGACTTGCTCAAGCGGGCCGGCGAAAAGGCGGAAGTCGTTCACGCGGCGCTCGGCCACCACGACGACCTGCGGATCGAAAACCCGTACACCGTGCTCGTGGCGGCGGCCGATGCGGCCAGCGCTTCGCGGCCGGGTGCGCGGCGTGAATCGCTCGATCGGTACATCAAGCGGATGGAAGAACTGGAAACCATCGCCGGCGGCTTCCCGGGCGTCGAGCAAGCCTTCGCCATTCAAGCAGGCCGCGAACTGCGCGTGATCGCCAGCAGCCGCGACACGACGGACATCACCGCCCAGAAGATCGCCCGCGACATCGCCAACGCGTTCGAAGAACAGTTGACGTACCCGGGCGAAATCAAAGTGACGGTGCTCCGCGAAGTGCGGTTTCAGGAGATTGCGAAATAGGATGGCGGCGATCGATCTCCTTCTCCCCTTGCGGGAGAAGGTGGCCCGCAGGGCCGGATGAGGGGGCAGAACCTCTAAGTGCTCGTCTTAAGTCTCCGGTCTGACGTCTGAAGTCTGTTCGAAAGTAGGTTCGCGTGCGTTTACTGTTCATCGGCGACGTCGTCGGCAAGCCTGGTCGGAAGATCATTCAGCGCGCCTTGCCAGGTCTCATCGTGCGCGAGAAGCTCGATCTGGTCGTCGTCAACGGCGAGAACTCGGCGGCCGGCAGCGGCATCACGCCGGAGATCTATCGCGAACTGTTGGCGGCCGGAGCCGATTGCATCACGCTCGGCGACCATATCTACAAGCGTCGCGAGATCCTGCCGACGCTCGAGCAAGAAACGAAGATCGTCAAGCCGGCCAACTTTCCCGCTCGCTCGTCGGGGCGCGAGTACGCCGTCGTGCAGGCCCGGGACAATACGAAGGTGGCGGTGATCAGTCTGCTGGGGCGCGTGTTTATGCGGCCCGTCGATTGCCCGTGGGCGGCCGTCGATCGGGTGCTCGCGAAGTTGCCGAGCGATATCAAGGTGATCTTCGTCGACTTTCACGCCGAAGCGACGAGCGACAAGCAAGTGATGGGCCGCTATCTCGACGGCCGGGTCTCCGCGGTGCTCGGCACGCACACGCATGTGCCGACCGCCGACGAGGAAATCTTCCCCAAGGGGACGGCGTTTCAGTGCGACGTGGGCATGACCGGGCCGTACCTGAGCATCCTCGGCCGCGAGATCAATCGCGTGACCGAGACGACCTTGTCGTTCGCCCCGACGCAGTTCGACGTGGCGAACGACGACGTGCGGCTGTGCGGCTCGATCGTCGACATCGACGCTTCCACGGGGCGTGCGAAGGCGATTCGCCGGCTGCGCGTCGACATGGCCGAGGCGGAAAAGATCGCCTTCGAGCAGCAAACGCCGGGCAAGCGCGTGATGTAGCGATTGACGCGGTACAGCAATGCCGGCGTCTGGCGGTTCTCCAACTGCTCTTGAGTGCGAAACCGCGCCCGGGTACCGTTCGCCCCTCGCAGCGGTAGGTCCGGCGGCACGCGCGGTGCGTCGCCGTTTTCGGAGCCGGCCGGTTGCGACACTCGCCGAGTTTTTCATGTCGACACTACGTCGGTTCGCCCGCTCGCTCGTCGGTCGCCGGTTGTTGCTCGTCGCGGCCTGCGCGACCTTCGCCGGTTGCGCTCAGGCCCTGCTTACGGGCGCGTACCTGATTAAAGGCGTGGCCACGCCGGGCGAATTCCAGGAACTAAAAGGCTCGACGACGGCCATCGTCTGCCGGCCGTTGGTGGAACTGCAATACTCCAGCTCCAGCGCCGCCGAGCAACTGGCGAGCAACGTCGGCATGCTGATGAAGCAAAAGATTCGCAAGCTCACGATCGTCAGTCCGCAGAAGATCGAGCAATGGACCGACGAACACGATTGGGAAGATTTCTCGGAGATCGGCAAGGCTGTTAAGGCCGACTACGTCGTCGGCATCGAGATCGAAGAGTTCAGCCTCTACTCCGGCCAAACGATTTACCAAGGCAAGGCCAGACTGCGCGTCGTCGTGAACGACATGAAGAAGAAGGGCGAAAAGGTTTACGAGAAGCACCTGCCGCAGATCGTCTATCCGCCCAACGGCGGCATTCCGACTTCGGAAAAGTCGGAAGAAGACTTCCGTCGCCAATTCACGGCACTCGTCGCCGAACAGGTCGGCCGCATCTTCTACGGCTTCGATCACCGCGACGACATGGCGTTGGAAAGCACGGCGCTGAAGTAAGACCGGTCACCGCTTGATCACAGCCGGATGTTCGTGCGGCGCGGCTTTGGATTCTCGCGACGGAATTGCGGCGGCTGGTTGTTCGGTCGGGGCGGTGGGTTGTTCGCGGCCGGGGCCGTCGAACTTGGCCGTGGTGCCGGCGGCGGGTCATAACTTTCTTTCCACCGCCAGCCGATCGGGTCTTTCAATTCCTGCTCGGCGATCATCGCCCACGGCGTGCCGCGATGTTCGGTAGCGACGCGTGTCAGCAATTCCCGTGACGTTTTCGCCATCTTGTCGAGCGTGCTGTTCACCGTCACTTCGTCGACCGCTTCCAGCGTGAACACGTTCGACTTCGGGTCTTGCAACTTGAGGCCGTTCTTCGCGCGGGCCAGCATCGCGTTGTAGGCTTCGGTGCGAACCTTTACGGCCAGCACGCGGCCGTAGGCCAAGTCGAACCCAGCCCGCCAACGTGGTTCGACGAGTTTATCGCGGTCCTTCTCGCCCTCTTTGAGGATCGAGTACAGGATATCGATCTTCG
>JAFLCO010000126.1:0-13210 GCA_017303535.1 Planctomycetota bacterium
AACGGCGACCGCGTGTGCTCGGGTCTCTCGTGATCGAACAGATCGAGGACGTTTCGCCCGTCGCGGGCCGCGTCGAACGGGCCGAACTCGTCGCCCAGCACGCGGCCGGGGCACTGGCCAACGCACTGGAGTATCAATCGATCCCGCTGTTGCCGTTGTGGCGCAAGGTCGCCAAGCTTCGCAACCTGTTCGCGCCCGGCACCCGCCGCAAGACGCTGGCCGTCGCAACTCTAGTCATCGCGGCAATCTTGGCGCTGAAGTGTGTTCCGGCCGATCTCGCCTTATCGGCCAAGGGAACGTTGCAACCGGCCGAACGTCGGCACGTTTTCGCACCGCTCGACGGCACCGTCCACACGATCCATGTGCGCCACGGAGAGCGCGTCGCCGCCGGAGAATTGCTCGTCGAGCTGCGCAACACCGATCTCGACGTCGCCTTGGCCGACGCCGTCGGTCAACACACGGCCGCCGGCGAGCAGCTCTTGGCCGTCGAGCGGGCCCTCTATGAAGACTCGACCAAACTGCTGGGCCAAGAGCGACATCGTCTCGCCGGCCAGCGCAGCGAACTCAAGCAAAAGCTCGCCTCGCTCGATGAGCAAATTCGCCTGCTCCGCCGCAAGCGTGAATTGCTAAAGATCACGAGCCCCATCGCCGGCGAAGTGACGACTTGGAACGTCGAGCAACTGCTGCAAAGTCGGCCGGTGCGGCAAGGCCAAGTGCTGGTCGACGTCGCGGCCGTCGACGGAGCTTGGGAAATGGAACTGCAGGTCCCTGAGAACGACATCGGTCATCTCTTGCGCGCCCAACAGCAGCATGGTCCGGCGCTCGAAGTCCGCTATCGGCTCGCCGCCGATCCCGATCACGACCGTACCGCTCTCGTCAGCGAAGTTCACTATGCGGCCGAAGTCCGCGGAGAAGAAGGCAACACGGTGCTGGTGCGCACGACGCTCGGCGATACGAACTTGCCGCCGCTGCGTCCCGGCGCGGAAGCGTCGGCCAAGGTTTACGCCGGCCGACGCGCTTTAGGTTACGTCTGGCTGCACGACGCCGTCGATTTCGTTCGCACCAAGGTGCTGTTTCGTCTTTATTGATCGCACACTGCACGAGTTAAGCCATGTTACTGCTGCGCATCGTGATTTCGCTGGCCTCCGTCTGGGCCACGTTCTTCGCGACGAGTTTCGTCGCCGGGGCCGAGCTGAAGCCGGTTGATGCGGCCGTCGCGCCGCAACTTGCCGGCGGCGAGCGTCTACGGATCGCGCATTGCCTCGTGTCGCTCATCGACGACGTCGAAGTACCGGCGGAAAAGCCGGGCGTGTTGACGTCGCTGGCGGCGCGCGAAGGAGCGTATCTCGAAGCCGGAGCGCCGATCGCCGTCATTGACGAAGCACAGGCGACGTTGCAACACGAAGCCGCCCAAGCGGAAGCCGCGGCGGCGCAAGCGAAAGCCGACAATCCGCTGGAAGTCGATTACGCCGTGGCCACGCATCGCTCGGCGGAGGCGGAATACAAGATTGCCCTGTCCGCTAATGCGAAACAGGCCAACGCCGTGTCGGCCGTCGAACTTGAGCGGCTGCGACTGGCCGTCGAGCAAGCCCGCATCAAGATCAGCGTCACGCAGTTCGATCAAAGCTTGAAATCGATCGAGGCCCGCGGCTTCGACGCCAAGGCCCGCTTGACGGCAGTGGAAGTCCGGCAACGAAAAGTTCTCGCGCCGCTGGCCGGAGAGATTGTCGAAGTCTTTTATCGCCCGGGCGAATGGGTCGAGCCCGGCAAGCCGATCGTGCGACTCGTGCGACTCGACCGCCTCCGCGTCGAAGGGTTCGTGCGTTACGACGAACAATCGCCAGGTTCGCTCCACGGCAAAGTGGTGAGGGCCGAGGTGGCGTCGGCTGGCGGCGTCCGGCATACGTTCCACGGCCGCGTGACATTCGTCAGCCCGATCGTGCAACCGGGCGGCGAGTATCGCATCTGGGCCGAAGTCGAAAATCGCCGCGAAGCTGAACACTGGCTGCTACGGCCGGGCCTCGAAGCGGAACTTACGATTGAGTAGTGTCCGTCATCCGTTGCAAACCTGCGCCCTGCCCACTGCCCACTGCCGACTAACCCATGCCTGCTTCTCGTCCCGTACCGCTTCGCAAGCGTGCCGATCTCGTGGTGACCCGCGAGCGGTTCGGGGAGCGCACGTACATGGTCGTGAAAGACCCACTGGCGCTGAAGTACTTCCGGCTGCCGGAAGAAGAATACGCCCTGCTCGAACTCCTCGACGGCCGTAGCACGCTGGACGAGTTGCAAACGGCCCTCGAAGCCCGCTTTGCGCCGCAGAAGTTTGTACCGGAAGAAATCTCGACGTTCCTGGCTTCGCTTCATCAAGCCGGTCTCGTCGTCTCGGAAGCTTGCGGCCAGGGCCCGCAACTGCTCCAGCGGCACGCCAAAACGCGGCGGCGTCAGTGGTTGCAAAAGCTCATGAGCCCGCTGTCGATCCGAGTCCCGGGCATCGATCCGACGCCGCTCTTCGATCGGCTCTACCCCTGCATACGCTGGTGCTTTTCGCGGACGGCCGTCGCCGCGTCGCTCTGCCTCATGGCGACGGCGCTGCTGCTCGTGCTCGTGCAGTACGACGAGTTCCAGCGTCGCCTGCCGACGTTCCATCAATTCTTCACGCCCTCGAACATGCTGCTGCTGTTGGCGCTGACGGCGGGGATCAAGGTCTTACATGAGTTTGGTCACGGGCTCACCTGCCGGCATTTCGGCGGCGAGTGTCACGAACTCGGCGTGATGCTCTTGGTGTTCGCGCCGTGCCTTTACTGCAACGTCTCCGACGCCTGGCGGTTGCCGAAGCGCAGCCGCGTCCTCATTAGTGCGGCGGGAATCTACGTGGAACTGGTGCTTGCGTCGCTGGCCGTGTTCGGCTGGTGGTCAAGCGGGCCGGGACTTTGGAACCAGTTCTGTCTCGGCACGATGTTCGTTTCCGGAGTGAGCACTCTGCTCATCAACGGCAATCCGCTGTTGCGTTACGACGGCTACTTTATCCTGAGCGACTTGGTGGAAACGCCGAACCTCGCCGAAAAGTCGACGGCCCTGCTGCGCTCTTGGCTCGTGCGCTTCGGCCTGGGCCTCGACGACGAACCCGAGCCGCTGGCCCCGCGTCGTCGGCAAGGTTGGTTTGCGCTCTATGCCGTCGCGTCGCTGGCGTACCGCGTCGCACTTAGCTACGGAATTTTCCTGTTTCTCATGGAGTGGCTGCGGCCCTACCACTTGGAAGTCGTGGCCCGAATGTTCGGGCTCATGGCCTTAGCCGGGTTTACCGTGATGCCGGCCTGGCGTTGCGCTCGGTTCTTTGCTTCTTCGGCGCGGCGCGATCGGATGCGACGCGTGAACGTCGTCGGCTCCTCGCTGGCCGTCGCCATCCTCGTACTCGTAGTCGTGTTCGTTCCGCTGCCGCAGCGTGTGTGGGGCACTTTGGAAATCGAGCCCCGCGACGTCGCTCGCGTCTATGTCGACGTGCCGGGCCGGCTCATTGCGGAAACTCGGCAGCCTGGCGCCGTCGTCGAATCAGGTGCGATACTGGCTCGGCTGGAGAACCTCGACTTGGAGCTGGAAGTCGCCAAGCTAGCCGGCCGTGCGACCGAATACAGGGCCCAACTCGCGGCGCTGCGGCAACAACGCTTTCACGACGCCCAAGCGGCGCTCCGCATCCCGGAATTGGAAAAGTCGCTCGCCGCCGTTGAGGAACTGTTGAGCGAACGTCGCAGCGAGCTGAATCGTCTGACGCTTATTGCTCCGCGCGCCGGAGTCGTTTTGCCCGCGCCGGAAAACCCGACGCCGCGCTCGGCCGTGCTGGGCGACTTGCCCGAGTGGCAAGGCTTGCCGAGCGATCGGCGTAACCAAGGGGCGACGCTTGCCGAAGGTACGCTCTTCTGCCAAATCGGCGATACGCACGAGTGGCAGGCCGTGGTGGCGATCGACCAGACCGACGTCGCGCTGGTGCACGAAGGGCAACCGGTCGCGATTCGTTTCGACGAGCACGCCGATTACGTCGTCGAAGCTCACGTCGCCGAGATCTCGCGCCGCGAATTGGCGGAGAGTTCGCAGCGGCTGTCGAACAAAGCCGGCGGCGAACTCGCGACGGAAACCGACGCCGGCGGCGTCGAACGTCCGATCAGCCCGACCTATCAGGCCCGCATCGTGCTTTACGATCCGCACGGCTTGCTCCGCATCGGCCTTCGCGGCACGGCCCGGATTGAAGTTCCGCCGGCCTCGCTCGGTTCCCGGGCCGTGCGCTGGCTGAACCGGACGTTTCATTTTCAGCTTTAGTTTTGTCTTTACCACGGAGGCACGGAGAACACGGAGGAGGATCAGGCATTGCAAAGTGCAAATTGGTAGTTGCAAATTGCAAAATGGGCGCAAGCGAGCGGCGATGCGGTCCGGTCAATTTGCAATTTGCATTTTTCAATTACCAATTTGCAATCCGAATTTCTCCGTGTACTCCGTGCCTCCGTGGTGAAATCATGCTGTCGGTGATTCAGAGACTTTCGGAGCGGCGCAATCGCCGCATCGTCGCTCGCATCAATGCGGCCGAGGAGGCGCTGCAAGCGTTAAGCGATGCGGAGTTGCGTAGCGCGAGCTTGGCTCTACGCTATCGGGCACGCAGCGGTGAGGCGCCTCGTAAGCTTGCGCCGGATGCGTTTGCCTTGGTTCGTGAGGCGGCCCGGCGTGCCGTCGGGATGCGGCATTTCGATGTGCAACTTATGGGCGGCCTGGCGCTCGTGTCGCGCGGCCTGGCCGAAATGCAGACCGGCGAGGGCAAGACGCTTACGGCGACGCTCCCGATGTACCTCTTTGCGCTCTACGGCAAGGGCGCTCACTTGGCGACGGTCAACGACTACTTGGCCCACCGCGATTTGGAACTCATGCAGCCGGTGTACGCGGCGCTGGGGCTGACGACCGGCGTCATTGAAAGCGGCACGGAGCCGCCCGAGCGGCGCAAAGCGTACGTCGCCGATATTACTTACGGCACCGGCAAGGAATTCGGCTTCGATTACTTACGCGATCGCCTGCTCTTGCGCGGCCAAGACGATGCCGGCAGCGATCTCGTCGGCCGGCTCGCGGGAGAGCCTGATCCGCGCCGCGGCGATAAGCCTTTGCAACGCTCGCCGTTTTTCATGCTGGTCGACGAAGCCGACAGCGTCCTGATCGACGACGCCGGCACTCCGCTCATTATCGCCGGCGCGGCGGGCGAAGTCCCGGCGGCGACGACGGGCCGCTACGAATTCGCCGCCACGCAAGCCGGGCTCTTTCGCGAAGAAGAGCACTACGAACTTCGTCGCGCCGAACAACGCGTGGAGTTGACGTTCGCCGGCCGTGAACTGGTTCGCAACCTGCCGTTTCCGGCGGTGTTGAGCGGCGTCGGCCTCGTCACGCTCTACGAAGACGTCGAACGGGCCATCCTCGTCGGGCGGCTCTACGCGCGCGATCGCAACTACGTTGTGCGACCAAGCGAACAGAAGCACGAATCGTCGATTCAGATTGTCGACGAGTTCACCGGCCGCATTGCCGAAGGCCGCAAGTGGCGCTCAGGCTTGCACCAAGCGATCGAAGCCAAAGAGTGCGTGACGATCACCGACGACGGCGGCCAAGCGGCCCGGATCACGGTGCAAGAGTTCTTCCTCCGCTACAAGCACTTGGCCGGCATGAGCGGCACGGCGGCCGGCTCGGCGAGCGAACTGAAGCGAATCTACAACCTTCGCACGCGGCAGATCCCTACGAATCGTCCGCCGATTCGCAAGCGGCTGCCGACGCAAATCTTCGGCACGGCCGAAGCCCGCTGGCAGGCCGTCGTCGCCGAGGTGCAAACGCTGCACGCCGCGGGGCGGCCCGTGCTCGTCGGGACCCGCAGCATCGATCAATCGGAGCGACTCTCCCAGATGCTCGCCGCCGCAGGCCTTGAGCATGAGGTGCTCAACGCCCATCACGAGGCCCGCGAGGCAGAAATTATCGCCCGAGCCGGCGAGCGGGGCCGGATCACGGTCGCCACAAACATGGCGGGCCGCGGCACCGACATTCGCCTCGGCGACGGCGTCCATGCGCTCGGCGGGCTGCATGTTGTCGTCACCGAAATGCACGAAGCCGCGCGGATCGACCGCCAACTCGTCGGCCGCAGCGGCCGGCAAGGCGACCCCGGTTCGTATCGCTACCTGCTCTCGCTCGAAGACGACCTGCTCTTGGAAGCCTTCGGACCGAAGCGCGCGGCGCGGCTCAAACAACTCGGCATGTCCCGCGGCGACGAGTTTCCTGCAAGCTACGAACGCCTCTTCCGCCGCGCTCAAAGAAAAGTCGAACGCCGCCGCTTCCGCCGCCGCAAGCAACTGCTGGCGTTTGAAAAGCACCGCAATCGCAGCGCCCTGCCGTTGGGCCTCGATCCGCATCTCGATTTGCCGGGCTAAGCGCCGTGCCGCTGTAGCACATCGGCGGTCGATTTTCATTCCACGACGAAACAAACGTGAGCCTGCTACGCTATAGCGAGCATGACCACGATCCGCGAGACATCGAAAATCGTCGACCCGCCGGCGGTCGCCACGCGCGGCGACTCGCGGAAGTTGCGATTTTATCACATTCGCAACTGGCTCGGCATGCCGCTGGGGGTGTGGTTGCCGCTGCTCGCGCGCAACCGCTTTGCCGCGCCGCGGGTCGGTCAGGTCTTGCGGCAGACCGTCTTCTCCGCGGTCAACTCGCTGCTGCATCGGGCCGACCAGCTCATCTACTCGGGCCGCGTACGGCGTGCGCCCGCGCCGGAGCCGCCGCTGTTTGTGGTCGGGCATTGGCGGACCGGCACGACCCTCTTGCATGAGTTGCTTGTGCAAGACGAGCGGTTTACGTCCCCCTCCACCTATCAGGTGATGACGCCGCATCACTTTTTGCTTACCGACGGCTGGATGCCCCGGCTCTTCAATCATGCCCTGCCGGAGCGGCGGCCGATGGACAGCATGGCCGTGGGGTTCGACAAGCCGCAGGAAGACGAGTTTGCGCTGTGCAACTTGGGGCTGCCGTCGCCCTATGTGAAGTGGGCGTTTCCGAATCATTATCCGGAGCCGGGCCTGGCGCTTGATATCGAAGCGCTCGACGAGCGCGAGCGGCGGCGTTGGGTTGCGGGCATGCGTTGGTTCGTGGGCCGGTTGTCGTACCGCGATCGCCGTCCGCTGGTGCTCAAGTCGCCGACGCACACGGCTCGCCTACGTCTCCTGGCCGAAGCTTTCCCTGGTGCTCGCTTCCTGCACATCGTCCGCAATCCGTACGAGGTGTTTGCCTCGACGCTGCACACCTGGCGACAACTGTGGGACTCCTGCGGGTTTCACGCTCCGAGCTACGAAGGCTTGGACGAATATGTGCTGGAGACGTTTGTGCGGATGTATGCGGCCTTTGAACGCGATCGACCCTTACTCGACGCTCGCCAGTTTTACGAATTGCGATACGAAGACTTGGTCGCCGATCCGATGGACGAAATGCGAAAGGTCTACGCGCGATTGGAGCTTCCGGATTTTGAAACGGCCCGGCCGCGGCTTACCTCGTACTTCGCCGATCATCGCGGGTATCGCACGAATCGGCATGTGCTGGCCGACGAAGTGCGACAACAGATCGCCAATTGCTGGCGGCCGTACTTCGAACGTTACGGCTACACGGTCTAGACGCATCACGGCGACGGTCGCGACCGCGTCGAATTTGCGCATCAAGCGTTTTTACAGTTTCGATGCGACAGCGCGACGCGATTTCTGTGCGCCGCAATGCGACGCGGTAAATGGACAGAACGTCGCAAACGGCACGGCACAAGGCGAAAAGCCTGCGACACGGCGGCAGTACGCCGAGAACTCACCCGGCCGATCTTCGCGCAGCGGCGAAATAATCTCAAGAAATCCGTAAACCCCGCAGCGCGCCCTGAGCGTGGTTTCGGTCATCTTTCCGCGCATCGGCCGACGCAGACCTCCGTGGTCGCCGGCAGTCGCAGCACATTCGGAACGCTTCATGCGTTCTCCCTGCCGCACTCGCGTTCTCTCGCGTGAGTCACGAGACGTTCGTCTTCGCTCGGTTCGCATCGCCTCTCCCCCGTCGTAGGCACCGCGCCTGCGACACATTGACTCCGCGCGTGTTCCCGCACGGAGCCCAGTGAGATCTTATGAAGTGCTCTCGAAAAATGCGTCGCGTCGGAACGTTCGTTCGACGCGTGGCCGCGGTCGCGTGTTCGCTGGCGCTCGGTTGCCCGCCTGCGCTGTTGACGGCCGACGAACTGATCGTGACGTACGATCGTCAGTTCGGAAACGACGTGCTGACTCTCGGCGGCGATACGATCACGAGCGATTCCGCCGTGGCGCGAAACCTGGCGAACGATCTCATCTTCGACGGCGACGTGACGTTCGGCCAGTTTCCCGGCGGCCTGGGAACGCTGAATTTCTACGGCGACGGTGACCTCGGCGGCGCGGTGCGGACGCTCAGCATCGTCAACGGTCGTACCGCATTCTGGGGCGAATTAAGCGGAGTCGGCGGCGGTCTCATCAAGACCGGCACCGGGACGCTCGTCTTGGCCGGCAACAATACGTTCGACGCAGGCGTTACGCTCCAGCAAGGCGTCACCTTGGTACGCGGCAACAATGCGCTCGGCTCGGGCCTGCTGACAATGACGGGCGGGGCGACGTTGGCGTCGCTCGACGCCGCGACGATCACGCTCGCCAACGACATTTTGCTTTCAGGCACCGCGGTGTTCGGCCGCACCTTCGGCTCGACCGGGGATTTCGTGTTGCAAGGAAACGTGAGCATCGGCAACTCCTCGAACCGCAACATCACGATCGCATCCGACGTCACGATCGACGGGGTCATCTCCTCCGGCGGAGCCAACAATTCCATTTCTAAAATGGGATTCGGCACACTGACGCTGACCAACGAAAATACGTACACCGGCGAAACTCGCATTCAGGCCGGCACGTTGCGGCTCGGCGGCACCACTGGCAACGTTATTCCCGACGGCTCGCGCGTCACGATCAACGGCAACGCGACGTTTGATCTAGCCGGCCTCACCGAAACGATCGGCTCGTTGACGAACAACGGCACGGTCGACGTCGGCGGCGGCTCGCTGACGTTCGGCGGCTCGATCAACTCGGCGGGCGCCGGCCTTTTCGTCGGCACGGGCTCCGTGATTAAGGTCGGCACCGGAACTTGGACGCCGACCGGAGCCAGCCCGTTTACCGGCTCCATGACTCTCCGGGAAGGCGTGGTCAACGTCGGCTCGCTGAACAACATCGGCGAAGCGGGCGTGCTCGGGGCCGGCGATGCCACGAGCGCGGCGACAAACGCGGCAAGCCTCGTGCTCGACGGCGCCACCTTGCGCTATACGGGACCGAGTATCGTGACTGATCGTTCCTTCACGCTGGGCGCCGGCGGCGGCACGATCCTTAACGAAGGCTCCGGCGCGCTGATGCTCACCGGGCCCGCGGCAGGCTACGTCGGCGACGGTCCGCGCACGCTGACTTTGGGCGGCACTTATCTGGGCAACACGGCGCTGACGAGCATCGGCAGCAGCACGCTGGGAATCGTCATCGGCGATGGAACCGGCGGCCCCACGTCGCTCGTGAAGACCGGCTCCGGCATTTGGCATCTTACCGGCACGAATACGTACACCGGAGCGACGAGCATCCTCGGCGGGACCCTTGTGGTGACGACGCTGGCCAACGGCGGCTCGAACTCGAACATCGGTCGGGCCTCGACGGCGGCCGCGAACCTCGTCATCGACGGCGGCACGCTGCGCAAAGCCAACGGCAGCAACAGCTCGACCAACCGGCTGTTCACGGTCGGCCTCGCCGGGGCGACGTTCGATTCGTCCGCTTCCTCCGGCACGGTCAATATGCGATTCAGCGGCACCGGCGCGATGGGCATTCTCGGCACCGGCACACGAACGATCTATCTGACGGGCACGAACAATAACACCAGTGCGACAATCAACAACATCATGGCGGTCGACATCGTCGACGACGGCTTTAACGCCACGTCGCTCTGGAAAAAGGGAACCGGGAGTTGGGTGATCTCGCGCAACGGCGCGACGACCGGCAACTCGTACACCGGCACGACGACGATCGAACGCGGCACGCTGATCCTCAACTTCGACACGTCCACCGGTCCGGGCGCCGACTTGATTCGCGGCGCTTCGCCGCTCGTGATGCGCGGCGGCGCGCTGATTACCGTCAGCAAGCAAGACAGCTTCAACTCGCAAGGCTTCGGCTCGTTGACGTTGGCATACGGCGCTTCGAGCATCAGTACGACGTCGACGGGATCCGGCGGCGTGAGCTATTTCTTCGGCGAGCTTTTGCGCTCGGCCGGCGCGACGGTCGATTTCAACTTCTCCGCGAACTCAATCGCCAACACGATCACGGCCAACGCCGGCGGCACGGGCATCCTCGGCGCGTTCGCCACCGTGGGCGGCGCCAACTGGGCGACCGTCGTCGGCGGCAATATTGAAACGTTCACCGGCTACGTCGACGTCGGGCTCGGCGGATCGATTGCCGACGGTCTGAATAATAACTTGCGGATCAACGCCGGAACGTCGGGCAACATCACGCTCGGCGGGCCGACGGTGAGCATCAACACGCTGTTGCAAGATCACACGACCGCCGCCACGGTCGACCTCGGCGGTGGGCTGCTGCGGTTCGGCAGTGTCGGCGGCATCATGATCGCCGCAGGTCGCGAAGATCTCACGATCGGTGCCGCGGTCGACGCCGGCAGCGTCACGGCCGGCGGCCTTGCCGACGTGCCGGGCGATCTGATTCTCACGGTCGGCGACGCCGCCGACAATCTCACGATGAACGCCGCGATCGTCGACAACGGCTTCTTTGCTCCGGTTTCGCTCACCAAGAGCGGCGCGGGAATTGTCACACTCAACGGAACGAACACCTACACGGGCGGCACGTTCTTGAACCAAGGAACAATCCGCATCGCGAGCGCGTCGGCGCTGGGCACAGGGCCGATCACCATCAACGGTTCGGTAATACTGGCCTCGACCGGAGCCGGCCGCCATGTGCTGGAGAACGCTTTCACGCTTCAAGGCGATTTTCAGGTCGGCGACGCCGTCGGCACCGGTACGCTCACGCTTCGCGGCAGCTTCGACCTGGCCGGCGATCGCCGCACGCTTAGCTCCCCAAACGGCTACATGATCGTCGAAGGGCAAGTCTTTAACGGCGGAGTGCTTAAAGCCGGCGGCAACATCTTGTCGCTGCTGAATCAGTACAACGCCTACGACGGCGGTACCTACCTGACCGCGGGTACGCTCGAAATCGCCGGACCCGGTTCGCTCGGCACCGGTCCGCTGTACTTCATGGGAGCCGGTTCGACGTACGGCTACCTTGGCTACGCGCTCGGATACTTCGGGCCGCTCGACATGCCGGTGTTCGTGTCGGGCAACATGGGGCTCGGCCGCGGCGACATCGTCGACAGCGTGAATCTCGCAGGCAGCGTCGATTTACTCAACGGCGTTCGCAACATCGCCGTGAGAAACTATTCCCACATGATCTCCGGCGTGATCTCCAACGGCGGCATCAACAAAGTCGAAACCGGCGAACTGCAACTGACCTCGGCCAACACTTATTCGCTCGGCACGAACGTGAATCGCGGTTGGCTCAGCCCGATGGTGCCCGGCGCCTTAGGGCAGGACGTCGCGGGCAACGACGTGACGGTTCGTCCAACTTCCTCGGCAAGCATCGCCGTTCTGCGTCTATTGTCGCCCGAGCACTTCGGCGCGAATCAAACGCTTTCGATCACTCCGAACCTCGCCACCTCGGCGGCGGCCATTGCGCTGGGGCCAGGCTTCGCGGCCGGCACGGGCAACAGCATCGCGTTCAACACGACGGGCACCGGCCTGCAAAACATTCGGATTACCGACAGCGCGACGAATATTGCGGCCATTTTGCTCGACGGCATCCGCTTCGAAGAAGACATCATCTCCAAAACCAATCTCGCCGCGCCCACGACGCAAGTCTGGCTGGGAGCCACGCACAACGGAGGGCGTTACACGGGCACGAGCCTTTCGGTGGGCGTCGGGGCCACGTATCGCTTCGGCGGCGGTCTGGGGACGCTCATCATCGAAAACGCGAACGTGCTGACGGGAAGCAACAGTCTTGTGGTCGGTTCCAACGACGCGACCAACCGTAATCTGCTCGGCACGCTGCTGCTGACGCAAGCGCAGAGCTTCACCGGAGGTATCACCATCGGCCACGGCGGCACGCTGGCGGTCGCTCAAGACGCCGCGCTCGGCAACGCCGCCAACGATATCGAGATGTTCGGCGGTGTGCTCGAGTTTCGCGTGACGGGCGCGCACGGCAACATCGATACGCAGTACGCCGGGCGCGACGTGACCGTCAATGCGACGGCCACGATCGTCTTAGCCCCCTACGGCGGTCTTCAGCAAGCTACCGTCAAGGTCGGCGGCCTACACACGACCGGCGGCGCGCGTACCGTCGTGCTGACGGTCGGTAATACTTCGAATTTGGAGTTTAGCGGCCCGTCGACGTTTACCGGCACCGGCTCCGCGTTCACCGTGTCGCTCGCTCCTAACGTGAATAACTTAAACTACACGACCTTCTCCGCGCCAATCAGCGATGCCAACGGCGCGGCCACGTTGCGTTTGGCCGCGTCGCAGACTCCACCGGCAGTTGTGCTTTCAGCCGACAACACCTACAGCGGCACGACCGAAGTGACGCGCGGCGTGTTGATCCTCGCGCACACGGGTGCTGCGGGCAATGCCGGAAGCGGCGTGACGATGAACCCTGCCTCGAATACGACGGCCACGCTCGACTTGCGGACCAACGCCGTCGGCACGTCGGCCGCGCCGGTCGTGTTCGATTTCGGTACGCTCTCGCTGGCCGGCGCGGGTTCGCGAGTGCTCAACGTCGACCGCGTCTCCGGGCTCGGCTCAGGCGCGGTGATCGCCTTCGATCGTTTGGCCACGGGCACGGCTCCCGACCTCGTAATTACCGGCGAACGAAGCTATTCGCTCAAGATTCTCGACGGCGTTACGCTTGGAGCCAACTTCACCTTCAACATTCGCGGCACGTCGCTGGAGGTGGCCGGCGGCGTCATCCTCGTGATCATCGCCATCCGCATGTTCTTCGGCAGCTCGGGCGAATCGGCCTACGGGCTGGAGCCGGGCAAGGAGCCGCTGATCTTCCCGCTGGCCGTGCCG
>JAFLCO010000126.1:13220-15431 GCA_017303535.1 Planctomycetota bacterium
GCCTCGTACAACGGCAGCACGACGTTGAGCCAAGGGACGCTCATCGCCGCTCACGATACGGCCGGCATCATCGACGTCTTCGGCACGGGCAACCTCGCCTTCGGCAGCAACCAGAACAGCGGCATCCTTCTCAGCGGCGCCCGCACGCTCGATAAGGCGATTACCAACAGCGCCACCGCGGGCATTCAGGTGCTCGGCGGGCTCGATGCGGGCGACAAGGTGTTCGCGGGCAATATCGCCGTCGGTCGCGGCATCACTTTCACGGCGACGACCGGCGGCGACGTTACCGTCACCGGCACGATCTCCGGCACCGGCGGCATCACGATCGGCAGCACCGTCAGCGGCGTGCTCCCGGCCAACGGCGGCACGCCTCCGCTGGGGCGCGGCACCGTGATTCTCGATCCGACCAGCGGGAGCAACACCTTTACCGGCGGCGTCACGATCAACAGCGGCACGCTCATCGCGCAGGCCCAAGCGTCGGCCTCGAGCGCGCTGGGCAACAACAACGCGATCGCGCTGAACGACGGCACGTTCCTCCTCCGCGGCGTCGCGTCGCCGACGGCCGACTCGCTCACAATCACTACGGCCGGCATGAGCGTCGGCGGCGGGGCCAACTTACGAATTCACGACCGCGCGGTCGACGGCCAACGGACCATTCTGCAAGTCAACACGATCACGCGTACCGGCACGGGGGCCGTCGCCTTCATTCCCGAACTCAACACGGGCGAAGAAGTGTTGCGAATCACCACGCCGGAACTCGTCAACGGAATTCTCGCGCCCTGGCTCGTCAAAACGGTCAGCCAAGCCGACCGCAGCGGCGATTTCGTCACGGTCAACGGCTCGGGCGACGTCGTTGGCGCAGCGTACACGAGCCTCAACGTCGATGATGCCGGTAACTCGAGCGCCTCGATCGTTAGTTCCGCCGGTGGCGCACTCACGGCCGATCGCTTCGCCTACGCTTTGAAACTCGGCGCCAATCTCGATCTGGCCGGCTTCTCGCTCAACATCGGCGAACTCACCGCCGGCACGTTCGGCGGCCTTATTCTCAATAACGGAGCGAACATTACCGGTGGCACGCTCAATTTCGGTACCGGCGAAGGCTTGATCTACGTCGACGACGCCTCGACCTCTCGGATCAGCGCCTCGATCATCGGCAACGGCGCCGTGTCGCTCACCAAGTTCGGCGCAGGCACGCTCATTCTGAGCGGCAACAACACCTACCGCTTCGACACCATCATCAATCGCGGCACCTTGCGGATGGACGTGGTCAACGGCATCGGCGGCTTTACCCGACCTGTCGGTTTCTCGCGGGTCACCGTCGGCGCGGCGGCCGTGTTCGATCTCAATAGCTTCGACACCGAGATCGGCGCTCTGACCGGTGACTTCGGCGCACAAGTTCTGCTCGGCTCGGCGAAGCTCACCGTCGGCCGCAGCAACACGGCCACGACGTTCTCCGGTCGGTTTATCGGCGACGCTTCCAGCATCCTCGTGAAGAACGGCACCGGTCGGCTCATCTTTGACAACACGCGCGGCGACCTGCCCAGCACGCTCGGGGAGCTGCGCGTGAATCAGGGGCAAGTCCGCATCGTCGTCACCGGCAATTCCAACGGCTCGCCGTACGAAGTCGGCAATTCGCTCGGGCCTGATACGAACATCGTGCTCCGCGGCGGTACGGTCGAGTTTTACACGTCGGGCGACAACACGTCGTCGCAACAGGTGCTCGTGGCCGGCAATAGCATCACGGTCGACGGCGCCAACGGCGGGCTCGCGACCGACCGCTTCAATTCGTCCGACTCAAACAAGCTTGTCCTCTTTAACAACCTGACGCTCGGCCGCAACAGCTTCGCCACGACCGGCGCGAACGCCAACATGCCGAAGTTTCTTGGCACGACGACGCTGCTCGACCACGCTTATATCAACGTCAGCAGCGCCGAACTCACGCTCGACGGTCAAGTGACCGACGGCGCCGGCTTCTTCACGCTCAACAAAGTCGGCGGCTCCGTCCTCAATCTCAATAGCACGCTCAACGATTGGCAGGGGGGCCTCGTCATCACCGGCGGTACCGTGCTCTTCGGCGCTCGCGGCGGCGATGCGATTTACTCGCCCGGCAACACGTTCAACCCCAACAGCCTTGCGACGGCCGGCACCGGCTCGATCATCGTCAACAACGGCTCGGCCATCCGCTTCAACGACGCTACGAACTTGAGCGCC
>JAFLCO010000127.1 GCA_017303535.1 Planctomycetota bacterium
ACCGACGGCTCAGGTGCCGCCTGTCGGCACTGCGGCGGATGCGAGCGATCCGCAAGCTGGTCCGCGTCAACCGCCGCCGCCGCCGCAACCCGCGATGCCGCTGCCCACGCCTTCAGCGACCGGTCCGACGACGGCGGAAGCCATTGCCGACGGTGTCGGTACGGCGATTGACGTCTTGGAAGCTATACGAGCGCGGCGACAGGCGACGTTGCAAAACCGCCAAGCGCAGCAACCGCCGATTCCCGGCGCGCCGCCCGGGATGCAACCTCCGCCGGTTGCGCCTCCGCCGCGCCGCCCGCTGCTCAACGGCCTGCGCAACCTGCTTGAGCCGCCGCCGGCGCAGCCGACCGCGACGTCTCCGGCACCCGTCCCTGCGCCACCGGTGGCAAATCCGCCGACGAGCACGGCCCCGGCTCCCCGGCCGAAGAATCCGGCGTAAACCGGGCGGCCTACAAACGCCGCCGCGCCGGCGTTATACTGGCGGGCTCATGTTTTCCGCAGGTTCCCGCTAGGTTCCCGCTCAGCCGGGACGTTACGACGAAGGTTGCAGACGCGATGGCAAACGCATTCGATCCGTACCGCGAAGCGCTGGTCGTAGAAACCAACACGATTTGGCCCGCCGAAATGGCCGGCATCGCGCCGAACGAGCGGGCTCAACTGGCCGCGAAGCTCCACGCCGCGCCGAAAGACGCGGCCGACCTCGACTACACGCGCCTCCACACCGGCTTCTGCCGCGACATCACGGTGACCGAAGCCGACCTGGCCCGAGTTCGTAAATAAACTCGGAAGGTCGAGAACCGAAGGCTCGGGGATGGTCGGCCGAACAACGACGGCCGTAATTTGTTCGTTCCCCACTCCCCACTCCACCTTCCCCACTCGCCATGCCCCTTCCCCTTCGCACCGTGCACGTCGCGCTGGGCGAGCGCAGCTACCCGATCGAAATCGGCACGGGCAACCTGCCCGACGCCGGCCGGTTTCTGCAGACGCGGCGGAAGGTCTCGCACGCGGTGATCATTACCGACGCCAACGTCGAGCATCGCCACGCCATGACCGTGGCGGAAGGCTTGAGCAACGCCGACGTGTTGGTCGATCTGCTGGTCGTCGATCCGGGCGAGGCGACGAAGTGCGCCGAAGTGCTTGAAGGGCTGTGGAATAAGCTTCTGGATCTTGGCGCCGATCGCCGCACGGTCATCACGGCCGTCGGCGGCGGAGTGATCGGCGACTTGGCCGGCTTCGTCGCCGCGAGCTATGCCCGAGGGCTGGCGTTCTTGCAAGTTCCGACGACGCTCTTGGCTCAAGTCGATAGCTCGGTCGGCGGTAAAGTCGGCATCAACCTGAGCGGCGCGAAGAACATGGTCGGCGCCTTTTGGCAGCCGATGGGAGTGGTGATTGATACGGCCGTGCTCGATACGCTCCCGGCCCGTGAGTATCGTTCCGGGCTGGCCGAGGTTGTGAAATACGGCGTGATTCTCGACGCCGACTTCTTCGCCTACTTGGAACAAAACATCGCCGGCCTGAATGCCCGCGAGCCCGAGGTGCTGCGCGAGATTATCGCGCAAAGCTGCCGGCTCAAGGCCCAAGTCGTGAGCAAAGACGAACGCGAAGAAACAGGACTGCGGGCCGTGCTCAACTACGGCCATACGTTTTGTCACGCCTTCGAAACGCTCACCGGCTACGGCAAGTTGCTTCATGGCGAAGCGGTGTCGATCGGCATGGACTGCGCCGCTCGCTTGGCTGAACGGATGGGCCGGATCGACGGCGAACTCGTCGACCGCCAGCACAAACTTCTCACGGCGCTCGGCCTGCCGACGGCCGTGCCGGACGTCGATTCGGAAGAAGTCTTACGCGTGATGCAGCGCGATAAGAAGGTCGAGCACGGCAAGCTCCGCTTCGTGCTCCCCAGCCGGCTCGGGCACGTGGAACTCGTGGGCAACGTCCATCCCGACGACGTTCGCGCGGTGTTGTAAGTCTACGGTAAGCGTCGGAACTACCGCAGCGAACGCACGCGGACGAGATGCGTCTGCATCGCACGGCGGACTTCGTAAATCTCGGTCGTCAGTTCCTCGTGCGTAACGCCGTCGAGGTAGCCGAGGTCGTGGGCCAGCAGGATTTGGTATTCCAGTTGGCTGGTCGCGGTGATCGCCGATTGTAGCGGGATCGAACTCTCGCGCTCGACCGGGGCATTGGAACCTTCCACCAGATGCTGCCCGATCGTCGTGGCCGTGCGGCGAATAATCGACGTCAGGTTGACGAGTTCTTCCTTGGGAAACGACCGCGTGACTTCATGCACGCGCACCACGAGTTTGTGGGTACGTTCCCAGAACTTCAGTTCGCGATAGGTTTTCATCACGGTTGGCGACTCCGCACACGGCAGGCGACGTAATGTCACAGCGTCCCGCCGAAGGCAGGCCGACACCTCCAACTATAGGTGAGCATTCGGGCGCTCCGCCGCGATGCGGAGTTTTGCGCCTGTGGCTATTGTAGGGATGGTGCGGCCGGCCGCCCGCTGCAACCAAAAAAGAAGCGGCAGGACACTTAGTGCCCGCCGCTTAAGTTTTATTGCACCACGGAGCCACGGAGAGCACTGAGAGGAAAGAAGGGGAAACGCTCATGTCTCCCGCTCCGTGTTCTCCGTGCCTCCGCGGTGAAAGCAGGCGTTAGCCGGCCGCGGTCGGCACTTCGTCGAGCAGCTTGCCCCAGTGCTTGCCGGTGCGCTGCTTCCAGCCTTGTTGGTGGTAGGCGAAGCCGCAGATCAGCGGCATCGCCAGCGTGGCTTCGCTGAATACCATCTGCTCGTACACGGTGTCGACCTTACCCCAGCTCGACGCTTCCTTGAGCGTGCTGCCGCTCAAGGCGCCGTCGCGGGTATCGGCCACGGTGACCTGAATCGCGTACTTGTGCATCGGCGCATCGACGCCGAGGATCTCCGCCGCCACGACGATGTCTTGCGCAAAGTTCTTCGGCACGCCGCCGCCGACCATCAGCAGGCCGGTCGTCGGGTTGCGAATCTTCAGCTGCGTCAGTTCGTAGAAATCCTTCGCGCTGTCGATCGCCACCTTCGGCTGATCGCCGCGGGCATGTTGGTGCGCGACCAAGCCGAAGCCGGCCGAGCAATCGGAGAACGCCGGGCAGAAAATCGGCACGTCGTTCTCGAACGACGCCAGCACGATCGAATCTTTCGTCTTGCCGTGCTCTTTCAGGTACGCGCCCATTTCGCGAATGAACTCGCGCGACGAATGCGGTCGCGGCGGCAAATCGTCGGCGATTTGCCGCGTCACGTCGTCGCAAATCCGCAAATCATCTTCGTCGATGAACGTGTCGTAAATCCGGTCGATGTGCAGGTCGCGGAGCAGGTCGTCGTGCAGGCCCGCTTTGTAAATGTCGTCGGCGATGTAGTGCTGGAAGCCGAGACCTTCGAAGAAGTCCTGATCGACGATGTTCGCGCCGGTGCTGACGATCGCGTCGACCATGTTGTTGCGGATCAAGTCGACGAACACTTGCTTCAAGCCGGCGCTGATCAACGAACCCGCCAAGCAGAGAATCACGCCGCACTCGGTGTCTTTCAACATCCGATCGTAGATGTCGGCGGCGCGGGCCAGATCACGGGCCGAGAAGGCCGTGTCGCGCATCTGATTCACCAGCGGCGAGACGTCGTGCTTCTTGATGTCGAGGTGAACGATCGGGCGGTTGAGGAGTTGTTCCTTCGTCGGACGAGCAGCGGCATTCATCGGCAAGCACCTTCGCAAAGGGGCGCGACCGGACGCAGAGGGCGTCAAAAGCAAGCTCCGTCGGCGGCGAACGTTCACGACCTACTCAAGGGGCCGCGCACCGCCAGGAAACTCACTACGCATCGCAACCCGTATTTGTATCCCCAACCCCCCGCGGAGTGAAGGGGCGCGCGGCGAACGACCAACGCTCGCCGCCGGCAAACGCATTTCGCCACGACTTCTCACACAACGCTTGCGCGAGTTCGGTACGTTGCCAAGTCGCTATGTTCGACTCGACGTTTCGCAGTTTTCCCGCTCGACGCAACTCGCGGATTCACGCCCCATGAAGCTTCATTTTGTTCAGGCAGACGAAAAGGCCGTCGAGGTTCGCGCCGAGGGGCCGATCGCGCCGGACGACCCGTTGAACTTCGCCGATTCTCTGGTGGAGTTGTGCGGACCCGAGGTGTACGGCCGCCAAGTGCGGCTCGATATGGCCGAGACCGACTTCATCAGTTCGGCCGGCATCGGCGGACTGCTGCACTGTCACAAGATGTTTGTTGAAAACGGCGGGGCGCTGGTCGTCGGGTCGCCAAGCCGCACCGTCCGGCAAACGCTCGATCTGCTCCGGCTCGAGAAGGTGCTGAAGATCGAATAGTTCCGCCGCTTGGTTTCTTGCGAAAGATGCGACCGATGGCCACCGACGAAGCGATTGAATTCGAAGACCGTATCCTGCCGAATATCGCCGACGATCCCGGCGCGGCCGTCATGCAGATGATCGACGACGCCGCGATGCTCGGCGCCAGCGACGTCTTCTTCGTCACCGATGCCGACGTCGTGCACGTGCAGGCCCGGCTCATGGGCATGGTTCGCGGGCTCTACCGGCTCTCCGTGGTCGACGGCCGCCGCTGCTTGAACTACATGAAGACCGCCGCGGAAATGGATCTGGCCGAACGTCGCCACCCGGCCGACGGCCGCTGGGTATTCGTCGGCCCGTCGGGCGTGCGTCGCGACTTGCGGATCAATACGATCCCCACGCTCTACGGTGAAGATTTCTCCCTGCGGTTGCTCGGCCGCGATCGTCAAGGAGACGACTTCGAGAACCTCGGCCTCTCGAAGCAACAACTCCGCGACGTTCATAGCATGCTCAACTGCCCCGGCGGCTTAATCCTCGTCACCGGCCCCAGCGGCGCAGGCAAGACGACCTCGCTCTATGCCTGCCTCCGTCACTTGAACAACGGCCTTCGCAAACTCAACACGATCGAAGACCCGATCGAAAGCGAAATCCCCGGCGTGCGTCAATCGCAGGTTGATGTTTCGATCGGCCTCGATTTTCCCGACCTCTTGCGGAGTGTGCTTCGCCAAGCGCCGGACGTGATTCTCATCGGCGAAATTCGCGACAAGGTCACGGCGCAGACGGCTATCCGCGCCGCCAACAGCGGTCACTTGGTGCTCGCCACGATGCACGCGCCGGTAACGGCCGGCGCGATTCGGGCCATGCTCAACTACGACGTCCACCCGCACTTTTTGGCGTCGAGCTTGCTGGGCATCATTAGCCAACGGCTGGTCCGCGTGCTTTGTGGTAAATGCCACCAGCCGATCGACGTCAGCGGCGCCCCGCACATTTTCGACGACGTCCAAAAAGATCTCATGCCCGGGCAGGGGCAGGTCATCTACGGCCCCAAGGGATGCGAAGCCTGTCATCGCACCGGATTCGCGACGCGTACCGGTGTTTTCGAAGTGATGAACGTTTCCACCAAGATGCGCGGACTCATCTCCAACATGTCGCCCGAGCGCGAAATCTACGACGAGGCGATTCGCACCGGTATGCACGATTTCCGCCGCGCCGGACTACTGAAAGTCGCCCAAGGGGTGACCAGCATGGAAGAGTTGCTCCGCGTGGTTCCGGCCGAGTATCTCAACGCGGAAGCGGCGCTGGCGTAGTCATTCGCGCGGCCGTTAAGCCCGCGGATGAAATTTCGTATGCACGGCCTTCAGCCGCGCCTGGTCGACGTGCGTGTAGATCTGCGTCGTTTGAATACTGGCGTGGCCGAGCATTTCTTGCACGAGCCGTAAGTCGGCCCCGCCGGCCAGCAGGTGCGTTGCAAAACTGTGCCGCAGCGTGTGAGGACTGACGTCCGGATGCGCCCCCGCTTCGACGGCGTACTGCTTCACGAGTTCCCACAGTCGCTCGCGCCGCAGCCGGCGACCGGTGCGCGAGAGCAATAGCCACTCCGGCTGTGAGTTCCCCGCGCCAATGGCCAGGGCCGGCCGTTCATCACGCAAGTAAATCCGCACGGCTTCGATCGCCCGCTTCCCGAGCGGTACGATTCGTTCCTTGTCACCCTTGCCGCGACAAACGCAATGTCCTTCGTCGTGGCGGACGTCGCGCAGCCGCAAGTTCACGAGTTCCGAAGCTCGGCAGCCCGTCGCGTAGAGCAGTTCCAGCATCGCCTTATCGCGGGCACGGCAGCTCTTATGCGTGAGCGGAGCCACGAGCATCTTTTCAATTACGGCCGGCGGCAACACTTGCGGAATGCGCTGCCAAAGTTTCTGCCCGCCGAGCAGCTCGGCCGGATTGTCGACGGTGATCGATTCCAGTTGCAGATAGCGGTAGAAAAGCTTCAGCGAAATCAAATGCCGGGCCAAGCTGGCCGGAGCGAGCTTCTTGGCATGCAACCACTTCGCGTAGTCCGAAAGTTCCTGCACGCTGAGCTTCGTCGGTTTGCGGCCGGCGAGCCACTCGTAGAACTTTCGCAAGTCGCGGCGATAGGCAGCGACCGTGTTGTCGCTGAGGTGCGCCTCCGTCCGCAGGTACTCGATAAAGGAAACGACGTACGGATGCTCGACCGGCCGGTTCGCGACGTTCGCGGCCGCCGGCTTAATCTCCGACTTCGGATCCACCCGTTTAGCCGCATCACTCGCGCTGCGCGTCTTCGGCGCCACGCCGCGCGGCGTCTTGGCGACCGGCTTCTCGGCCGGCAGCTTTCGAATGTTCGGCGACGTTCGACGTTTGTCCAAAAGTGACGCTCCGCACGGTGATCGAGCCTTAACTCTTATCGACCGCCGCCGGTCCGGACAACGCGAAGCATTGCCGGCATTCGGCGACGTCCGCTCGCCAAAACCGGAAAAACCGGCACAGTCGTCGTCCGGGGACCTGACGTATAGTTGTCACGGTTCCCGCTTCGCAAAATCACCTCCCTTTGCACGCTTTGATCCATGCGCATTCTCGTCATCGGCGGCGCCGGCTACATCGGCAGTCACGCGGTCCGTCTGCTCAGTCAGGCCGGGCACGAAGTTTGGGCTTACGACAACCTCGTCTATGGCCATCGTCGGGCCGTGCCCGAGGGGCGGCTGATCGAAGGCGACTTGCACGAAGGACCGCTGCTCACGCGAACGCTGAAGGAAAACAAGATCGACGCCGTGATGCACTTCGCGGCCTTCGCGCAAGTGGGCGAGAGCGTGGCCGATCCGGCGAAGTATTATCAGAACAACGTCGTCGGCAGCTTGTCGCTCTTGGAAGCGATGCGGGCCGCCGACGTGCGAAAGATCGTCTTCTCGAGCACCACGGCCACTTACGGCGTGCCGCAACAAATTCCGATCACGGAAGCCGAGATTCAGAAGCCGATCAATCCGTACGGCTATTCGAAACTCGTCGTCGAACAGGCCTTGGCCGATTACACCAAGGCGTATGGCTTCGGCTACGCAGCCTTGCGTTACTTCAACGCCTCGGGCGCTTCGCCGGCCGGCGACATCGGCGAAGATCACACGCCGGAGACGCACCTCATTCCGCTGGTACTGCAAGTGGCGCTCGGGCAGCGCGAGGCGATCACCGTGTTCGGTCAAGACTACCCGACGCCCGATGGTACCTGCATTCGCGACTATGTGCACGTCGACGACCTCGGCTCGGCCCACTTGATGGCCCTCGATAAGCTCGCGCCGGGAGTTGAAATCCGGGTGAACCTCGGCAGCGGCCGCGGCTACAGCGTTCGCGAAGTGATCGACGCCTGCCGGCGCGTAACCGGCAAGGAGATCAAGGAACTCGTCGGCCCGCGGCGACCGGGCGACCCGCCGGAACTCGTCGCCGACGCGAGCTTGGCACGCCGCACGCTCGGCTGGACCCCGCGCTACACCGACATCGAAGAGATAGTCGCCACGGCCTGGCGCTGGCACGAAGCGCACCCGCAGGGATACGGCAAGTAACCGGCGATCCAGTGTTTGATACTGTTTGGGAAAGCTGTTCGCGTGTGCAATTTTGCCGAGTTAAGATGTCGGTTCACAATCCGAACCTCGAACGACATCCTGCAGGCGAACCATGGCCAAGGCATTGCCGATTCTGAAGCTCGGCGAGTTGCTCGTCGGTGAGGAGGCCGATGCGTTTGCGTTGCTCTATCAGAAGGAAGAGCTGAAGACTAAGGACGGCAAGCCGTACTATAAGGTCGGCTTCCGTGATGCGACGCGGGAGTTCGCGTTTCCGATTTGGAACGACTCGCAGCATTCCGAGGATTGTCGCAAGCAGTGGCAGGTCGGCGCGTTTTATAAGCTCCGCTGCGTACTCAAGGAAACGAGCTTCGGGCCGCAGCTCGACCTGCACCGGGTGCGTGAAGTCGTTGACGCGGACGCCGCCGACGGCTTTGATCCCGACGGCTTTCGGCCGCAGTCGCGTTTCGACCCGGTGGAATTGTTTACCGAGTTGTGCGCCGCGGCGGAAACGCATATCGCCGACATCGCATTGCGGCGGCTGACGCTGAAGTTGCTTACGGACAATAAAGCGGCGCTGCTCACGCTGCCGGCCGCCACGCGGAATCATCATGCCGTCAGCGGCGGGTTCTTGGAGCATGTGGCGAGCGTGGTGAAGAACGCCGTGTTCTTCGCCGAACGTTACGCGGCTTACTACACCGAACTGACGCCGCCGATCGACAAGGGGCTGATCGTCGCCGGGGCGATCTTGCACGACATCGGCAAGCTCCGCGAACTCGAGTGGCAACCGGAAGGTCCGACGTACACGCCGGCGGGCAGCCTGATCGGCCACGTATTGCAAGGCCGCGACATGGTCCGCGAGGCGGCCGCGGAACTCGCGCGAGAAGCGGCGGCCGCCAAAGATGCCGAGCCGGCCGAGACGCTAGGCGTCGAAACGTTATTACGGTTGGAGCATATCATCGTTTCCCACCAACGCTTGCCGGAATGGGGCGCGCCGAAACCGCCGATGACGCCGGAAGCTATGCTGGTGCATTACGCCGACGACTTGGACGCCAAGATGAACATGGTCGTCGCGGCGATCATGGAAGACAAAACGCCGGGCCACATGACCTCGAAGAAGAACGTCCTGATGCAGCCGTTTTATCGAGGGAATGCCGGCCGGTAAGCACGATATGAAAAAACAGCCATGTTCAAAACTTCGCTCTTGCTGATGCTCGTCCTATTCTTGTTGTCGTTGATATTTCGGGGGCCGATCGTTGAATCACAGGATCAACGACTTGGACGAGAGCAACGCGAAGTTTCGGAAGCAATTAATCCACTAGGTTTGGGCGCCCTTTACACGACAGTGCGCGGCCTGGACGGAATGCTTCGCAACGAAGTTCAAATCACGCACAGTTCAAAAGTGACCGACCGGAACATCTACCGATTGTCAAATCTCACGGCGGTCGTCGGATTGGACCTTTCGGACTCGAGAATTAGCGACGTTGGCATCTCCCAATTAGACGGACTGCCGCGCTTACGTTACTTGCAACTAGCCCGGACACAGATCACTGATGAGGGGCTTCGCAATATTGCGAGGTTTAAGGAACTTGAAGCGATTGACCTAACCGAGACGAAAGTGACGCAAGCAGGTGCAGAGCATTTGCGTCAATTGCCGAAATTGAAGTTGGTTTGTGCTGCAGGCACTTCACTGACGTCGCTTCCAAGCGTTTCGGTCGAACAATCCGTGCGACCAGGTAGCTGGCGCGGGATCGACGCGAAGCTTGATTGGGAGAAGAAGGGATGGGCATTGGCCATCGAACTTGGCGAAAACTACGAGCGTGTTCCAAACGGGCCGAAGCAGCAATAGAGCTCAGCACGCCCTGTCGGCTTTCGTCGCATAATTACCAGATTGCGATTTGGACGACATTCGATCAGCTTTTGACACTTGTCCGTCCTAGATTCTTCTTCGGTGCGGACATTGAAAACGGGTTGCCGATCGGTCTAAATCGGCGATAATTCGGGCGTTTGAAGTTGCCTTTTCTATTGCACGGCGCGTCCGGTTTTGCGTCGTGTGTTTTCGCACCTTGTCGGTCGCCGCGTGCGGCCGGGAGAGTTATCGCCATGAGTTACACGTTGCCCGCCCTGCCGTATGCCCACAACGCCTTGGAGCCGCACATCGACGCCAAGACGATGGAAATCCATCACGGCAAGCACCATCAGGCCTACATCACGAACGTCAACAAGGCTCTCGAAGGTTCGGAATGGGCCGACAAGCCAGTCGAAGAGCTCTGCAAGAACATCGACAAGGTGCCGGAAAACATTCGCCAAGTCGTCCGCAACAACGGCGGCGGCCATGCGAACCACTCGCTCTTTTGGACGGTGATGGGCCCGGGAGCAGGGGGTCAGCCGAGCGGTGCTTTGGCCGATGCGATTACCAAAGACATCGGCGGTTTCGACAAGTTCAAGGAAGAGTTCACCAAGGCCGCCACGACGCGCTTCGGCAGCGGTTGGGCTTGGCTGAGCGTCAACAAAGACAAGAAGCTCGTCGTCGAAAGCACGCCGAACCAAGACAGCCCTCTGATGAGCGGCAACACGCCGATCCTCGGGCTCGACGTGTGGGAACACGCCTACTACTTGAACTACCAGAACCGCCGCCCCGACTACATCGCGGCGTTCTTCAACGTCATCAACTGGCCGGCCGTCGCGGAACGCTACGCGGCCGCGACGAAGTAAGCGGCGATCACCGGCTGCCGAACAGAAATCAGAGAGGCCCGGGGTTCAACAAACCTCGGGCCTTTTTGTTTGCCGACTGAAGGGCGGAGGCTAGGCATAAAGGCTAATTCAAATAAGAACATCCAAGGGCGACTTTGAGCGCGGCTCGACTTGAGACAGGAACCTGATGTCGCGTCCCGACAAGTGCTCAATATTGTCGGGCCATGACCCACTCGGCCGAAAGTTCTCGGCGGACGAAGAATTGCAAAGCGATCGGGCCGCGCTGAATGCGACAGGCGATGCCGAACTTGGTTTCAATCCATTCGCCGCAGAGTTCGTATTTCACGGCCCGCCCATCACGTTGCTTACGGAGAATTCCGGCTTCGATCAGCGGGGCGAGCGCTTCCGAAACTCGCGACGGCGGCACGCGGAGCTTCTGCGCCACACAGCCAGGCCGCTTCGTGCCGCGCAAAATCGCAACCAGCACGGCCAGCCGTAAGGGATTCCCGAGCGCTTCGCAGGCAGCCGCGGCAAGTTGGAAATCAGCGGTAGTCAACATGTCGTCGGAAACTCAATGCATCGACATCTTAAAAATCCTTCGCCTACGGTTATAGCAAGACGAGCCGTTCGTGGCCTTGCCGGCGATGCCGGCAGCGACTCTTACGACATTGATAAGAATGTCGGCGGAGCGGGGCCCCACATCCGATATCTCTGATGCGACCGAAGCGTGGCAAATGCTTGGCGGTCGGGCACCCAGGGGGATGGGCAATGTCGGTGCGGCGAACATTATGGCGGCTGTGCGGGCTACTGCTGATCGGGGTGTGTCGCGCCGCGCACGCTCAGCAATCTACGCCGGTCGACAATATTCCCACGCTGCCGGAGACGGAGGTCGTCGCCGAGCCGCCGGCCGTTACTCCGGGCTCGAACGCCGCGGCCGGTCAGAACGCTACGTTTTTCAACGCCAATAGCTTCGACGCCTTCACGAGTCCCGACCGTCGGCAAACGACGCTCGGTACCACGAGCAGCGCTTCGCAAGGGACCTTCGGGCGAGCCGATATCGAGTATCGCCCGTTCGCGCGGCCGGCCGAAGTGATGGAACTCGTGCCCGGCCTCATCGCCACGCAGCACTCGGGCAGCGGCAAAGCCAACCAATACTTCCTGCGTGGCTTCAACCTCGACCACGGCACCGACTTCGCCGTGAACGTCGACGGCGTACCGATCAACTTGCGCACGCACGGGCACGGCCAAGGTTATCTCGATCTCAATTTTCTGATTCCCGAACTGATCGACCACGTCGACTTTCGCAAAGGCCCTTACTATGCGCAAGACGGCGATTTCGCCTCGGCAGGGGCGGCCGATATTTCGCTCTCGCAAGGCTTCCCGCAAAGCTACGTGAAGCTCGGCGGCGGATCGTACGACTTCTGGAGGGCGCTGGTCGTCGATAGTTCCGAGTTTCGACAAGGGACGTTGCTGACGGCGTTTGAGTTTCAAGCGTACGACGGGCCGTGGGTCTTGCCGGAGAACGTGCAAAAGTACAACGGTGTGATGAAATACACCGTCGGCGACGACGAGTTCGGCGGCTCGGTTTCACTCTTGGGTTACAGCAATCGATGGACGGCGACCGATCAGATCCCGCGCCGTGCCGTCGAGGCCGGGCTTATTTCAAGGCTCGGCTTCATCGACGGCACCGACGGCGGCCGCACGGCGCGAGTCGGCGTGAACACGCAGCTTTGGAGCCGTGACAACGATAGCGAAACGACGCTCAATCTCTACAGCACGTATTACGACTTGGATCTTTGGTCGAACTTTACGTACTTCTTGGATAACCCCGTCGACGGCGATCAGTTTCAGCAGTCGGATCGCCGGTTCACGAGCGGCCTCAACCTGCAACATACCTACGAAGCGAACCTAGCCCGCAATACGATTGGCGGGCAGGTGCGCAACGACGCGATTCCGGAAGTCGCGCTGCTGACGACGACGGCCCGCGTGCCCAACGGCGTGACAAGCGACAGCAAGGTTTATGAGACGAGCTACAGCCTGTTTGCGATGCAGGAGCTGACGATCTGGGAGAAAGTAAGACCGAGCTACGGCCTGCGCGGCGACATCTTTCACTTCGACGTGACGAGCCGCAGCACGCCGATCAACTCCGGCACCGATACGGCGGGCATCTTGAGCCCGAAGGCTTCGATTGCCTTCGGCCCGTGGGCGAAAACGGAGATCTTCACGAACTGGGGCCTCGGGTTTCACTCCAACGACGCGCGGGGTGTTGTGATTCAGGTCGACCCGGCCGACGGCGTGACGCCCGTCGGGCAGGCCCGGCCGTTGGTCCGCTCGCACGGCTGCGAACTCGGCGTGCGCACACAGGCCATCGAAGGTCTGACATCGACTGTGAGCGTGTGGAATTTGGATCTCGACAGTGAGTTGCTGTTCGTCGGCGACGCCGGGACGACGGAGGCGAGCCGCCCGAGCCGGCGGACCGGCGTCGAATGGACGAACTTCTACACGGTGAACTCCTGGCTGCAGTGGGACGTTGACGCGGCGTTTACGCATGCCCGCTTTCGTGATGAAGCACCGGAGGGAGATCATATCCCCGGCGCCATCGGCACGGTGCTGAACACGGGACCGACGATCCTGCTGCCGAGCGGCTTCTTTTGGACGTTCCGCACGCGGTACTTCGGCCCCCGTCCGCTGGTGGAAGACAACAGCATTCGCTCCAACTATACGAGCCTGTGCAACATGGCGGTCGGCTATCAAACGCGGCGCTTCCGCGCGTCGGTCGATTTCCTGAACCTGTTCAACTCGAAAGATCACGACATCGACTACTTCTACACGTCACGCCTGCCGGGCGAACCGGCCGGCGGCGTCGACGACCTGCACTATCATCCGGTGGAACCGTTTGGCGTGCGGTTTAACTTGGCGTGGATGTACTAGAGAGAGTCGGGAGTGGGGAATGAGCAAAACATTTCCCGTCGAGCCGCTCAGCTTGGCGGTTGCGGCGATACGGGACTAACCCGACGCCCCGGTGCGAAGTTCTAAACCGCGCCGGCCGGCGTCAGGCCGTTCGTAACGGGCGACGTCTGCGGAGTCGCCTGCCGACGCATGCCCGCGGCGCTCGCCAAGGGCGCCAGCGCCGACGAGCAGCCCGCCAAGAAAAACACGAGCGAGTTGTCCATCGGCGTGTAGCTCAACTCATGAAACAAGAGCTGCGCCGCATACACGGGCACGGCCCCCAAGAGCAGCACACACTGCAGTTTGGCCCATCGCGGCGTCGCGGCGCTACGCACCGTGCGCCAAGCTTCGATCATCCAATAAGCGAGCATGGCCACGAATAGCGCCAGGCCGATGAGGCCCGTGTCGACCAAGATACTCAAGAACGTGTTGTGATGTACGTACGCGCGTAGGCATTCGAGATTGATGTCCGTCGAGCGGTCATCGAGATACGGAAGCTTGTCGACCGGAAACCGGCCGAAGCCGAATCCTTCCAGCGGCCGGTCTTGAAACATCAGCCAAGACACGTACGCGAAGCCGACGCGCATGCTCGCGCTTTCCGCGGTGTCGGCCGCCGATTGTTCGCGCTGGAAGCCGACGATCTTGTCCATTTGCGTGAGGCCGACCAGCAGGCCGACCATCGCCATGCCGCCGAGCACCATATTGCGCGTGCGGCCTTGGAGCGTGCAGACGAGCACCGTGCAGATGCCCAGCGCCGCGCCGATCCACGCACTACGCGTATAGCTCAGATACACGCCGAGCGCAAACGCCGGTAGGGCGACGATTATCGCCGTCCGCCCCCATTTGCCGCTCGCGCAGGCCCAAACGTAGCCGGCCAATAAACAGACCGACATGTAGTGCCCGAACGTCACGCCGTGAACCATCGGTCCGCGGGCTCGCCCGAAGTGCAGGCCGATTTTCGGATCGGCGATATATTTCGGCCACACCAGCGACCACACTTGCGCGATTTCGCAAACGGCCGTAAACGCCAAGTAGCCGCCGAAGACGACGAAGCCGGTTTGCACGAGCCTCGCCGTCCGCTCGGTCCAAGTCGCTTGCTTGGCGACCCAATACAACACCAGCGGCGTGAAGTAGCCGCCGATGTAGCGCCACAGCGGGCCGTCGAAACCCTTCGGATAGTGATAAGCCTGCCAGTCGCTGGTGAGCATCCGCACGAGCAGCCAGCCGACGAAGCCGATCGTGAGCCAATCGGCCCGCGTCACCGGCTTCGGGTCCGTACGCCGCAACGAGCGCTGCCAGACGTACATCGCGATGACCAAACCCAGCGCAATGCGGTCGATCGTGAGCGGCAGCGGGCCGACGTCGAAGTGCAACAGCTCGTAGCCGAAGCAGCAAACGGATAGCAGCACCGCCAAACATCCGCCGACGAGCGACCCGCGCAGCAGGAGCAAAGCTCCGAGCGAGAGCGCGCCAGGCGCAAGGATGGGCAGCAGGTCTTCCACGATTTTTGTTCGGCCCGATGTGAGCGAAGAGAATGTGCGATTCCGTCTCAAAAAGGTACGCCACACTTCCGGTTGCGACCTACCTTTGCTTGTCACGATCCGGCGGTGCGCCGTGTGCCGCCGGCCGTCATAATCGGAATAATCCGACCCGCTTCGAAGTACACCTGTCTCGAAGAACGAACACTGTGTCGACCCTCACCGTTCAACACATCCGCCGTCAGGAGCAACTGGGGCCCGTCACGCCTGCATGGCTGGCGTTGGCCGGCGGCGTACCGTTTCGCGAACCGTCGTGGCTCGTCACGTGGTGGGAAGTTTACGGCAATGCCGGTCTCGGCGAGTTCGGCAGTCGGGAACTGTGCGT
>JAFLCO010000128.1 GCA_017303535.1 Planctomycetota bacterium
TAGTTCGAGGTTTCGAGCGATGTGCCCGGCGGCAGCAAGACGTTGCCTTGCACGGCCCCTTCGTTGAACGGCGGCAAGAAGTCGCGACCTAGCTGCGAGGCCGTAAGCAAACTGACGCCCACCGCCGCGGCGACGACGCCGAGAATCGGCCAAGGATGCCGCACGCTAAGACGAATAGCGTATCCAGCGACATGCTTCAGCACACGGACGAGCCGGCCATCTTGTTCGTGCCCGAGAAACTTCGCGTTGGGCAGCAGCCAGTACGAAAGCACCGGCGTGACGGTTAGTGAAACCACGAGCGACGCCATGATCGAAACGATGTAAGCGATCCCCAGCGGCGTAAACAGCCGGCCTTCCATGCCACCCAGAGCAAACAAGGGTACGAACACGAGCACGACAAGTATCGTGCTGAAGACGATCGAGTTGCGTACCTCGCTACTTGCTTCGTACACGACGCGCAACGCCGACTTCGGGTTTACAGCGAGCTTGTTCTCCTTCAAACGCCGAAAAATGTTCTCGACGTCAACGATTGCATCGTCGACCAATTCGCCGATCGCTACGGCCAAGCCGCCGAGCGTCATCGTATTGATCGACATGTCGAACCACTTGAATACCAAGCCGGTGACGACGATCGAAAGCGGAATCGCCGTAAGCGTGATGAACGTCGTGCGAAAGTTCAGCAAAAAGAGAAACAGTACGATGATGACGAGGATCCCGCCGTCGCGCAAGGCTTCGACGACGTTGTGGATGCTGCGATCGATGAAGTCCTTCTGTTGATACACGTCCGTATTGAGACGGATGTCCGCCGGTAGCGACGGCTTAAGCTCGTCCAGCGCTCGGATGACGTCGTCGGTCAGCTTGCGTGTGTCGGCGCCGGGCTGTTTCGCGATGGTGAGGATGACGGCCGGCCGACCGTTGACCGCGGCTTCCCCTCGTTTGACCTGCGCCCCTTCGCTGATGCGAGCCACTTCCGACAGTAGCACCGGTCGCTCGACGTCCCCTTTTACGACGACCATTTCCAAGTCGCGTGTGTCTTGAATGCGACCGAGCGAACGGACCAAAAGTTCGTTGCCTCCTTGATTCAGATATCCGCCCGTGGCGTTGGAGTTGCTCTCGGCCACGGCCTTCTCGACGTCTTCCAGCGTCAAGTCGTACTTCAGCAACTGATCCGGATTGACGGAAACTTGATACTGTTTTCGTCCGCCGCCGATCGTGACGACCTGCGCGATGCCGGGCACCGTGAGGAGCCGTTGCCGCACGACCCAGTCGGCGAGCGTGCGAACTTCGATCGGATCGGTCTTGCCACCCTCGCTCCACATACCGACTTGCAGGATCTGTCCCATGATCGAGGCGATCGGCGCGAGTTGCGGACGGATGCCTTGCGGCAAGCGGTCGGCCGCCAATGCCACTTTCTCGGCGACGATCTGACGATCGACGTAGATGTCGGTCCCCCAGGCAAACTCCACATAGATCACGGACAACCCGACGCCCGACGAACTCCGCACTGCCTGCACGCCGGTGGCGCCGTTGAGTACCGACTCGAGCGGAAACGTGATCATCGTCTCCACTTCCTCCGGTGCGAGGCCGGGAGCTTCGGTCATGATCGTGACGCGCGGCCGATTCAAGTCGGGAAAGACGTCGATCGGCAGTTGCGAAAGTTCATAGCCGCCGTAACAGGTGACGACGAGCGCCAGCGCGATCGTCAACAGCCGATAGCGAAGCGCGAAACGTATGACGGCGTTAAGCATGAAGAAACTTTGTCAGTTGTCCGTTGTCAGTTATCGGAGGTGGCGCTTAGCACTGCGTTTCCCATTCCCCATTCCCCACTCCCCATTTCGTCTTCAATGGTTGTGCCCGGCATGAGGATCGATGCCGCCGCCGGCTTTGTTCTTGAGCGCGAGTTGCATCTGCTGCGCGCCGTTGGTCGCCACGATGTCGCCGGGAAAGAGCGAGCCGTCGTTGGCGATGACCACCGAGAACCGGTCTCGATACTCGACATGTACCGGCCGCCGATCGAAATGATCGCCGTTGGGCGAGAAGACGTAGGTTTCCACGCCGTCTTGCGCCACGGCCTCGACCGGGAGCACGATGCGATCCTTCCACTGTTCCGTCGGCACGCTCAACTGGACCCGCTGTCCGGGCTTAAATCGCCAACTGATAAAGTGACGACCGTCTGGCCCCGCCACGTCGCGAACGAGCGTATTTGGCAGCGCAAGGTAAAAGTGGAACGTTCGCGAGGCTGGATCGACCGTGCCGGCTACGTAGAGGATTCTTAATCCTTCGAGCTTCTCCGGCGCCGCCTCATCAGTCTCAAAAACCGCAGTAACGGAAGCATCGGCTTCTACGGCTCGATTGACGCTGCGGATGTCTTTATCGAAAGCGTTTCCTTCGATCAGCAATTCGTGATGGTCGGTCAGCACGGCCAGCGTTTCGCCGGCCGCGACGCTCTGACCTCGTGTGACGCGAATCTCGCGGATCTCGTAACGCTCGTCGGCCGTCTGCTTAGCGGCAGGTTGCCCTCCGTCACGGTCCGAATCGCCGAGGTCTTGCGGCACGAAAACCGTCAACTCGCGCAACAAGGTCCGGGTATCTAGGATTGTCTTGATCTGCTCTTCCGTAAGGCCGTGAAGCAGCAGCGCTTGGTGTTGGGCCCGCAGCACAGCCTGTTTGTTTTGCTGTTCGTATTGTCGTTCCAAGACTTGTCGGCCGGGAATCCCGCCGTCGACGGCGAGTTTTTCTAGACGACGAATTTCATTTTCGATGACGTCGAGTTCCTCTGCGATCCTCAAAAAATCCCCCTGCCCTTGTACCAACTCTTCATGCGTGAGCTGCAAAACGAACAGCTTGTCGCCTGGTCGGACTGCTTCTCCCTGCGAGGGGAAAATCTTCGTGACGATGCCGGTGAGCGGTGCCGTAACGGTCTGCGTCGATCGGCTTTGTCGTTCCACGATGATGCCAGGAATTGTGATAGAGCGTGTGAACGTAGAAAGCTCTATCCTCGCGGTCTTCAAGCCGATATTGGCCTGTGCCTGCTTGCTCAACTCTAGCGAGTGGGCCTTGTCGTGTCCGGCATGATCGGCATGGCCATGTCCGTCGACGTCCTTCGCTCCCTGCTCGACGTCGGTCGGTGCTCCAAGCCAGTCGAGGAGTTGAGCGCGTGCGCCGGGCAGCCAGTTTGCGCGTGTGAAGTAGCCGACGGCCACGACGGCCAAAAAGAAGAGAGCGCCCGCAAGCGCGCGACGAAACATGGTTAGATCCTAAGGAACTTTGACGCAATGACGATTCAGCCGAGTGCGGTCGATCCGCAAAGGCGAACAGGCCCTAAAGAGGTGCGCGCGAGGAACGATCGCACGCGAGGGGCCGCGTCAGATCAATAAAACGTTGAGCGCAAGATGTGTGCGCAGCGGCGGCGGACGATCTTCAAAGGGTTGGACGAGCCGGCTCCTTATGAGACCGGAGGTCGCTTCCATAGCAGTCGCCGTGGATAGCCAATCGCCTGTCGGAACTAAGCCCGCGATTTCAATCGCCGTGTTCGATTTCGCGCCGAGAAACGAACAGGCCGTCTCGTCGCACGACTCATGTGCCGGATGATCGCCGTGGTCGGACAGGCCGTCGGTCTCGATTGCCGCAGGCGGTTCGGCGTCGGCGTGGTGATGACCTCGGCAGCAATGGCCGGAAGCAACTTCATGCCCTTGATGCAGATCAACCCCGCCATGCGCCTCAACCGTTGCGGCAGGCAAGAGCTCGTCCGTGGCGTGGGAATGATGGGCGCAGCAGCCGACGACCGCATGCCAAAGCACGCCGATGATCGTTAGCCAAGTTGTCGCCGCTGCCCGCATGATTGTCGCTCAGGAAAACTCCCGCACCTCATTCGACTTATAGCAACAGGCGTCCCTAGGAACAATACGACGCCGAGGGAAGCGAAGTTCCCGGAAATACCGTAATCTGCCGAAGCCGATCGCACGCAAAGGGGCGGATATTCCGGCGAATACGGTCCTACGGCAGCGGATTGCCTCGATATATTCGTGTCCGCTGCCGTCGATCTTCGTGAGCCGGCGGCCTATGCAGGGCTGTTACAATCCGTTTTCTGCCCGCCACCAATTGATCGAATTTCAACCTCCAGCCACCTTCTCGACATGCCCAACCCTTGGACCGGCGTCGGCAATCCTTACACGCGGCAAGAAGTGATCGATCGCTTACGCGCGACGCTCCAGCGCGGCGAGCCGATCATCGTCGGCGGGGCCGGCACCGGCATCAGCGCGAAGTTTCTCGAGCGCGGCGGCATCGATCTGATCATCATTTATAACTCCGGCCGTTTCCGCATGGCCGGCCATGGTTCGACGGCCGGCCTCATGGCCTACTGCGACGCCAACGCCGTGGCGATGGAGATCGGTGAGTTCGAAGTGTTGCCGGTCGTCGAGCAGACGCCGGTCATCTGCGGCGTGCACGCGACCGACCCGCGCCGTCGGATGTGGCACTGGTTGCTCAAAGTGAAAGAGATGGGCTTCTCCGGCATCAACAACTTTCCGACGCACTGCATCGTCGACGGCGAGTTTCGCCAAGTGCTTGAAGAAACCGGGATGAGTTTTACGAAGGAAGTCGAAACCGTGGCGCTGGCTCGCAAGATGGATCTGTTCACGATTGTCTATGTCGCCAAGCCGGAGGAAGCGCGGGCCATGACTGAGGCCGGCGCCGACGTCGTGATCGCACACGTCGGCACGACGATCGGCGGCACGATCGGCGTAACCGGCGCGGCTTGCACCCTCGAGGAAGCGGCCCGCCGTACGCAAGCGATCGCGTCGGCGGCCAAGTCGCTCCGTGGCGACGTCATCTGCCTGTCGCACGGCGGGCCGATCGCCACGCCCGACGATGCGGCCTACATCAACGAGCACACCGACGCCGTCGGCTTCGTCGGCGCGTCGAGCTTGGAACGGCTGGCGTTCGAGCAATCGCTCACCGATCTTACCCGGCAGTTCAAGCGGATTCCGCAAGGTAAGTCCACCGGGCAGAAATCGTAGGAGGCGAGTCATGGCCGTAATCGGCGTCTTGGGAACGCTCGATACCAAGGCGCAAGAGCACGCCTTCGTCGCCGAGCAAATTCGCGCTCGCGGGCATCGGCCGCTGTTGATCGACGTCGGCACCGGACCCGCGCCGCAAGTCGCACCGGATATCACGCGCGAGGAAGTCGCGCAGGCCGGCGGCATCGATCTGCCGGCGCTGGCGGCACGGGGCGACCGTGGAGAATGCGTGGCCGCGATGTCGGTCGCAGCTCCGAAACTTTTGGAGTGGTTGCAACGTGAGGGTCGTATCGCCGGCGTCATTTCCCTTGGCGGCGGCGGAGGTACGGCCATCGCCACGGCCGCGATGCGTGCGCTGCCGATCGGGTTTCCGAAGCTGATGGTTTCGACACTCGCCGCCGGCAACACGGCTCATTACGTCGGCACGAAAGACATTGTGATGCTGCCGAGCATCGTCGACGTCGCCGGGCTCAACCGCATCTCACGCACTATCCTCACACGGGCCGCCGGAGCGATTTGCGGGATGGTCGAAGCCGTGGTGGCCGTCGATGACGCTCGGCCACTCATCGTCGCCAGCATGTTCGGCAACACGACGGCTTGCCTGAACGCGGCCGTACCGATCTTGGAGGCCGCCGGCTACGAGGTCCTCGTCTTTCATGCGACCGGTGCCGGCGGCCGCACGATGGAGTCGCTCATCGAAAGTGGCTTGGTCGCCGGCGTGCTCGACATTACGACGACCGAATGGGCCGATGAGCTTGTCGGCGGCGTGCTATCGGCGGGGCCGCACCGCTTGGAAGCCGCCGGCCGTGCGGGAGTGCCGGCCGTCGTCGTGCCGGGTTGTCTAGATATGGTCAACTTCGGCGAACCGACGAGCGTGCCGGAAAAATTTCGCGACCGTACGTTCTACGCTCACAATCCGCAAGTGACGCTGATGCGGACCAATGTCGCCGAGTGTAACGAACTCGGCCGCATCCTCGCCACGAAGATCAACGCTTACACGGCCCCCGTGACCGTGCTGTTGCCCCGCCAAGGAATCAGCGTCATCAGCGCGCCGGGCGGGCCATTTCATGATCCGGCGGCCGATGCAGCGCTTTTCGATGCGCTTGCCGCCGGTCTACGCGACGGCGTCCAACTCCAGTCACACGATCGGCAAATCAACGCCCCGGCGTTCGCTCAAGCGTGCGCCGAGGCGCTGTTGCGCAATATCGTGGCGGCTCGCTCCTCGGTACGCCGGTAAACGCGTTGTCCCCTCAACGTCGGCAAACGGCGATCGACGGCCGTCGTTGCTCAATGGTGTGAGACGTGCAGTCACGAATGCGCACGATCGCGAAATCGTCAAGCCGTAGCGTCGGGGTAATTCCCACGGTGATAGCCCGATCTATCATCGATCGAGGGGTCGCAAACTTTTCGAAATTCGTTATCACAACGGTTTCGTTGTCGCCGAATAGAACCGACCGCAGCGCTAGATTTTCAAAGAAAGCGCGCGCCAGGTTGCGGGCGACGGTTGGAGCATTAGAACTAAAATGCTTCAGCCACACATTTCGATCGACCACATTGACGCTCGGGCCCACGCCGAAGCTCGTCTGCAATGGCGCAGATTTTTCACCCGCTGACCAACGTCGTATCCCGCGCCACGATCTTCGGCGCGCTGTTGATGGCGGCTGGTGCGCTGTGGTTGATCTACATGATCACCACGTCCGACTACGCGAATCAGGTCAGCGTCGTCAGGGCTCAGCCGGTCGATTTTAGCCATGAACATCACGTTTCCGGCCTCGGGCTTGATTGCCGCTACTGCCATCTGTCCGTGGAAAACTCGGCCTTTGCAGGTGTTCCGGCCACGGAAATCTGCATGAATTGCCACTCACAGATCTGGTCCGACAGCCCGAAGCTCGCGCCGGTTCGCGAAAGCTTCCGCACGGGCATGCCGCTGAAGTGGACGCGCGTGAACGACCTCCCCGACTTCGTGCATTTCCACCACGGCATCCATATCCAAAAGGGCATTCAGTGCCGCACTTGCCACGGTGATATGGAAAAGATGCCGCTAACTTGGAAGGCCGGCACGCTGCACATGCGGTGGTGTTTGGATTGTCATCGCTCGCCGGAAGATCACGTCGGCCCGCGCAGTGCGGTGTTTGCGAACTCGGCGAATCCTCTGGTAAGCACGGCGGAAGACTTCGCGGAGATTGAGAAGTATCAGGTGCGGAAACAAACCAACTGTTCGGCCTGTCACTACTAACGCACGGGAAATATTCGGGACCTTTCGTCGATGCAGCAGCCTCTAGGAACCACGCCGCCCGTTTGGCGCAACCTCGCTGAAGCCGAGCAAGGCTATCAGCCGAGCCCGTTTGCGCCGCCGGCTAATCTCGGCGGCTTGGGCCTCGAACGTCGCGAGTTCATGCGACTGCTCGGCGCTTCGCTGGCTTTGGCGGGCGTGAGCGGTTGCGGCTTCCAGCAGCCGACGGAAAAGATTCTGCCGTATTCGAAGATGCCCGAGCATGGGGCATCCGGCGACCCGCTGTACTTTGCGACGACCTACTGCTGCGGTACTAGAGCCATCGGCGTATTGGCCGAGAGTCATAGCGGCCGGCCGACCAAGATCGAAGGCAACCCGCAACATCCCGCTTCGCTGGGCGCGACTGACGCCGCGACGCAAGCCTCGGTGTTGTCGCTCTACGAAACGCGCCGCTCGCAAAGCGTGCGGCATCTCGGCGAAATTGCGACCTGGGAGGCGTTTCTCGCCGCGCTTCGTACGACGCTCGGCGAACTTTCGCCGGAGCGCTCGCTGCGAATCCTGACCGAGTCGACGACTTCGCCGACCACGGCTCGGCTGCTCCGCGAGATCGCCGAGCAGTTTCCGAACTCGCGTCGGCATCATTACGAGCCGACGCACGCCGACGAAGCGTTCCGCGCCCAGCAACGTGCGTTTGGTCGGGCCGTGCAACCGGTGTATCGCTTCGAACAGGCCGATGTCGTCGTCAGCCTCGATAGCGATTTCCTCGTCGGTCTCGACGGCGGCGTTCGCTACGCTCGCGACTTTATGAGCGGCCGCGATCTGACCGGCGGTCGCCGCGAAATGAATCGGCTCTACATTGCCGAAGCGAGTGTCTCGGGCACCGGTGCGGCGGCCGATCATCGCTTGCCGTTGCGACCGACGGAGTTGGTGCGCGTAGCCCGAGCGTTGGCGGCGCGACTTGGCGTGGCGGACGGCATCGCCAACGATGCCGAGCGCAATCTTTCGGCGGCGGCGCGAAGTTGGGTCGCTGCGGCGGCCGACGACCTGCGAAACGCTCGCGGCTCCGGCGTGGTGATCGCCGGCGATCGCCAGCCGTGGCAAGTGCATTGGCTCGCGTATCGGCTCAATGAAACGCTCGGCAACGTCGGCACGACAGTTCGTTACGTCGAACCGGTCGAAGACTCGCCGGCCGATCATGCTTCGTCGATCGTCGAACTGGCCGCCGATCTCGAAGCGGGCCGCGTCGGTGCTTTGCTGATCGTTGGCGGCAATCCGGTTTACACGGCTCCGGTCGATTTGAACTTCGGCGAAAAGCTACGGAAGCCGAACGTGCTGACGGCCCACCTTAGCCCGTACTTCGACGAAACGAGTACCGCCTGCCGCTGGCATGTTCCGGCCGCGCACTACTTGGAATCGTGGGGCGACGCGCGAACGTTCGACGGCACGGCCTCGCTCGTGCAGCCGCTGATCGCACCGCTCTTTTCCGGAAAAACGGCCGACGAGTTCATCTTCGCCGCCACGGGCAAGCCGAGTATGTCGGCCTATGAACTGATCCGCGAAACGTGGCGAGCCGAGCGCGGCGAGGGCTTTGCGGAGCTTTGGACCAATGCACTTCGCGAAGGAACCATTCCCGACACGGCCGCCGCAGCCGTCACGGTGACCGCCGCTGCTCCGCCGACCGACATCTGGAACGAACCGAACGTCGCCGGCGCCGCCAACTCCAGCGCCGCTAAGCTTGAGGCCGTCTTCGCACCCGATCCCACCATCGGCGACGGCCGGCATTACGGCAACTCCTGGTTGCAAGAGTTGCCGAAGACGTGGACTCGTCTGACTTGGAGCAACGCCGTGCTCGTCTCGCCGGCGACGGCCAAGTATCTCGGCGTGAACAGTGAAGACATCGTTGAAGTGCGCGTCGGCGATCGCACGGTCACCGGCCCCATCTGGATCACCCCCGGACATGCCGCCGATACGGTGACGCTCCACCTCGGGTACGGCCGGCGCCTGGGGCAAGCGTGGGGCGAACCGCACGGGTTCGACGCCTATAAGCTCCGCACGCGCGCGGCAATGAGCACTCCGTCCAGCGTGACAATCACACCGACGGGCCGTTCGCGTAAGCTCGCGTGTACGCAAGACCATCACAGCACGGCGGGCCGCGACATCGTGCGGACGCTCACGTTCGACGAGTTCGTGAAACGCGTTGAGAGCGAGTCTGCTCACCATAAAGACGCGCTCGGCGCCGACAAGCCTCACGAAGAACGGGACGATCACCACGGTCATCCGACGCTGTATCCCGATTGGGAATACAAGGGCGCGGCCTGGGGCATGGCGATCGACTTGAGCAAGTGCCTCGATTGCGGCGCGTGCGTCGTCGCGTGTCAGGCCGAGAACAACATCCCGGTCGTCGGCGAAGAGCAAGTACTCAACGGTCGTGAGATGCACTGGCTCCGCATCGATCGCTACTTCCACGGCGATCAAGCGGACCCCGAAGCGATGCTCGCCGATCCAAAGGTGTTGCTCGAGCCGATGATGTGCCAGCACTGCGAACACGCGCCTTGCGAAGTGGTCTGCCCGGTCGCGGCGACGTCGCACTCTAGCGAAGGTCTCAATGAGATGACCTACAACCGCTGCGTCGGTACGCGGTATTGCTCGAACAACTGTCCGTACAAGGTGCGGCGTTTCAATTTCCTCGAGTTCAACAATCCAACATCGCCGCTGGCCGCGTTGCAACCGAATCCCGACGTCACGGTGCGCAGCCGGGGCGTGATGGAGAAGTGCACTTATTGCGTGCAGCGGATCAACGGAGCCCGGATCAATGCGTCGATCGAAGCCGCGCACACGGGCGAACCAATGAAGATCGCCGACGGCGCGGTCGTTACGGCCTGCCAAGCGGCGTGCGCGTCGCAAGCGATCGTCTTCGGCGACATCAACGACCCGAACAGTCGCGTGTCGAAGATCAAGGCCGACCCGCGTAACTACGGCGTGCTGGAAGAACTCGGCGTGCGGCCGCGGACGACGTATCTGTCGCATGTTTCGAATCCGAACCCGGCGTATCTGGCGGCGGGTCCGGATCGCGTGAACACGACCACCGACGACCCGCCGATGCCGCCGCGACCGCCGTCGAAGACCGCGACGAGCGCGCGCCGACGCTCGCGCCGGGCCACACCTATGCGACGGTCACCGACCAGATCAGCTCGATCGTGCTGACCAAAGGTCTGCCGCGCGGCTGGATCTTCGGGTTCGCCATCTCGTTCGCCCTGACGATGATGCTGACTTGGTCGCTGGTCTATCTTTTGGTGAAAGGGACCGGCATCTGGGGAATCAACATCCCGATCGGCTGGGGCTTCGCGATCATCAACTTCGTGTGGTGGATCGGCATCGGGCACGCCGGCACATTGATCTCGGCCGTGCTGTTGCTCTTCCGGCAAGATTGGCGCACGTCGATTAACAGGTTCGCCGAGGCGATGACCCTCTTCGCCGTGGCCTGCGCCGGCATCTTTCCGTTGATGCACATGGGCCGGCCGTGGTTGGCCTATTGGATGGTCCCCTACCCCAACACGATGGCCATCTGGCCGCAGTTCCGCAGCGCGCTGGTCTGGGACGTCTTCGCCGTGTCGACCTACGCGAGCGTGTCGCTCTTGTTTTGGTACGTCGGTCTGGTGCCCGACTTGGCGACGCTCCGCGATCGGGCTCAGAACAAATATTCGAAGTTCGCCTTCGGCGTGTTCGCGCTCGGCTGGCGCAACTCGGCCCGGCATTGGCACCGCTACCATCGGGCCTACTTGCTCCTTGCCGCGTTGGCCACGCCGCTCGTGGTCTCCGTGCATACGATCGTCGGTTTCGACTTCGCCACGTCGCTGATTCCCGGCTGGCACAACACGATGTTCCCGCCGTATTTCGTGGCCGGCGCCGTGTTTTCCGGCTTCGCGATGGTCGCCACGTTGTCGATCCCGCTCCGTTACATCTACAACCTGCAGGACTTCATCACCGAGCGCCATCTCGACAACATGGGCAAGGTGATGCTCGCCACAGGCCTGATGGTCGCGTACGGCTACGTGATGGAAGGGTTCTACGCCTGGTACAGCGCGAACGAGTACGAAACGTACATGCAAGTGAATCGGATGGTCGGTCCGTACGCTCCGGCCTATTGGGCGCTCATCTTCTGCAACATCATCGTGCCGCAATTGCTCTGGTCGCATAAGTGCCGCACGACGCCGTGGATTCTGTTTCTCATTACGCTGGTGATCAGCGTCGGCATGTGGCTCGAGCGTTTCGTCATCGTGGTGACGAGCCTGCATCGCGACTTCCTGCCCTCATCGTGGGACATGTACTACCCGACGGCTTGGGACTGGATGACGTACATCGGCACGATCGGCCTGTTCTTCGCGCTGCTGTTTATCTTCATTCGCATCTTGCCGATGATCTCGCTGTTTGAAATGCGCGAACTCGTTGAGCAGACGACGAAAGCGGCCGAAGCCGTCCAGTCTCCGGAAAACGCAGGGCCGGACAGCCCCGCGCGGAGGAAGTGACCATATGGAAACACGTCCCCTTTCCCGCAAGCTCTACGGACTGATGGCGTCGTTCGACACGGCCGACGAATTATTGCACGCCGCCGAAGCCGCTTATGCCGCCGGATATCGCAAGATGGACGGCTACTCGTCGTTCCCGGTCGAAGGTTTGGACGATGCGCTCGGCATCCGGCCGACGCGCTTGCCGTACGGCACGTTGGCGGCCGGCATCGTCGGCGGGCTGACCGGCTACGGTCTTCAATACTACTGCAACGTGATTTCCTATCCGCTCAATATCGGCGGCCGGCCGCTTTATAGTTGGCCCGCGTACATACCGGTGACGTTCGAACTGACGATTCTCTTCGCCGCGTTCTTCACCGTACTCGGGATGTTGGCCGCCAACGGGCTGCCGATGCCGTATCATCCGGTGTTCAACGCGCCGGAGTTTAGCTTCGCGAGCCGCGATAAGTTTTTCCTCTGCATCGAGTCGGTCGATAAGCGATTTGATCTCGAGCGCACGCGGGAGTTTTTGGAAACGCTGCATCCGCACCAAGTGAGCGAGGTGCCGCGATGAGCCGATTCCGACTTGCCCTATGGTTCGGGGCCGTGGCCGTGGTCGCCACCGGCGGTTGCCATTCCGATATGTACGACCAGCCCAAAGTGGAACCGCTGGAGGCGAACGAATTCTTCGACGACGGCCGCTCGGCCCGACCGTTGTTAACCGGCGTGGTACCGCGCGATCCGGTCGGTGCGAAGCCCGCGGCCTCGGCGACGGGCACGGCCAATCCGTTACCGGTGAATCAGGCGCTGCTGGCCCGCGGAATGCAGCGGTACATGATCTATTGCACGCCGTGCCACGGCCGCATCGGCGACGGCGACGGCATGATCGTCCGCCGCGGCTTCCGTCAGCCGCCGACCTTGCATTCCGATCGCTTGCGCGGCCTGCCCGATCGACATTTTTACGACGTCATGACTGAAGGCTTCGGCGTGATGCCCAGCTACCGCAAGCAAATCTCCTCCGACGATCGTTGGGCGATCACGGCCTACATTCGCGCGCTGCAACTCAGCCGGCATGCGTCGCCCGAAGTTCTCACGGCGGAAGAACGCAGCAAGCTCGACGCAACGGAGGCCGCGCGATGACGGACTCCGCAAGCTTCAAGAACGCGAATGCGAAAGCCGCGAACCTGGAAATGTTGCCGGACACGCGACGTTGGACGGTGCCTGCGTTGGTCGCCGTCGTAATCGGTGCGTTGTTGTCGGCGAAGGTGTGGTCGGAAGATCAGAGCTTGCTGCTGGGCGGCTATCTGAATGCCTGGCTCTGCCTGCTCGAAGTCGTGCTCGGCCTGCACGTGTTGCGGTGGTTGAACAATCTCACCGGCGGCGCCTGGGGCAAGCCGTTTCGTTTATACTCGGCTGCCGCTCGTCCGTTGTTGCTCTTGGCGGCAATCTTGTTCGTGCCGATCGCGGTGAACCTGCCGGCGATCTACGAATGGGCGAGCCCGGCGAGCGCGAGCGACCCGATCATCGCCAAAAAGCGGCTGTATCTGAACGTCGAGGCGTTTCAGATTCGGGCCGTCGTGTACTTCGCCGGCTGGTTGCTCTTAGACCTTTGGATTCGGGCCTTAGAACGGCGAGCGCTGCGCGATCCGTCGGAGCCGAACGAACGCAAGGTGCGGATGCGTAGCGCCCAGGCTTTGCTGTTCTACGGGCTGTCGATGACGTTCGGCTCCGTGGATTGGGCGATGTCACTTGAGCCGCACTGGTACTCGGCCGCTTACGGCGTGATTGCCGTGATCGGGCAAGGCCTTGCGGCGATCGCATTTACCGCCCTGCTGACGGCTCGCAAGGAGCGGCAAGAGGAATTTGCTCATCCTGAGTTGGCCGCGGCGGCCCACAAGCCGGACGCGAGACACCATCATCCCGGCCATCGCGGCGCGAAAGATCACGACACCCATCATCCCACGCTGCTGCAGGACCTCGGCAACTTGATGCTGGCGTTCACGATGCTGTTTACCTACACGTCGTTTTCGCAGTACCTCATCATCTGGTTCGGCGATCTGCCGGAAGAAGTCGTGTGGTACGTGCATCGCTTCGAACACGGCTGGCAGTGCGTCGCGGCGGGCCTACTCGCGTTTCACTTCGCGTTGCCGTTCGTGGCCTTGTTGCCGCGAGGGGTGAAACGTAACCCGCGGGCGATGACGATCATCGCCTCGTGGATTTTGTTCATGCGTTGGCTCGACGGCGTTTGGAAAGTCGGTCCGGCGTTTCATGCCTCTGCGGCGGCGGGTTATGGAGCCGGCGCGACGCTCTTGGCCTACGCGGGCCCCGGCTTGCTCATGGCGGGCCTGTTCGCATTGCTCATGGCTTGGTTGTTGCCGCGGCAGGCGGAAATCGTCGAAATCGCGTATGGCAGTCGCTCGGGACGGGAGGCGCACGCATGAGCGACGAAGATCAAGCTCTGCCAGTGTCTCCATACGATGGGCCTCCAAAAGATGCACCGCCCAGTGTGCCGCCGGAGCAACACGGCGGCGACGTCGACATTCAGGCCGTCGGCAGGTTCCTGTTTTCGATGGTCGTCGGCCTGGCGCTGGTCTGCGGCGCCATGTACGGCTACGTGCGTCACATGCAGCGCGAGTTCGAATTGCGGCGACCGCCGGCAGATCCGTTGGCGGCCGAACGCGCCACGGAAGCGCCGCTGCCTCGCTTGCAACCATCACCTGACGATCCCCGCACGGGCGCTCAAGCCATGAGAGCGATGCGCGAGGAACAAGAAGCGGCGCTGCGCACCACGGCCTGGGCCGACAAGTCGAAAGAGTTCGTCATCATTCCGATCGAGCGAGCGATGGAGATCGTCGCTCGCTACGGAGTGCCGAAATGGCCGGCGGCTACACCGACGGCGAGTCCTACGGGAACGAATGCGCCGAAGTCTGCCGACGGCGGGGGAGCGCAGCCATGATGAGACTTCATATAGCCGCAGCTATGTTTTCTTGCTTCGCCGCAGCACAACTTCGCGCCGCCGATTTGCTCACGCCGCCGTCGCCTGCCGAAGGCGTGGCCATCGAACAACATCTCGGCCAGTCGCTCTCGCTCGATAACACCTTCCGCGACGAAGCAGGCCGCACCGTGCGGCTCGGCGAGTACTTCGGCAAGCGGCCGGTCGTGCTGATGCTCGGCTACTACGAATGCCCGATGCTCTGCAATCAGGTCTTGCAAGGAATGTTGCGTACGCTTAAGGCACTGGAGTTTCTGCCCGGCCGGGAATATGAAGTCGTCGTCGTGAGCATCGAACCCAAGGAAACGCCGCAGCAGGCCTTGCGAAAACGCGAAGCCTTCACGACCAACTTCGTGACCTCGGGCAAAGTTGCCGAGGCCGACGGCTCGGCAGCCTCCACAGCCGTCGCTGCGGGCGTGCATTTTCTGTGCGGCGACGAAGCGAACATCCGCGAGTTGGCCGACGAAGTCGGCTTCCGCTACCGCTACGACCCGAAGATCAAACAATACGCTCACGCGGCGGGCCTCATGGTGGTCACTCCGGCAGGCAAGCTCTCGCGGTATTTCTACGGCATCGATTACCCGACGCGCGACATGCGGTTCGCCCTCATGGAAGCGGCGAATGAAAAGCTCGGCTCGGTGGTCG
>JAFLCO010000129.1 GCA_017303535.1 Planctomycetota bacterium
ATCAACGCGGCCGCCACGGCGTGGGCCTGGCCAGCGACGACGCCGTGCTCAACACATGGACCGGCCGACTGAAAGATTGGATGATGGCCGGCGGGTGGCTGAACAAATAGGCGGCAGTCGGCAGGGGCCAGGTGCCAGGAAAGACTAAGGGAGCGTCAGCCACTGTGGCCACATATCGGTGTGCCGCAGTGCGCCGACGACGGCCGTGAGTAATCCGGCCGCGAGCAGTCGGGCCGAGCGCCGGGCTTCGTTTCGCAGCGCCTTGGCGTAGAACGTCGCTTCGGCCGGACTTTCATAGCCCGCGAAGTTCGGCAGGAAGCGCGGCGTGCGGCGGCAATAGTCGTCGAACGTCGCCGCACCGACTTCGCGCCGCAAGTACGCTTCTTCTTCCGGCACGGTGACCAGCGCGTAGTGCAGTGCAGCCAGAGCGACCGCCAGCAGGACCGTCGCGCTCGTCAGCCACAGCGCGAAGGCGAGGCCAATCAAGAGCGACCCGACGTACAGCGGGTTTCGGCAAATCGAATACGGCCCCACGGTCGTCAGCGCCGCTTCGCGCCGGCCGCCGACTTTGCGTCCGCCGACGAAGAGCGTCGACCAGAAGCGCAGCCCGCAGCCGACGACAAATGCCCCCCAACCAAGCGACGACGCGACCGTCTGCCATGTCGCGCTAAGCGGCATGAGCGGAGCGCTCAACATGGCCGCGGCGCCACAGCAGCCGACCAGCGCCCCGCCGACGAATCCGCGGAGATGAAACCCGCGGGTTTCAATGTAAGTTCGCGTCGCCCCGTCCATGATTCGCTCCCCGGTCGTCGAATTGCCGCCGCCGGCTAGAATCCTGTGCCGTTTAGACGTCACCATCTAAACGCGGCGGCCCGAAATGCGGGCGAATTGTAGAAAGCCCCTCCAATCGACTCAAGCCGAACGAGCGTTGCCGGCACCCGCTGTTTATGTCCCGAGAATTTGAACTTCGCCGCGTTCAGACATTGCCCCTCCCGCCCGAGGAAGTATTCGAGTTCTTTGCGGACGCTCGCAATTTGGAGGCGATTACGCCGCCGTTTCTCAAGTTTCGCGTGCTGACGGAAGGCGCGATCGAAATGCGCCCCGGCGCGCTCATCGAGTACCGTCTACAACTTTTCGGCGTGCCGTTCGGTTGGCGCACCGAAATTGAAAGCTACGATCCGCCCCGAAGTTTCGTCGACCGGCAGCTGCGCGGCCCCTACGCGTTGTGGCATCACACGCATACGTTTAAGCCGATTACGGACGAAGCGGGCGTCGCCGTTGCGACCGAGATGACCGACGTCGTGCGGTACCGCATTCGCTTCGGGGTCCTCGGCTCGCTCGCACGGTTGCTCTTCGTCCGTCGCACGCTCGATCGCATCTTTGATTACCGAGCACAGAAAATCGACGAGGTGCTTACTCGTCATCGGCGTTTGCCGCGCGACCTCTCGGCGTCGGCGGGCTGAGCACGGCCTCGCGCCACGTGGAGCCGGGCACCAACGGAAACGCCGCCGGCGCCCCGCTCCAGAAGTAGGTCCAGACCTGGAGCGTTTGCGGGTCCTGCGAGCAGGCGCCGCCGTCGATCATCAACACCTCGATCACGGCCCGACGGTAGAGCCGGCCTTCGTCTTCGAGTTGATCGAGTTCGGCCAGCGTCGCGCCGTCGACTCGATACACTTCGCCGGCGATCGCCAGCGGCTCCTCCGGCGGATGCTCCAACAGCGCGGGATACGGCCCGCAATCGATTATCCGGTACTTGGGCTCGGTAAACGCCGTGCCGAGATATTCGGCCGCGGCCAAGAAGTGGTGATTTCGCTGGCCGCGTTTAAGGGTGCCGTAAACAAAGACGAGGTCGGAGGACATGCCTGACAGTATAGCGGCGAAATCCCGGCTTCCGAGAGCGGGCCCGCACTCTCGGGCGGCCGTTTCATCGCCGTCGCGCCGACGGCGCGACACGCGGATGATTGTCGCCGACCGCCGGGCGCATTATGTTGCCGGGATGCCGCCCGCGTCGCCCCTCGCCCCCGCGGCCAACATTTGGAGCCGTCGCCATGTCACGCCTGTCGCCGCTTTGCCTCATCGCTCTGTTCTCGTTCGTCGGGCTTGCCGCGGCCGACGAGCCCAAGGACGAGGCCCCGCTGAATTTCGCCGCCGAAATCGCCAAGCTCAACGCGGAGTACAACGCCGCGATCTCCCAGGCCGGTCGCGACGCTACCGCTTATCGCAAGGCCGACGAAGCGTATCGGGCTCAGTTAGAAAAGGTCGTCGCCCGCGCCGAGAAAGAGAAGTTGCAAGAGCACGCCGGTTTGGCCATGGCCTACCAACGGCTGCGCAAATATGACGACGCGATTCGTGAAGCGAAGGCGGCGATCGCCGACCGTGCCGGCGATCTCGCCTCGCACACCGTGCTGATCTCCGCGTACGGTTTCAACGGCAAGCCGGACGAAGCGGAAGCGGCGTTTAATGCGGCCCTGAAAGCGGTGCCGAATAATCCGTCGCTCGAGCAAATGCGGCAATCGCTGGCCTTCGCCTACCAAAGGGCCCAAAAGTACGACAAGGCCGCCGAACATCTGACGATCTACGTCGAGAAGCTTGCGCCGCAGGTCACGACCAACCCCAACGCGGCGGCCAACTTTCGCAATCTCGTCACGTCGCTGACGGAAACGGCCATTCGCGGCAAGCGGGCCGGCGAGACGCTGCCGGCGATCGAGAAGCTCGTGAAACAGATGCGCGAAGCTTCGGCAAAGAACGACAAGCTCGCCGAAGTCACGTCGACGCTCCGCCAAGCGCAAGTACGGCTTATGGCGGCGGCCGAACGCAGGGACGAGGCAACGAAGCTGCTCGGCGACGAACTGGCCGAGCTTGAGAAGAGTAAAACGCCGGACCTCGACACGATCGTCGCGGTCGGCGAACTGAAGCGGTTGCAGTTGCAGCTCGCCGGTTTCGGGCCGGAGCGAGTCGCTGCGGTCGACGCTTATTACGAATACTTGAACTCGCGCTGGGAAATGTCGAAGACGTCGGCCCGTTTTGTAGCCTTGGCGGCCGATGCGGCGACGCAGAAAACGCAGGTCCTGATGCAGACCGATAAGCTCGATGAAGCCGAAAAGCTGGCCGCGTCGTGGCAAGATCGGCTGAAAACGTTGAAGTCGGACGATGCCGATATTCAAAACGCGGTGGTCGGGCCGCTGCGCGATCTGGGAGGCATCCGCAGTCGTCTGGCCGGCGAGATCAAACGGCGTGCGCTCGTCGGTCAGCCGTATTTTCCGATTCTCGAAGCGACTTGGCTCAACGGGTCGCCGCTCAAGCCGGAGGAACTGCGCGGCAAGGTCGTGCTCTTGGACTTCTGGGCCGTTTGGTGCGGGCCGTGCATCGCGACGTTCCCGCATCTGCGCGAGTGGCACGATAAGTATGGCGACAAAGGTTTGGTGATCATCGGCGTCACGCGGCACTACCAGTACGGCTGGGATGCCGAAGCGAAACGAGGCAAGCCGCAAGAAGGCATCTCCAAGGCCGACGAAGACAAAGCGACGACCGAGTTCGTGAAGCATCACGAGTTGAAGCATCGCATCGCCGTGATGCCCGACAATGAACTTTCGGCCAAGTACTTGGTGACCGGCATCCCGCAAGCCGTGCTCATCGACCGCGACGGCGCGATCCGCATGATCCGCGTCGGCAGCGGCGAGGCCAATGCGCAAATGCTGGAACGTACGATCCAACAGCTTCTGGAAACGAGCGAACAAGCGGCGACGAAATAGAGCCGATTTATTCCTTAATGTTTAACCGCCGCGCTTGCGCGGCGCGTTTCGAGAGTTCGCATCCGCATGACGCAAAAGAAAACTTGGACGCTAACCGACGTCGACCGCGACGCTTACGTTTCTTCCTGCAATCTTGGACCGGCCGACGTCGATCGAGACCTCGTACCGTTTTCGATTCGTAAACGAACGCTGCGCGGCGGGGTGCGCGACGGCGTCGATGTCGTCGAGATCGACAACGGCGCGCTAAAGCTCGCCGTCGTGCCGACGCGCGGGATGGGGATTCATCGGGCCAGTTGTGGTGATGTGCAATTGGGCTGGCAATCGCCGGTGCATGGGCCTGTGCATCCGCGGTACGTTCCGCAGGACGAGGCCTCGGGCATCGGCTGGCTTTCCGGGTTCGATGAATTCCTCGTCCGCTGCGGCTTGGAGTACTGTGGCGCTCCGGAGTGGAACGACGCCGGGAAACTCATCCATCCGCTCCACGGCCGGATCGCGAACTTGCCGGCTCATTATGTGGAAGTGTCGGTTGATCCGGCGACGCGTGAACTCGAGGTGGTCGGCATCGTCGACGAAGCCCGAATGTTTTCGAACAAGCTGCGGTTGAAATCGACGCTTCGCGCGACGCTCGGCAGCCCGTCGTTCACGGTGACCGACGAGATCACGAATCTGTCGTCGGCCCCCGGCGAACTGGAACTGCTCTATCACATCAATCAAGGCGCCCCGCTGGCGGTGCCGGGCTCGCGCTTCGCGGCGGCCGTACAAACCTTGGTGCCGAAAGACGCCGCTGCGGCCCGCGACATTCCGACGTGGAGCAAGTACCCGCCCGCGGCTCACGCGCCGGAGATGGTGCACTTCTTCGAACTCTTGGCCGGCGACGACGGCTGGACGAAAACCATGCTCGCGGCCCCCGGCGACAAGCAAGGCCTGGCAGTGTCGTTCGACCGGCGACAATTTCCGCTCTTCACGTTGTGGAAGAATCCGCTCCCGGCCGCCGACGGCTACGTGACCGGCCTGGAACCGTGCATCAACCTGCCGCACGTGAAGAGCTTCGAAAAGTCTCAAGGCCGTGTAGCGGTGCTGCAACCAGGCGAAACCCGCCGGTTCGATATTCGGATCGAAGCGCTGACGACCCCCGATGCCGTCGCGAAATCGCAAGCGGAAATTGACGCCTTGCAAAAGCGGGCCACGCCGACGATTCACCAAGAGCCACAACGCGGCTGGTCGCCGATGTGATGATCAAATCAGAGAGAAACTTCCGTGCGTTGACCATTCTGCTGATTGCCACCGCACTTTTTATCTGGTGGATGGGGCGGCACATGGAATTCTTCGTGCCGCCGCAAGATTGATTAACCGATTTCTTCCGAAGCCCCAACGGGGCGGCGATTCCTCAGCCCAGGGCAACGCCCTGGGATTGGAATCGTTAAGGTGATGTCACGCCCTGTAGGGGCGTGTTTCGAGCATGGATCGCGAATCGATACGTCGGATTTCACCCCTTCAGGGCTTTGATCAAATCATTTCTACGGCGAACCCAGGGCGTTGCCCTGGGCTGAGGAATGTCGGCCCGTTGGGCCTCCGCTCCTGCCGGCAGTAGCAGCACTCTCGCTACGACACCGACTGCGTCACCTCGTCTTGACCCCCCGCCGGCTGAGTTCTAAAGTTCGCCCCGCTTGAGGAAGTCGGGGATTTACGGCAGCCCGCGCGCCGCCGCTTCGTTGAGCAGCGTTCTTGCAGTTGGGTCAATAAACGATGAGTTCCGCCGATCGCGCCGCCGGTTCTGATACGTCCGCCGCTCCCGCTCCGGTGCCCGCTTCGCCTATCCAAGCGGTTCCGCTGTTTGATATTTCGCGGCAACATGCGGAGTTGGCTGCGGAAATCAGTGCGGCGCTCGTGGCCGTTTGCGACTCGGGCAAGTTTGTGCTGGGTCCGGACGTCGTGCAGTTGGAAGCCACGATGCAGCGGCTGACCGGCGCGAAGCACGCCGTCGCCTGCGCTTCGGGCAGTGATGCACTGCTGCTCGCGCTGATGGCCTATGATATCGGCCCGGGCGACGAAGTGATCTGCCCGAGCTATACGTTCTTCGCCACGGCTTCGGCGGTTACGCGCTTGGGCGCGACGCCGGTGTTCGTGGATATTGAGCCGGATACGTGCAACCTCGACGTGTCGCAAGTCTCGCGGCGCGTTACGTCGATGACCCGCGCGATCATCCCCGTTCACCTCTACGGCCAATGTGCCGACATGCAACCGATCGTCGACATGGCCCGGCTGCACGGCTTGGCCGTGATCGAAGACGCCTGCCAAGCGATCGGCGCCGGATACCGCGGCAAGCAGGCCGGCGCGATCGGCGACATCGGCTGTTTCAGCTACTACCCGACCAAAAATCTCGGAGCCTACGGCGACGCCGGAATGCTCACGACCAACGACGACAAGCTCGCCGACAAGCTCCGGCTGTTGCGCGGCCACGGCATGCAGCCGCGCTACTATCACAAGCTCGTCGGCATCAATAGCCGGCTCGATTCACTGCAAGCCGCGGTGCTGAACGTGAAGCTGCCGCACTTGGAGCGCTGGACAAAAGCCCGTCGCACGCGGGCCGAACGCTACACGCAAGAGTTCACGAAGCGCGGCCTGTCGCAGTTCATGCGGTTGCCGACTGTTCGCGGCGATCGGAAGCACGTGTGGAATCAATACGTCGTGCATGTGGCAGGCGGCAAGCGCGACGCACTGCGGGCCTTCTTGGCCGATCGCAAAATCGGCACCGAGGTTTACTACCCCGTACCGCTGCACCAGCAAGAGTGCTACAGCTACTTGGGCTACGGCGCAGGCTCACTGCCGTACACCGAAGCGGCGGCCGCGGAAACCGTGGCCCTGCCGATCTTCCCCGAATTGCGCGACGACGAGCAGCAGCGTGTGATCGACGCCATCACGGAGTTCTTCGTCGGCGCAATCCCGCCGAGCGAAGAGAAGAAGGCGACCCTTGCGGGGCCGAACTTCTTGAAAGCCCGCGACGGCGTGCGCAGCGAACAACAGCGCTAACTCATTGCAGCCGCCGGTCGCCGACTTCTGCATTCCGTCGGGCGCTAAACTCGCGCCGACGGAGCACCGTCGCAAGACTTGCTAAGCGGCCGACGTCGAGCTGCAGCCCAGCAAGCGCAATTGATAGAGCGACGCGAGTTGCGAACGCCATTGACGTTCGTCGTTGCTCCAGTTGCGGCGAATCGCGGCGGCCCGGCGTTGAATCTCGGCGGGCGACGGATCTTGCGAGCGGCGTTCGGTGATCGGGCGTTCGATGTGCGTGACCATGATGTATTTCCTTTCCAGCTAAGGGGCCGACTCCAAAGTCGGCTCATCCTGTTGGATGCCGGATGAAAGCAAAGGTCATGCCGAAACGGAAAATCCGTTACGACCGGACCCTCGAAAACACGGTTTTCGCCGGGAAATGCGCATTCTTAGCCCGTACAGAATTTCGTTCCGATCATGGCCAATCAACCGCCGGTCGATGAGCGACCACCGGTCGCCGGCTCGATTTGAGACGAGCGTCGCGATCCGGATTTGAACGCGGAAGTGGATGCTCTTCGGTGCTTCGACTTAGCCCCGGAGCTTGTCTCCGGGATTCTGCACGTCGATCGGCAATCGGCGTCGAAGAGCCCGGAGGCAAGCTCCGGGGCTAAATAAAACGACGCCTTCGGCAGCGAACTTGTCGCTGCCGAAGGCGTTTTAGTCACCCGGGACTTTCGCTTCGTCGATTCGTTACTTCTGCGCCGCGGCGCGGTTGCCGTAGAAGTCGCGAACTTCGCGGTCCCAGTTCGGATCGGCCATGTTCGGCCAATGCGACTTGTCGAAGCTCGGCGCCTTTTCCAGCGTCGCCTTATCGGCGCTCATCACCATGTGGTAGTCGTTTCCTTCCGCATCGTGGGCCACGCGCACTTGGTTGAACGGCACGGCAAAGAGCTTATCGCCCACGCCGAGGAACCCGCCGAACGAAACGGCGAAGTAGCGGATCTGCGCGGCGTCGATATCGATCACGGCGTCGTGGATTTCGCCGAGGTTTTCGGCGGCGTCGTTACGAACGTCCATGCCGACGATCTTGCTCAAGCGATAGCCGGGGCCTGCGCCGGCGTCTTGCTTAATGCCGTGAGCGTCGCCGTAAAACTTGTCGACTTCGGCCGACCAAGCGGCGTCGGCGATGTTCGGCCAGTTGTCGGCGTCGAAGCCGGGCGCCTTTTCGAGCGACGCCTTATCGGCGTTCATCACGATGCGGTGCTTGTTGTTGACGGTGTCGTTTTGATGCTTCAGGGCGCTCCAAGGCACGGCGAAGAGCTTATCGCCCACGCCGAGGAATCCGCCGAACGAAACGGCGGCATAGCGGACTTTGCCGCTCTGCTGGTCGTAAACGACGTCGACGATCTCGCCCAAATTATCGCCGTTAGTGTTCTCGACGTTGAAGCCCTTGAGATCGCTGTAGCGATGGATCATGCCGGGCGTGTGGGCCGGAGCGCCGGGGGCGGCGGCTTGAGTGGCTTTCGCCGGTTCGTCGGCGGCAAAGCTCGGAGCGGCCAGCGCCAACGCGGCGGCCAGGCTCAGCAAGTAGCGGGTGAAGTTCATACGTTGTCTCCTCGTGCAAACAAAAACGACCGTTAGACGTGATTCGCCGACCCTATGTCGACGGAAGAAATGATGGGGGCGGCGACGTCGCACGCTCGTTCGCATGCGGCCTCTTCAGGCCGACCCTGCAACGTGCTCGCGGCGCCGCCGCTCCGCGATCGCTTGACTAAGCAATTGATATGCCCGTTCCCGCGAGGTCGCGGCATCGCTTTCGCGCGGCCTGCGCGAAACCACGCTTTTAGCAGGCTTCGCCCACCCCTGATCGTTCGCCGACCAAGCATCGCCTAGCCGCCGCCGGCAAAGCCTCTGAGCCAAACCTCTTCCACGCGGTCGAACGTCGGCCGGCGTAGAGATATTGCAAGGCTGAAGAAATTCGCAGGTCACCGACAGATGATCCGGCACACCGCGTGCAATTGATCCCTGAGCGCCGCGGCCCGCCTAAACCCTGAACCGCGAACCTCGAACCCCGAACCCATTTATGAACGTCCTCGTCGTCGACATCGGCGGTACCAACGTCAAGCTTTGGAAAACGCAATCGCAGGAGAAAACAAAGTTTCCCTCCGGCAAAGAACTCACGCCGAAGCTGTTGGTCGAGGGGATGAAAGAAGCGGCGGGCGATTGGGACTTCGAGCGCGTCTCGATCGGTTTCCCGGGCGAGATCCTGCACAACGCCCCGAAGACCGAACCGTTCAACTTAGGCGACGGTTGGGTCGGCTTCGATTTCGGGATGGCCTTCGGCAAACCGGTCAAAGTGATGAACGACGCCTGTATGCAGGCGCTCGGCAGCTACGAGGGAGGGAAGATGCTCTATCTAGGGCTCGGCACCAGCATGGGGACCGCGTTTGTGCACGACCGCGCCATCGTTCCCCTATCGCTCGGACACTTAAAATTTCATCGAGGCGAAACCTTCGAGCATTACCTGAGTAAGAAAGGCCTCGAACTGCACGGCGAGAAGCGCTGGCGGCGTGCGGTGTTCGACGCCGCGATGGTGTGGAAACAAGCCTTCTTCGCCGATTACGTCGTGCTCGGCGGCGGCAACTCCAAGAAACTCAAGGAACTTCCCGAGGGCTGCCGGCTCGGCAGCAACTTCAACGCCTATATCGGCGGCGTACGGATGTGGGACGACGCGCACGTGCAGACGCCCGCCGCGAAGCCGCCGGAGAACCCGGAACTTAGCGTTTTCCCCGCGGATGAATTGCCGCGCGCGGTGGAAGCGTAAGACGCACCTGAGATCAGCAACAGGAGGAACGCGTCGGCAAGCGACGCGGCTAAACGGCCATGCGCTATCGAGCACTTGCCACAGATTACGACGGAACGATCGCCCACGATAGCGGCGTCGACGAGCCGACCATTGCGGCCTTGGAAAAGCTGCGTGCCTCGGGCCGCACGCTGATTCTCGTCACCGGCCGCGAGTTGGCGGAATTGAAAGTCGTTTGTCCGCGGCTCGACTTGTTCGAATGGGTCGTTTCGGAAAACGGCGCACAGCTCTATCGGCCAAGCGACGGGCAAACGACGCTGCTCGGCGAACCGCCGCCGGCCGGATTCGTCGAAGAGTTGAAACGGCGCGGCGTCGGACCGATCTCCGTCGGCGGCTGCATCGTCGCTACCTGGGAGCCGCATGAAAACACGGTGCTCAACGTCATCCGCGACCTGGGGTTGGAAATGCACGTCATTTTCAACAAAGGCGCCGTGATGATCTTGCCGGCCGCCGTAAACAAGGCGACCGGACTCACCGCGGCGCTCGAACGCTTGGGCCTGTCGCCGCACGAAGTCGTCGGAGTCGGAGACGCCGAAAACGATCACGCCTTTTTGAATCTGTGCGAATTCTCCGCGGCCGTTTCCAATGCGCTGCCCGCGCTCAAAGATCGGGCCGATCTCACGCTCACGCGCGACCACGGCGCCGGCGTTGCGGAGTTGATTGACCACATGCTCGCCGACGATCTCGCGCAGTTCGACGGTCGAGCGCTGCGGCATCAGATTTTGCTCGGCACGCGGCGTAACGGTCGACCGGTTCCCACGCTGCAGACCGTCGCTCAAGTCGGCGAAGACATTCGACTGAACCCGTTTGACAACACGCTGCTCATCGCGGGCCCGAAAGGCTCCGGCAAGTCGAGCATCGCGTCCGGTCTGGCGGAGCGGCTCGGCGACCACGGTTACCAATACTGCATGATCGATCCAGAAGGAGACTTCGCGCAAGCGGCCGGAGCGACGGTCGTCGGCGGCGTGGTGCTCGGCCAAGGGACGGCGCAGCCGGGCGAATCCAAACACGACGCCGTCCCGACGATCGATGAAGCCTCGCAGGTGCTGAAGAACCCACGGAGCAATCTGGTCGTCAACCTCTCGGGCTTGCCCGCCGACGAGCGCCCGGCGTTTTTCCACAAGTTGCTCGCGCGGCTGCTGGAGTTTCGCGTCGCCACGGGGCGTCCGCATTGGATCTTGGTCGACGAGGCGCAACAACTGTTCCCGCGCGATTGGAACGCTGCGGCGCTGCAAGCAAACTCGAAAACAGGTGACGGAGCGGCGACCGCGGGCGATCCGGCGAAGCTCGATCGCTTGATCCTCGCGGCCGTGAAGCCGAGCGATGTTTCGCCCGCCGTCCTCGCGCAAGTTCGCAAGGTGCTGGCGGTCGGTCCGGAGCCGCACGCGGTGATCGACGATTTCTGTGCGGATATGGACATGCCGCAAGCCGCCGGCGAGCGCGAACCGTTGCGTCCCGGCGAGGTGCTCGTCTTCGCGCCCGGCGAGCGCTCGCTGGCCGCGGTGCGTCCGACGCCGACGCGCAGCGATCGCCTGCGCCGCATCCGCCGGCGTTTGGAAGGGGATCTCACCGGCGACGACGTCTTCGTGTTTCGTGGGCCGGAGAATCGGCTCAAGCTGCGGGCCCAAAACCTCAACATCTTCCAACAGATGGCCGAAGGAGTGGACCCGGAGACGTGGAAGTTTCATCTCAAGCGACACGACGTCTCGCAATGGTTTGCCCAAGCGCTGCAAGACGACGCCTTGGCCGCGGAGACGGAACAAATCGAAGCGGCCGACCTGCCGCCGGAGGAGAGCCTGGCCCGGATCACGCAACTGATCGAGAAAAGCTACCGCTCGGTGGTCGCCGCCGCGGGCGGAGCGAAATCGCCGGCGGCCGGATAACGGCGGTTCGTCGACGGCTCTCCGCTGGTCAACGGCTCAATGTCAAGGAACTTTTTGGCCGGCCAAAAACGCATTTGAACCGACGTCCGGAATAGAGATAATACGGGGTTGGTTCTTTGACAATTTGGTGTTTTTTGTAGGCCCGGACAGCGAGCCGGGAGCGTCAGCGACCGGAGTCGTTGCGCTGACTTGATTTACGGCGTTTGGTTAAAAGTTCTGCCCCCTCATCCGCCGCTTCGCGGCACCTTCTCCCTCAAGAGGGAGAAGGGACGTTTCGACGCGGTCTAAGGATCGACGTAAGTCGCGCAACACAATTGGGACTTACGTCGACGCGCGCTGCGTGCAAACTTCGGGGGGTGCGTGCAACTTTGAACTTTTGCACGCACGACATACTTAGGAATTAAAGGTGCGTGCTAATCTGAAAAATTGCACGCACTCGCAATTGCAACTGAGTTGCGCTTTCGACGTAAGTCGCGCAAGTGAATTGGTACTTACGTCGATTTTTCGACAACCCGTCCGTCGCCGTCTTAGCTGCCGAAGCCGCTGGAGTAGCCGCCGGGTTGTGCGTTTGGCGGCGGCGCGTAGGGGCCGGGGTTTTGCAGGCCATAACCGGTTTGATAGCCGCCGCCGATCGCCGGCGGGTTGTAGCCAGAGGGACCGTAGGTCGGTTGGCCGTAACCGGGTTGATTGGTCGGGTAGCCGCCGTTTTGCGGAAGCTGTTGCCGCCAACTTTGCGGGAGTTGGTTTTGCAGTTGTTGTAGCTGCTGCATTTGCTGTTCGGTCGAAACGCCGGCCGGCAGTCCGTTTTGAATGTTCGGCATCGACGGCAGCTTGGGGAGCGTCGGATGTTCGACCGCTTGATTGGGGTCGAGCCCTTTTTCCAGCCTGTCGAGATACGGCTTGAGATATTCCGACAACTGCGGCGGCATGATCGGTTTGGCTTTGTTCAGGAAGTCGGAGATGTAGTAGCCCGACTTGCTCTTCAGCACAGCGGCGCGGGAATCGGCGCTGAGCGTGACGGCGAAGAACGTGACGACCGTGCAGAGTAATACGCCTTTGCCGAAGCCGAGCAGGCCGCCGACTTGGCGATCGAATTCGCGGAGGCGAATCTGATCGATGCCGCCGGAGACGAAGCGGAAGACCATCCAGACGACGAAGGCCGTGCCGCAGTAGAGGATGAGCATCGCCAAATACTTGGCGTACTTCGGATCGGCGTTGAGGTGCGGGGCTAATGCATCCGAGAAACGAAGCGCCGCGAAGTAGCTCAACACCAGCGAAAGGATGCCGGCGAGTTGCCGAGCGAACCCTCGCGCAAAGCCCATCAGCGTGGTGAAGCCGAGGAGCGCGATCATGGCGATGTCGTAGTTCTGCATGGCGGAGCTTTCACGGGAGCGCGAGCCGGGGCGAGGTTGCCGGCATACGACGTTCTACGGCGGAGATCGCCGAGAAGATCGCGGGCCGTCGCGCTTTCGGCAAGTATAGGTCGACGCTCGGGTTTGGGCGTAGAGCAGTTGCGTGCCGGCATGGCGGGCAGTCGGCGGTCGGCAGTGGGCAGTGGGACAGAACAATCGCTCCTTTTCGCGGATCCCTTAGTCCGGTCGGACACGGCGAGACCTGCGTTGAGGGACGGCCGGACACTGCCTCCTGCCCACCGCCCACAGCCTCCTGACGGCAGGCGGGCTCGTCGCGGTGGGCTGATTTTTGTACAGTTCCCGCCGCGCCCCCCTGCCCGATGCAAATGCGGGAAGCTTTGCGGCAGGCGCATGGAGTACGCGCGCGTGGCCGATTTCAAGACGCACATCACCGTCAGCACGACGCTGGGGGTCGGGTATGCCGCCGTGGCTTATCGCCACTTCGACATGCCTGCGCCCACCTGCTTGTTGGCCGGTGCGCTCTGCAGCGTCAGCGGCATGCTGCCGGACCTCGACAGCGACTCGGGCGTCCCGCTGCGCGAGAGCTTGGCGTTTGCCGCGGCTTGTGTGCCCGCGATGCTTGTGCCGAGATGGGAGGGTTTCGGTTGGCCGAACGAAGCGATCATTCTGGCCGGCGCGGTGATCTACGTCGTCGTGAGGTTCGGCCTCGGGACGTTGTTGAAAAAATACACGGTGCACCGCGGGATGTTTCACAGCATCCCGGCGGCGCTGATCGCCGGCGAGGCGGCGTTTCTGCTTTGCGTCACCGGCGACTTCCGTCTGAGAGCGTATAAGGCCTGTGCGGTGCTACTCGGATTCTTCTCGCACCTGATCCTCGACGAGATCTGGAGCGTGAAGATGACCGGCGGTCGCGTGGCGCTGAAGAGTTCGTCCGGCACGGCGATGAAGCTGTGGAGTTCGAGCTTGTGGGCTAACATTTCGTGCTACGGAAAGCTTGCGCTGCTGAGCGTGCTGGTGTTCAACGATCCGATCTGGGCTACGGTTTCGCCGGAAGCCGAACGATGGCACGCCGCGGCCTCGACCATCGTGCAGAAGGTCGAAGATAAAACCGGCAACATCAAGCTGCCGGAAAACGTGCTAGCCCGGCCGACGGGGACCGGAGCACCGAGTTGGTACAACGTGCCGGGAGCGAAGACGGCGGGGCAGAACGGAGCGGCGACTTCGAACGGGCAACCGATTAATACTGGTCAGCCGATCAACAGCGGCGGCGTTGCGAACAATGGCGCCGTTGCGAACAACGGGTTCGTCAACAACAGCCAACAGCGAGGAACGCCGGCGTATAGCTCCGGTTACGGGCCGCAGGTGTATCAGCAGTTTCAACAGCAGCAGCCGTATTACGGGCCGCCGCAGTATCAGCAACCGCAGTATCAAGCTCCGCCGCAGCCTTACCAGCAACCGCAGTACTACGGGCAGCAAAACGCCGTCCCGCCGCCGACGTACGGCTGGCCGCGGCCGTCGCCGTATCCGCAGCAAGCGCTGCCGCAGAACGGCCCGACGAACTACGGCGCGCCGAGTTACCAGCCGCCACAAGGTTGGCAAGCGCCGCCTGCCGCGACGATGCCGGTCGACCCTCGCGTGCAACATGGGCCGATGACGAAACGGTACTGAGCGATCGAGTTTCCAAGTCGGACGTGGTTTGCCTCAAACGGCGTCTCGCCTTGCCCATCATCTCGGCAGCTTGCCCGCGAACGCGCGGCGTGCGTAAGCGGGCGACAAGCACGACCTTTGCAGGGAATTTGGCGGCGCACCCATTATTTGGGTGTCCAATTCTCGTGGCCGGCGGAGTGTATAGGCATGGCTGAAGCACTCGACGACCGTCATGAGACTTTCCTGCGGCGATTTACCGCCAGTGACGCGGCGTTGCGGGCCTACGTGTGAAGGCTCGTATCGACGCGAGACGATGCGGCGGAAATCATGCAAGATATTTCGCTGGTGCTGAAGCAAAAGTTCGACACTTTCCAAGGCCACGGAGACTTTCGACGCTGGGCCTTCGGTGTGGCGCGCTTCGAAGTTCTGGCGTGGCGTCGCGACAAAGCCCGCGATCGACTCGTGCTTACGAAAGCCGACGAGTTGTGCGTGCTTACCGCCATGCACACCGACGCCCAGGCCCATGAAACGGCCGTGCCCATGTTTCATACGGGCAACGCGCTGCGGGCTCGCCCTTCGATTGGCGCTTGGGTGCTCTACGGCCTCGGCGCCGAGACGGAGAATCTGCCGGGCTTTATCGCCATGAATCCTCTGAATCGATTCGGCGGCAACAGTCACGGCAGCGCGTTTTTGCCGGCTTCCTATCAAGCGACGCTCGTCCGCCCGGGCGGCAAAGAACGCGGCGATCCGGTTGCCAACGTTAAACCGTCGCACCTCAGCGCCCCACAGCAGCGATTGCCGACCGATCCGCCGAAGCTTGAGCCGCTACTGACGCTCCGCTCCCGGCATGAAACCGGGTATCCCGGACTC
>JAFLCO010000013.1 GCA_017303535.1 Planctomycetota bacterium
GCGCCGACGCCGATACGTTGGACGCGGCGATCGACGACTGCGCGGAGAAGTTGGCTCGCGCCCTGGATGCCCGCATCGGTCGGCTGGCCGACAAAGACGGCCAAGTTTCGCAATCGGGCGACGAACCGCTCGGCACGCTGCGCGGCCCGCTGCCGGAAACCAAGTAGGCCCGCGCATCCGCGTCCGCACCCACCGCCGCGCCTATTTCAGCGCCGGCGGTTCGGCCGTCGTGCGCGGGCTGCCGGCGTCGGCGGCCGCTTCTTTGCCGAAAGTCCAGTACATCGCCTTCTCCAGCGTCCGTTGCGAGAGTCGGCGGTCGATCGGCGGTAGATTCTTTTGAATGAGCAACTGTACGTCGCTCAAGAGCGTCAGGCAGTCGCCGTAGTACGAGTGGCCGAGCAGGTCGGTGTCGATGTCCGAGGCGTCGATCGTGTCCATGCCGTCGATGACGACGATCCCCCGGCTGGAATCGCCGAGCCGGACGCTGTCGTTGAAGGCGTACGAGGCGTGTAGCGCCCAGTCGTTGCGCGAGCAGTAGACCGTCGTCCGCTTGGCGACCTTCTGCATGCGCGGCGCGATCTGTTCGCGGAACACGTCGGCGTCGACGTCCGGCGCGGCCAGCACGATTTGGTCGAAGATCTGCCCTTGCTCTCCCATTGCCACAATGGCCCGACTCACGGCGTCGGCCCCCATGCTGTGCGCGATTACGTGGATGCGTTTGGCGTCGAGCTTGCGGGCCGCGTCGAGCAAGAAGTTTTTAACGTGTTCCGCGCTGTAGCCGATTTCGTTGCGGTCCGAAAAATAGCTGCGAACTGCGGCCCGCGACGGCCAACTGTAGAACATCGGCACGCCGGCGAACTGCAAATCGAAGTGAATCTGCGCCGTCCGTTTGGCGGCCTTCTCAAACGACACGTTATAGCCGTGCACGAAGACGAAGCAGCTCCGTTCGTCCGGCGGCAGGTGGGCGAGTAGACCTTTCACCTGCTTGTAAAACGCGGCCTGTTCCAGTTCCTCGTTATGCTTGAGGACCACGTGTTCGTTCTCGTCTTCCGTGGTGAAGATCGGCGTTTCGACGTGGCCGACCTTGTGCGTCGGCGGGATGGAAACGTCGCAGTAACCATAATGCATCCCGCCCCCCTGCTCTCGCTTCGGGCCATACACGGCGCCGCTCGTCTCGGTGAGCGACTCACGCATGGCCTGCATCCAGAGCATGGCGAGAAAGACCGTGACGCCGAGCGATGCGGTGGTGGCGAACACCGCGCGGAAGCCCGTGCGAAAAGTTTTCTCGGTGATGCTGCGGCGAATCGTGCGAAAGGTCAGGTACGCCACGACCAGAAACACCACCGGCAAACCGTACAGTCGAAACCGCGGGTCGGGCCTGCGTTCGACCAGTTCGCGATTGGTGCCGTAATAGACTCGCACCATTTCCGGTTTCTCTTCTTCGACGACCCGCTCGGCGTGCTTTTGCGCCATCGCGCCGACCGGTGCGCCCTTGGCCACGGTCGGCCTCTCGGCCGGGCTCGAAGACTTCAGCGGCTTCGTCGCTCCGGGGCCGGGCGTTTTCGGCAGAAAGGCGATGTCGGGCAGGCCGGCCCGACGACCGACGATGACGCCCAGTCCCGTCGCCGCGGCTTGGTGAAGTTTCGCGTCTTCGCTCTTCAGGGCTTCGAGCAAATCGGGCACCGCGTCGGCCCCCCAGACCTTGAGTTGGCTGCGGGCCGCTTCAGCCGTTTGCATGTCGGACGACGACAGCGCTTCCAACACGGCGCGCACATACTCCTTCGGCGCATCATTCCAAGCCACGGGGCAACGAGCCAGCACCCCGACGTACGGCGCGTACTCCGCGGCGGCTTTTCCCTTGAGCTTGGCCAGCAACTCCCGCGCGACGACCGCTCCCAAAAAGCCCCGGCTGTCCAACTCATGGGCCGCTTGCCGGCGAGCTTCGAGCGATGTGCCGGCGAGGGCTTCACGCAGAAACGCGACACGCTCGTCTTCGGTCAGTTCGGCCCGCGCGAAATGCAGCTTGATGACGGAGTCGGCCCGCCGCGGATCGGCCAGCGCCGCGCGCAAGTCGGCGAGAGTCACAGTCGTCTTCGCGGCGAGCGGATCGGCTTTCACCAAAGCCGCGGCCCAATCGTCGTCGACGAGAGTTGCAGCCGGCTTTGTGCCCGACGGCGCCGGTTTCGTCGCGGCCGGCGGCTTCCCGGTCGCCGAAGGCTTCGTCGCGGCATCTTGGGCCGGGGCCGGGGCGGCCAAACTTAGAACGGTGCTGAGCGCGACGACAAAACAAATTAGGCGACGCATAAATCGACTCGGAACCTTTCCTCACGCGGCAACGACGGAACTATGACGGAAAAAATACTAGTAACGCAACCGAACCAATAGCTCACGAGCCCCGCGGCCGGCGTCGATCGTCAACCGAAGGATCTGCGGCGACTCTTGCATGGCCGCCGTAAACTCCTCGGACGTGCGAATCGCGAGGCCGTTGATCTTCAATATCCGGGCCCCGTTGGGAACCGGCAGATAGCGCGAGGCCGCCAAGTCGTAAGCCTTCTCGGCCGGCGAGCCGGCGACGATTTCCACGATCCGCGGCGTGCCCGAAACGTCGTCCCTCACGGCGATGCCGGCCCGCGGACCTTTCTCAATCGGCTTGCCGGGATAATCCTTGGCGTAGACGTTCTGCTGATGCTGCACGACGTTCCCTTTGGCCGAAAACGCCACCCCCTTGGGATAGTTTTCGCGGAAGGCGACATGCGTTTGCAGGGCGACGTCGCTGAGCATCTCGTCCCACGACGCCGGCCGATTGCGATTCTTCCGCATCCACTTGTCGAGCATCGTCGTAAAGATGGAGCCTTGATAATCGTCCTCCGTGCGCGGCAGGAAGAACGCGCTTTCGCTCGGAGCGCACGAGTTGACGTCGACCACGCCGCGCGGTTCCAGGAAGAGCGACTTAAAGATCGGCGTGCAAGTTTCCGGAACGTCGGGCGCGGGATTGCGTGGCTGCGTTTGAATTTCGCGATCGTTGCGCGCGGCGCAGCAGTCGGTGATCATAACCACCAACCGCGCTCCCTTCGCTTTGAGCAGTCCGAGGACTTCTTCGCGATACAAGTCGCCGCCGGCCAAGTCGAAGTACGCGCCGCGGTCGTCGAGGCCGCCGTGTCCGCTGTAGTAGAAGAACACCGTATCGTCGGCCGCCGGTTGCAGTTCTTCGATCGCCTTCACGATCTCGTCGGGATGCGAAAGGTCGTCCGTCGGCATGTAGACCGGCACCGTGACCAAATCGTCGAACGGCACATTCTCCATCAACAGATAGTCGATGCGGGTGTAATCTTTGTCGAGGTTCGGAGCGAACTGCCCCCAGCGCGCGGACGGAGAAACGTCGATCGCCATGATTGCGTGGATCTTCTGTGCGAACGCCGACGAAGTTGCAAACATCGCAACCAGCGCGAGGCAGCCGCACAGAAAGCGGCTGGGACGAAGGAGAGACGACGCGTTCATCGGACGACCCACGTTGACAAACACCGAGGATGCGATCAGCCCGACCGTTGCCGACTAATACGCGACCGGAGCAGGCTCGGTTCTGTCCTGTGATGCCGCCGCCCGACGGCGCGTCACTTCCGACTGTCTGCGCCGTGTAAAATCAGCGGCCCGAGCCCTCGGCCCGATTTTAGCCGTTGGGGGGAAGCCCCGCCCCCTTTTGCCTTTGCGTTGCCGGAAGGTTTTTCGCCGGCCGCCTTTACGAACATCTCCGGAGCGTCAAAAGCCGGATAAATTGCGTTCTTGGCGGGGCTTCCCAAAGCCGGGGGAACCACGAAAGTCGGCAAACCTCGATCGGCGTCGAAGCATTCGCGGGCCCGGCGCCGGCCGAACTCGAATTCCTGATCGCCCGTCAGATCGCGATGGTCCATGTGGCTTTCAAACTCGGCGTCGGGGCAAGTTTCCAGATCGGCCCACCACTCGAACCGCTGCGCGACTTGCTCCGTGTCGGCGAGCAGCCAATCGCCGACGGCCGACCGTGCGAGCAAGTCGAAATGACGAAAGCCGGTGCCGAACGTGCGGATACCGGGCAACATGCGGCGGACGTCTTGCGCAGGCAGGGCCATGATGTAACCGCCGTAGTAGGTGCGCGAGCGGACGTTCCCGAGGTCGCCGATTTGTGTTCCGCACAAGACGCGCGACGTGTCGGGCTCGGGGACCGGGTCGAAGTACGACGGCTCCGAGACGCTCGCTTTGATCGCTAGCGCTACGTCGGCCGCCGTTTCGACGAGCCGCAAATCGGCGAGCCGCTCCTCCGGCTGCAATTGACTCAAGAGCGCGTACATCGAGCGGTCGACGAAGAACGTCACCGCGCGGCCGATGCGGCGGTCGAGTCCGAGCTTGAGTTGCGGATGGTCGGCGGCGAACCGCTCGGGATGCTTCTTGTAGAACTCGTAAACTTCCGGTCGCCAGGAGACGATCATCGTCGCCGGATCGATTTCCTTGAACCGCGCGGAACTGCGGCCGTCGGCATCGTCGGCGTCTTCCAACACTTCCTTGTTGCAACTGACGATGACGAGCGGAAACCTTGGGACCGCTTGGCTGCGGGCCGCGACGGCTTCGATCGTCGGGTAGTTCTTCCAATCGGGCACGCCGAGCGCGAAGCCCATGTATTCGCGCAAGTGCTCATGGCCGATTTCCGTACGTTGGCCGCGGAGCATTTTGACGAACTTCGAGCGCGGGTTCTCCATATCGCGCACAGCGGTACGGTCGCCGTTGCGCAGCCGCTCGACGGCATAGGCGACGTTGTCGTCGGTAAATCCGTAGCAGCTGAAAAAGGCCGCGGCGATCGAACCGCTGCTGTTGCCCGCGATAACTACCCGGTTCTCGCGCAACGCGGGTATGCGGGCATAGGCCTCATGCAAAATGCCGGCGTCGTACGGCAGGCAGGAACCTTTACCCTGGAAGCAGAACAAAAGCTGCGTGTTCGCGAATTGTCGCTTGAGGAGCGGCGTAAGTTCTTCGCCGCGGGCTTGCGGCAGGCCTATGAGAAGCATGGCAACGGCCGGCGTGATCGCCGAGAAAATGCGAAGCGGCATGATCATTCCTCTTCTCCCGCGACCGACTGTGCTTCTGAAATAGTAGGAGCGGCCAGTTCTTCAATGCGGTTCGAGCCGGTGACGAGCCAGCCGTCGCCAAGCGTTACGTGTTGCAATGCCAGCCTTGATTGAAAGCTGGCATTGCGAAACTTCGGCGCCGGTTCGATGGTCGGCGGCAGGTAACGGGCCAAGACTTCGTTCCAGTTTTTGTCGCCGGAGAAGTTCTCCTTTTCGCGAACGAACTGCAAGCCCTTGGGGCTCGGCGCAAGTCGGTAGCGGACTTCGACGACCTTCGGCCGCTCGAAAGTTGGCCGGCCGTTGAGCACATAGCCGGCGAGACGGAACGTCAACAACACGCCTTGCTTCTCAAACCGGACCTGCATCGGATCGGCATCGGCGAACCGCAGGACGACCGCCGACCGGAGCGGAGGCAGTTCGTCGAACGTCGGGCTGAAAATCTTCACGTGTTCGCGAAGCAGCGCGAGATAGGTCGCTTCGTCGAGGAACTTGCCGCGGAGTCGGCCGGCCCAACTGTTGACGGCCGACTCGTGCAGCACGCTCAGCACATCGAATTGCCTTGCAGGTGCGTCAGGCGGAGGACTCAATGTGCCGAGTTCCGCGTAGGTTGCGTAAAGCGCGGTCCAAGTGATCGCTTCATCGGAGCTGGCGATCGTTAGCCGCGGCTTGTCGGCGTCGTCCGGAAAGTGCTCGGACGTGAGCCGCCCGAACTTGCCGTTGATCCGATGGCCGATATCGAGTGCTTCGTCGTTGATTCGCGCGCGGGCCTGCTCCTCGACTTTGTTCGCGATCACCGGATCTTGCTCTGCCAGTTTTTTAGCGGCCACGCGGGCGGCCACGCGTTCCACGATCCGCTCGACCAGCGGCAGGCGCAGACAAGCGTCGACCCAGCACAGGGCCGTGCAGCTGCGATCGCACACGGCCGGGCCCGGCGACACGAGCCCGTCGGCCGTGATGTAGAGCGGTTGCGAGGCCCGGAGGTGTTGCGTGTTGGCGGCTTGCAGGCGGAGCCGGTTCTTCGTGCCCGTGACGCTGAAACGGCCCAGGGCCGTCGTATGCACGTGGACTTCGGCTTGTTCGGCGTTGAGGACGACGTCGACCGAGGCGTCGGCGTCGGCCGTGCCGCGGACGCCGATTTGAAAGCCGCCGGCCGATTGACGAACGCTTACCGGAATCGAAAAGTGCCGCCGCGATTCTTGCTCAACGTACGCAGCCGAGAGTTGCGTGCGGTAGTTAAACGTGGAATGTTGCCCACGATAGTCGGCGAGCAGGTCGTCGGCGAGGCGCGTTTGCGCGAGGCGGCGAAATGCGAGTCGTGCCGCGGCTTCATCGGCCGGCGCGAGCGGCTTGCCGAGGTGCTTCTTAACGACAATCAGTTTCGCAACGTCCGCCTCGGCGCCGGCCGTGTGTTCGGGCGACCACTCGAGCGCGGCGAACCAGCGGGCTACGGCGGCGTCGGCCGTGCGGCGCGCCGGCTCCAGCGGCGGCGGTGCGACTTGTTGCAAGGCGGTGACCAACACGCGGAGCTTGGCCGCGTCGGGCTGCTTGGCCTTGAGCAGCGCGGTGAGTTCGACGAGGCCGTAGCGGTTGCGTTGGATCGCGCCGTCGGCCAGCTCGCCGGCTTGCGTCGATAGCGCCTTCACGGCGGCCGCCGCTTCGGTCCGGTATTGTTTCAACTGTGCGGCCGTCGGCACGGCGAACCGTTCGCGCATGGCCGCGGCCCACGGATCGTCGGCCGCCGCGCGCAATTCGGCGGCCGTCTGCTTGACTTGCGTCTTCACACGGTCGCCGGCCACGTCGGCTCGAAACATCGCACCGCCGGCGATGGAGTAAATCAGGGAGGCTGCGACGCCGACGGGCGACGACCAGAGCACGAATCTTCGCAACCGCGGGCCGCCGAAAGCTGCGCGCGGTAGGGCCGGTGGGGAACTTCCCATAGGGAGCGATCCAATGGAGTCGATCTGGTTGTCGATGCGCCGTGCTGATACGGCGGCCCCCTTCGAAGGCGGGGCTCGGCTCAGATTGTAATTGGGCGATCCGGCGGGGCAAACTCGCGGTTATCGCCAGTCGCCCGAAAGGCCGAAGGCCGCCCAAAAACGAGGGCTCGTACGGATAATCGGCTCATCCTCCGCGACGTCGGCGCCGCGAATCGCCTCGGGATGATTCAGCACATAAAGCTGAGCTTCGCGGAGAGCATCGAGCCGCGATAGCTTCTTTTCCCAAAGATTCAGATAGAAACGCTCCATCAACAGCCGCGTCACGAGGTCGTCGACCTTCCAATAGCCGGCCACGGTCGTGCGGGCTCCGGCGACTTGAAAAGCCCGCTGCACTCCGAGTAAACCCTCGCCGCCGGCGACGTCGCCGAGGCCCGTATCGCAAGCCGAGAGGACGACGGTGTCGACCCCTTGGAGCGGTAGGAACGCGATCTCCTGAGAGGTGAGAATGCCGTCGTCAGCCTTGTCCGTCGGTTCGCGATTAGCGCCGGCCAGGGCGAGGCCGGAAAGCAGACCGGGGTTGAAGCCTTCGATGGCCGCATTGCGCCGGATCGGGCCGCCGCGATGACGCGATTGCTCTTCGTCTGAAGTTGCGAGAGCCGACGCGTGTTCGGCGGCGGCGAAAAATCCGTGCGTCGCTAAATGCAGATGTCGGTACTTCGCGGAGAGCGCGCGGAAGTTGGCTTCCGTGGCCTCGGCCTGTGCGAGCGAGCGCGGATCGTCGGGAGCAATCTCATAAAGCCGACCATAGAGCGTACCGATCGACGCAATCTCGCCGGCCGTGTTGGCCAGCGGTTTGAACACGGCATCCGCCGCAGGAGCGCGATTGCCGGACTTTTCACCGGGGCGCAGGGGACGCTTCTTTTTGGTCGACGGAGATTTCGCGCCGTCGGGAGCCGCTTCATAGTCGACGTCGCCCAACAGCAGTAATTCGTGCTCGACTTCGCGTTTGCCTTCGTCGTGAATCAAAGCCGGTAAAAGCTGCGGCACGGGGATCGTCGCCAGTCGATATGCTTCGAGCAAGAATTTGCCGGGCTCTTTCCCGGGGAGGGCGCCGATCGGCAGTCGGCCCAGCGCGCCGTCGGTCGAGATGAGCACGGTCGTCGCGTCGCCGAGCGCCGCCTCGAGCGGTAGCCAGAGAGTTTGGCGAAGTTCCGCACCGGCCCGCATTCCTTCGGGCGACATGCCGAACGACTCGCGCCAAGTATCGACGGCCGCGATGATCGGCGCCGCCGGTCCGAGCGGAACCACGCGCACTTGGTCGGCTTTCTCGGCCGTCGGCCGGACGACGAAGGCGACGAATTCACGTTCGTAGTCCGGCGATTCCTCGCGAACTTCCGCGGGGATCATCCGCGTGTATTCCAACAGATCGACGAGCACGGCGTCGGCGGGAATCGCGGCCAAGAGTTCGTCGAGCGTCGTGTCGTGAACGGCTTGCCGGAATTCGCCGCTAAGGCGGCTCAGGTCGCGTTCGAGCCGTTCTTTCTCGGCGGTGAGCTTGGCCACTTGCTCGCGCCAGGCGACTTGAGCGGCTTCGGCTTCCGGCGAGGTGCGGCTCGCGGCCACGAGTTGCCGGGCCGCCTCTTGGAGTTGCTTGAAAAGTTCGCCGACCGCCGGGTCGTCGGCGACTAAACGCATCCCGCGCTGCCGAACCAGCGTCGCCCCTTTCCAGGCCAACACTTCGTCAAACACGTTGCGGGCAAACTCCGGACGGCGAGCGGCCAGCGAAACGTAGACGTCGAGCCGATAGCGCAGGGTTTGCGCCATCGCCAGTTGCTGTCGCTCCGATTGCACGATGGCCGTCTGTTCCACGAGATCGCGAGTACGGCGAATTGCCTCGCGAAACAGGGACGCGGCTCGCTCATCCTCGCCCACCTCGGCCAATTCGCAGGCGAAGTTATGCAGAGCCAGGTGATAGTCGGGATGGCTTTCGCCGAGCGCTTCCTTTCGCAATTTAAGACAGCGTTCAAACAGTTCTTGCGCCTCGTCGCGCCGGCCTAATTCCGAACTTATGTTCGCCAGATTGCCGAGGCTCATCAACGTCATGGGATGCCGCGGGCCGTGGACCTCGGTCGAGAGTTCCAAGACCTGACGCTGCGACTTCTCGGCCAGGTGATACCACTCGAGGTCGTAATAGGCCATGGCCAGATTATTGGCGGCCAACAACAACGACGGATGCTTGGGCCCGACCGTTTCTTCGAGAATCTCGACGGCCTCCTTCGCCGCGCGGCGCGCGGCTCGCGAGTCTCCCTGCATCCAGTGAAGTTCGGACAGATTGCTCAGCACTATCGCGTAGCCGGGGTGTCGCGGGCCGAAGGCCACCTTGCTAATGTCGACGCAAAGATTCGTGAGCCGCTCCGCTTCGGCGAGATCGCCGGTGTGTTTCATCAACTGCGCAAGGTTGCCCAGGATCTTCGCGTATTGATAGTGCTTGGTTCCGTAGACCTGCTCGGCCAGCTTGATGCATTCCCGGTAAAGGGGCTCGGCCCGGGCATAATCGCCCGTCACGACCAGCACGCCGGCCAAATTGTTGGCGACGATCAGCCGTTGGCCCGGCTCGCCCGCTTCGCCCAGCGCGGCCAACGCTTGTTCGTAGAGCCGCACGGCCTCGACCGTATCGCCGCGGGCCTCGCGTACTTGTGCCAAGCAACTTAGCGAGAACGCGTAGTCACCGTCGTGCTCTCCCAACAACTCGCGCCGGCCTGAAATGGCTTCGCGATGCAGCTTCTCGGCGAGGTCGTAGTCTCCCTTGAGATGGGCATTGGAGCCGAGAGCGGCGACCGCGGAATAGTAGTGGGGATGCTTCCGTCCATAAGCTTCCAGCGCGTCGGAAGTGACCGACTGCAGCAGGTCGTGGGCCGTCGCGAAATCTCCCTGATCGCTGATCATGAGCCCGAAATAATATCGCGGGATCAGCGTGAGGCGGTGCTTGTCGCCTAGTAGTCGGCGGCGAATTTCAATGGCTTTCTCCAAGTCGCGTCGTGCGTCGTCGAAGCGTCCTTCGAAGCGGGCCGTGATTCCCGCTTCCGAACTCAGCCGAGCTTCGATCAACCGGGTACGGTCGCCGGCCGGGAGCTTGCGGACCAGCGCGAGATAGCGGACGGCCTGATCGGCGTCGGACGTTCTCCAATGCTCGTCGCCGTAATATTTGCGGTGCCAGGCTAGGGCCTCGTCGCGATACCCGGCGGCGTCGTCCCACCGCTCGGCGGCTTCCAATACTTCGGCCATCCAGCTCATGGAGAACGGGAGGCTCTCGTCGTCGGCGTCCAAAACCTTCCGCTCGATGTCCAACATCGCACGACCGGCGGCGGCCGCTTCGACGAATTTTTTCTCGTTCCGTAGCTCTTGCGCTTGCGTCCAGAGTCGATCGCGCTCGGCCAGGAGATTGTCGGACTCGTCGGCGGCATGGGCGGCCGAGCAAAATACCGCCGTCGCGGCGACCATGCACCACGGAATGAAACGTGAAATGCGAATGGTGGTTCGAATCATGGTCGGCGGGCTTTCACGGCGACGATCATTGCGAGTTGCGATTCGCACCTGAGGGATAAACTTCCAGCGGAATGCGACGCACGGCGTACGACCTTTCCTGTTCGGCGTACTGCGTACCGCGGGTGCCGGAGAGCGCGTCGCCCAGCAGTTTATCGAGCGGCGAATCGCCGGCGCCGCGGTGACGCTGCAAGGCTTGCTTCGTCAGGCCCGGCTGCTCGAGGAATGCGAAGTGCGTGGCCAACGGCGGCACGTGTGTGACCGCCAGCACCAGCAAATCTTCCGGCCCGACGGTCGAGTCGTTGATCTTCACGACGACCTCCAGCGATTGCTCCGGGGCGATCGTATTGTAGACGCCGGCTTGAGCCGCGCGAAACGTCGGGGACAAACTTTGGATTTGTGACGAACTGTCGATGTAGAGCACCGTCGGATCGATCCGAGAAACGCCGACGTTGCGCAGCCGCACGCGGAGGAGATCGCCTTTGGTTAGCCGCGGCGGCACGCCGGCGTCGACCAGGAGCCACGGACCGTCGGCCACCGTCGCTCGTTCCAAGTCGATCGCCAGCCCGACTTCGCCGGGTTGGAACTTCCCTACGCGCGGAATGTCCGGCATGGCAAGGCGGAGCAGATTGCGGGCATTCGCTAAGCGACGTAGATCGGCGACCAGCGACTCCGGCAACTTGTCGGTGGCCGCGGACCTTGGGTACATGTGAGCTGGGGCGTCGCCTGCGTTACCGGTGCGAAGTGCAACGTCCGTCGGCGAGACGTCGAGATAAATGTCGGCCGTCTCGTGGCTTTCGGCCAGACGGAAGGGGAGCGTTTCCGAGCGAGTGAGGTCCAGCAATGTCGGCGTCAGTGCGGCGGAGGCCGCTGCGGCAACGGCGCCGCTCGCTCGAATACGAACTCGCGCGACATCGAGCGATTGTCCACGAGCGACGATTTCGCAACGGGCCGGATTCGGCCAGTAAGTCGTCAGGTCAGATTTGAAGCCTGCGCCGCCTACGAGGTCGCAACGGGCCGTGAACGGTCGCACTTCCCGCACGACGACTTTTCCGAGAGTCGCACTCCCCTGCCCCGCACCGCTCGGCGGCAAGACACGAAGAATTGTGCCGACGGTCAGCCCGTGGACCGAGCCTTGATTGAGCGTGAGCGTTCCAGCATCGTCGCGCGCGAGCACCAGCTTCGAGCGATCTTGCCACTCGCGCTTGCCGAGCACTTCACGATCGAGGGCGCTTCCTTCTAAGAGCGGAAACGGCAAGAAGTCCCAGCGGCGATAGTGCCAGGCGACTTGCTGGGCCAATTCGCGATAGGTCAGCGGAGTTTGCGATTGCGCAAGGACTTGGTGAAGCGTGTAGGTGAGGCGGCCGTAGCGCGGCGCGGTGCGATCGGCGCTGGGGGGCGGCATCGGTTGCTCTTGTTCGACGGCCGTCGGCGGCACGGCATAGATCGCGGCCAGACCGCCGCGCGACGGCGCACCTTGTGCAACGTCTTGGCGAGGTTGATCGGCGCTGCGTGGTTGCTTCGGCACCACACGCAATTCTTCCATGCTCGATAACTCCTCCTTCGGCACATGGCGAGCCGTCGTGCCGGCGTCGACTTCGGCGGGGCCGCGCGTGAGCGTGCCGGAGTGACAAGTGTCGGCGAGGAAGAATACGAATGCCCCGCGCTCACGCATGGCCGTGAGGCGGCGCTCGATTTCGTCGTCGCGAATGCCGGCGATAACGGTCCCGCCGGCGAGCGGTCGGCCGCCGCGCGTCACGTCTTCCGATAGAAAGGCTTCGTCGAGCCCGTCGTCTTCGTCGCCTTCGTCGTCGGGCAATTGACTGCCGTGCCCTGCCAGCAGAATGACGATCTCGTCGCCGTCGCGGGCTGCGGCGGCCAGTCGATCGAACTCGCGCAAAATGTTCGCGCGGGTCGGGCGATGCCCGTCGTCAGCATCGTGCAAGAGTCGCACGATATCGGCGGTGGCAAATTTGAAACGGTCCGTCAGCAGCGAACCGATCAGGGCCACGTCGTTCGCCGGACCTTCGAGCGCGTAGCGCTCGCCGAGATGCGGGTACTTCGTGCAACCCACGAGCAGCGCGCGGCGCCGACTTTTCGCATCGGCCGATTTCTCATCAGCGTACGCTTGCCCAAAGGCCAGGCTGAGTGCCAAGCACCAAGACAAAAAGCCGATAGTCCGTCGATGCGCAGAAAGCATGGATCAACCACAGAGAGCGCAGTGTTCTCGGAGAAAACTCAAGTATCCCGTCTCTGAGTTCTCCGAGATCTCTGTGTTCAAGAAAGTCCGCGTCTGTCGGGCCGAGCGATTTCAGCATTCTAAGCGTTGTTGATGGAGAACTACGAACGGCCTCCTTGAGAGGTTCATCGACAAAGCGATAAGGCCGAAGTTGCGAACGACTTACGTCGCAACTTCGGCCTCGTGTTTCTCGCAAAGTTTTCGCTTTCGCGTCCGTGCGTTTATCGCATTCCGCCGGAAACGAACAGCGTTTCGCCGGTGACCCAGGACGAATCTTCGGAGGCCAAGTAAACGACGGCCGGGGCGATATCTTTCGGTTGCCCGATCCGACCGAGCGGCGTTTGAGCTTCGACCGTTTTGCGGAAGTCGCTCTCCGTAATGCCTGCGCCGTGGGTGCCTTCGGTTTCAACCATGCCCGGGTTCACCGTGTTGACGCGAATCTTCTTCGGGCCGAGTTCCGCGGCAAGGGCCCTGGTGAGCGCGTCGACGGCCCCTTTCGTGGCGCTGTAGACCGAACCGCCGGCGACCGGCGAACGGCTCACCACCGAACTGATGTTGACGATGCTGCCGCCGTCGGGACCCATGAGCTTCGCGGCTTCTTGCGAGGCCAAGAGCAGGCCGAGCACGTTGAGATCAAACTGCTTGTGGAAGTGCTCCGGCGTCACGCTTTCGAGCGGCGAGAACTCGTAGATGCCGGCGTTGTTGACGAGTACGTCGACTCGGCCGAACGCCTTCTTTGTTTCGGCGAACAGGTTCTGCACATCGGCGGGCTGCGACAAGTTCGCCTGAACCGCAACGGCCTTCCCGCCGCTGCCCGTGATTTCTTTGACGACGCGATCGGCCCCTTCGCGGCTGGAGGAATAGTTGACGACCACGGCGGCTCCTTCGGCCGCCAAACGCAAGGCGATTCCGGCGCCGATGCCCTTCGATGCGCCCGTGACGACCGCGACTTTACCGGTGAGTTTTTGCGACATGACTTGGGTTCCTTTGTGAATGCGAAATATCAGATGGTTTTTTCGGAGAGGCGGCGACGGTGATTGTCGTCGCTCAAGAGGTCTTACCGGCCAGGCGGCCGCATCTTACAGGAGAACTGGAAACGTTTGTTTTCGTCGGGAGTCGGCGAACGTTTAGCTGCAGGGAACGCCCTCTGTGGCGTTCCGAGCCCAATGCGTTGCGCGGAACGCCACGCAGCGCGTTGTCTACAGTGCATCTCGGCCTATGTGGTGAGTTGTTGTTGCGCTGCGGTGTGACCAATCGCGTTGAACCGCCAAGTCGCCAAGGTTCCCCACACCGCGAAGCCGAGCAGTGCCAGCACTTGCGTGGCGGCGAAGGGGGCTTCGGTTTGCGTCGGGGCGAGGTTGTGCAACGCGGGCACCTTTTGGAAGCTCTGCACGATCAGCACGAAGAAGTTGAAATACTGGGCGACGAACGCGGCCACGACGTAAGTGGTGCCCCACCGGCCGGCGAGTTCCTTGGCGTACAACGCATACAGGGCCAGCGACAAGGCCGCGAGCGATAGCACGCCGAGCACGTGCCCGGGCGTCACGCCGTGAAACGGGAAGCCGAAGCCGGAGAGGCTCGTAAGGATCGTGGTCGTGAGGAAGAACTTGGTCACCGTCGGCGAGACGCGGCTGCGGAGCACGTCGTACATCACAAAGAATCCCGCCGCGATGCCGGCCAGGCTCACGGCCACGTGCAACAGGGTATAAACGAATAGCGTGGTCGACATCTGAGGCTCCTTATGAATCGTTGGTTCGCCGGGGGGTGATCGTGTCTTCATCAGGGAATACCGACGGGCCGGCGGGGTCTTACAAAGATTTCTCGAGCCTGCCGCCGCGGGCGTTCGCGGCATGTTTTCCGCCGCCGCTTTTCCGCGCCGCGCCGTCCCCGTAAACTGCCCGTATGGCAAAGGGGCTTCGCATCGTGCTGTTGGCGGCCGTGCTGTTGATCGGCACGGCCGTTTACTATTGGTTGCGCACCAGTCCCGTGCAGCAGGCCGGCGGACCGCAGCTCGGGGCTTCCGCAACCGCGTCCGCCTCCGGTACGGCCGACCGCCCGAAGCCGCCGCTCGATATTCCCCGCGCCGTCTCGCTCCCCGGTGCTTGGCAACAGCAGACCGTGTACGTAAAGCCCGGCCATTGGGCTTCGCTCTGGTTTGAGGCGACCGCCGAGCGCGAGAACTTCGACGGCACGCTGGCTGTCGAACTGCAACCCGAGTCGCAGGTCCGCGAATCGATTGCCTCGTGGGGCCGGCTCGAAACGCGTCGGCCTGTGACCTTACCAAAGCGCGAACCGCGCATCGTGGAGCAGTGGCTCTATGTGCCCAACAGTTACGATCATTCGCGTCAAACGTTCACCCAGCGACATCGCGGCGGGCCGCCGCATGTCATGTCGACGGCGAACCCGTTCGGCGAGAGTCTACTACGCGGAGCGCAGGTTCGCGTGGCCCTACAGACCGGCATGTTTCCGACCTATGAAACTCGGCTACCGGTGACGACCCTCCGCCATCATCAATCGCTCTTGGTCTTGCTTTCGTCGCAGCCCGACGCTTATCGATTTTGGGCGCAGCTTCCCGTCGTGACGGCTCCGAGCGAGCCCGATCTGCTAGCCCCAGAGCAGCACGCGCACTATCGCTTGATTTTGGCCGACGACAAGCTGAAGGCGCCGCTGCCGTCGTCGCTCGAAGGTTGGACGACGACCGGCGCGATCGTCTGGGATCGCTACGATCCCGCACGCCTCAGCGACGAGCAACGTCAGGCCTTGCTCGATTGGCTGCATTGGGGCGGGCGACTGATCGTCTCCGGCCCGGAATCGCTCGAGATGCTCGGCAACAGCTTCCTGGCGAAGTATTTGCCGGCCGAAGCCGAAGGAACCGTCGAACTGAGCGACGCCGCGCTCGAGCCGCTCGACGCCTTAACCATCGAAGGCCCCGACGCGCAACGACCGACGCCGTGGCGCGGCGTGGAATTGCAACCGGTCGCGGGAAGCGACATGGTGCTCGCCGGCGAAGTCGACCAGACTCCGCTGGTCGTCGAGCGCTCCGTCGGCCGCGGGCACGTGCTGCTTACGGCCTTTCGCCTCACGGAGCCGTCGCTCGTGGATTGGCCGTCGTACGATGCGCTGGTTCATAACACGCTCCTCGCGCGGCAGAGTCGCGTCTGGCGACATCCGACCGGCCGGCCCGACACGGCGGTCGCCGCATGGCGCGACCGAACGGATTGGTTTAACCCTTGGCGCACGAGCGGGCTGGCGTTTGTGGCCCGTGATGCGAAGGTCACGGATCTATCGCAAGCCGTGGCCCCGACGGCCGCCGGCATTTTCGGCGGCGAGCGCTCGCCGGTGATCGGCCCCGGTACCGCGGCCTGGCGCGACGACGACGGTCTGACCCTCGCGGCCCGCGCCGTGCTCGATGAGGATACCGGGTTGGTGATTCCGTCCGTGCGATTTGTGCTCGGCATGATCGCGGCCTACGTCGTGCTGCTGGTGCCGGTCAATTGGTTCGTCTTCTCGCGCTTCGGCCGGCCGGAGCTGGCTTGGCTCGCCGCGCCGGTCGTGGCCGTCGGATTCAGCGTGTATGTCATTCGTAGCGCGAATCTCGATATCGGCTTCGCGCGCACTCTCACCGAAATCGCGGTGATTGAAACGCAGCCGGATTATGCCCGCGCACATGTCACACGGTGGGGGTCGCTCTATAATTCGCTCTCACACGACTACGACATCACCACGGACGATCCGACGCTCGTCGCCGTGCCGGTGGGGGAGGTCGGCGAAGGCCCGTCGTCGCGCAACGCCGACAAAGTCTACGTGCGCGACGACGCCGCGCAGCCCGCCGGGCGTCGCACGCCGCTGGCCGGGTGGAACGTCGCGTCGAACACCAGCGGCCGTTACCGCACGGAGCAACTGCTCGACGCCGGCGGCTCGGTGCAAGTCGAACGTTTGGCCGACGACAAATGTCGCCTCACCAACGGCACCCGCTGGACGCTGGCCGACGTCCGGATCGACGGAGAGTTTACGGCGCATGTCGAAACGCTGAGCCCGGGTCAAAGCACGGTGTTGTCGCACGACCCGCCGTCGCCGGCCGTGAACGCATCCCGACTTCCGCCGCGCGACAAGCTTCGCCACACGGCCACGACGGCCACCGGCGACAAGCTCCACCTCTCGGCCTGGATCGACGACGCCGGCCTCGCGACCGTGCTGGAGCCGGAACCAAAACAATCGCGCCGCCTGACGCTTTTGGTGGCACACCTAGAATACGCCGAGGTCGTCCGCCAACGCGATGCGAATCTGCCGACGAACCCGCTGCCGCCGTAGCCGCGACAAAGAACGCCTATGGGTGTTCGGCCCGCTCACCCCCTGCCCCTCTCCCGCAAGGGGCGAGGGGAGCCAGACAGCAAGTGGTTGTAATCTCTCCCCCTGCCTACTGCCTCCTGCCAACTGCCGCCTGCTCCCATGATCGAACTCCGCAACTTCACCAAGCGTTACGGCGAATTCTCGGCCGTCGAGAACCTGACGTTCAAGATTGAGCCCGGCGAGCTGTTCGGCTTCATCGGCCCCAACGGCGCCGGCAAGAGCACGACGATCCGCTTCCTCGTCACCCTCTTGCAAGCCACGAGCGGCGAAGGCTTCGTCAACGGCTTCAGCGTGGCCCGCAATCCGATGGACGTTCGCCGTAGTATCGGCTACATGCCCGACGCATTCGGCGTCTACGACGGCATGAAGGTCTGGGAGTTCTTGGACTTTTTCGCCACGGCCTATCAGATTCCGCTGGCCCGCCGGAAGTCGGTCATCAACGACGTGATGGAACTCTTGGACATCGGCGCGAAGCGCAACGAGCAAGTTAGCAGCCTCTCGCGTGGTATGACGCAGCGTCTCTGCCTCGCCAAAACGCTCGTCCACGACCCGCCGGTGCTCATTCTCGATGAACCCACGAGCGGCCTCGACCCGCGAGCCCGGCTCGAGATCAAAGCCCTGCTGCGCGAATTGCGCAGTATGGGGAAAACAATTCTGATCGCGAGCCACATCCTGACGGAGTTGGCCGATTGCTGTACGTCGATCGGCATCCTCGAACGCGGCAAGCTGCTGCTGCACGGGCCGATCGACGAGGTCTACCGTCGCATCCAGCGCAACCGCCGCGTCGAGGTGCGCTTTCTCGCCGAGCAAGAACGCGGTCTGGCCTTGCTTCGCAAACAGCCGGGCTTCGTCGACCTGCAAATCGACGGGCCGAAAGTCGTCGCCGAAATCGCCGCCGACGAACAGCAACTCGCCGGATTGGCCGATGAAATGATCCGCGAAGGAGTCCGCTTTCACTCGTTCGCCGACCTCGACCCGACGCTGGAAGACGTGTTCATGCTCGTGACGAAGGGAGCCGTCAACTAGCCGTGGCCAATCCCGTCTTTCAACGTGAACTCGTCGCACACCTCCGGGCCCATCGCTCGTTCGCACTTCAGGCCGTGTTCGTCCTGTTGCTCGGCGCGCTTGTGGCGATTGCCTGGCCGACGGAAAACCGCGTCGCCGTCAATAATCCGGAACAAGCCCGACGTTTGGTCGATTTGTTTTTCATCGGCCAATTTCTGCTCGCCTCGTTGACCACGCCCGTCTTCGCCGCCGGGGCTTTGACGGGCGAGAAAGAACGCAAGACCTACGAAATGCTCTTGGCCTCGGCCCTGCGGCCGGCGCAGATCGTCGGCGGCAAGTGGGCCGCGGCGCTCTTGCCTTCAGTGCTCTTGATCATCTCGACGTTGCCGATCGTCATGCTCTGCCTGCCGCTGGGGGGCGTGTCGCTCTATGAAGTCTTGGCCGCGTATGTCGGCCTGCTCGCCGCGCTCACTTGTTTTTCGATGGTCAGCATCTGGTGCAGCGCGAAGTTTGCCCGCACCACGGCGGCCCTGGCGACCGCGTACCTGTTCGTGCTGCCGCCGGCGCTGATCGGCGTGTTTCTGTGGCAGGCCTTGGGCTCGGCGGCCGCCGGCTCGCGGATCGTCACCTTCATCGGCTTGGTGCCGATCGCCTCGGCCGTCATTTGCTCGATCTTGTTCTTGACGCTGACGAGGCTTCTGCGTTACCCGCCCGACGTCGGCAGCGAAGGTCGCGACGTCATCGATGAGCAACAAGAACTCCGCGAAGCGGTCGGGCTCATCATCCAGCGCGACCAATTCCCCGACCGACTCTTCGCCCCCGCCAAGCGCACCGACCTGTTGCCCGACGACGTCAACCCGGTGCTCGACAAGGAACTTCGCAGCGAACTCTTCAGCCAAGGCACGCTGATGCTCCGGCTCGTGATTCAAGCGAGCCTGCTCTTGGCCGTGCCGCTCATGGGAGCCTGCCTGTATTTTCAGCCGCGCTGGGCGCCGTGGTACTTGGCGTACGTGCTGCTCTTCAACATGCTCACGGCCCCGGTGTTTTGCGCCGGCAGCGTTTCGGCCGAGCGCGAACGGCAAACGCTCGATCTGCTGCTTGTCACCACGCTCAAGCCGGGGCAGATTCTTTGGGGCAAGCTCTTCAGCGGTCTGCGGGTGTCGACCGTGCTGACGATGTTTTTGATGTGGCCCGTCGTCTTGGCGTGCGTGTTCGTGCCGGACTTTTATCCGAATCTCTTGTCGTTTGTCGGGATGACGCTCGTCGTCTGCGTCACGTGCTTAGTGACCGCGGTCGTGTCGCTCTTTTGTTCGGTGTCGTTCCGCAAATCGTACGTCAGCCTTACGACCGCCTACCTCGCGCTCGGTTGCTTGTTTCTGCTGCCGCAAGCCGCCGACTATTTCATGCAGTCGTTCCTGCCGGAATCGGCCGCGGCCCGCGTGGTGCATTCCGGCGCGATGGTGAGCCCTTTCGCGGCCGTGTTTGCGATGCCGCTCGACCTGCCCGACTTGGGCGCCGGCTCAGCCCGCCTTGTTCGCCGACCCGCCGACTGGCCGACGATCGCCGGCTACTTCACGGTGCAGGCCGTGTTGGTGCTCGTGCTGCTGCGACTCATCGTCCGCATGTTCCGCAACCGCTACGACGCTGCGGCGGGAATTTGAAGAGGCGGTGGTCGGCAGTAGGCAGTGGGCAGAAAAGGCGAGCGGCGGGGTTTATCCCCGCCGTCCGGCAGTGCGTTTTTGCAGCGATTAGAACCGCAGACGGCAGGGGTAAACCCTGCCGCTCGCTAAAGCGGTTGCGCTCGTTCCAGCGCCTTGAGCACCACCTTCCCGCGCGGCGACAGTTCATAACCGGGATGATGGCTGATCGTCAGTCCCAGGTTCTTCAGTTTGCGAATGTTGAGTTTGAGCCAATCGCGCTCGAAGCCGGTGCGTCGGGCAAGTTCGACCGCCGGCGTGTGCGGGCTCATACGGATGGTTTCTAACACGAGTCGCGTCCACGGCCCGTGAGTCGAGGCGGCGTCGAATCGTGCGAGCTTCTTTCGGAGCCCCTCCAGTTCTTCGGTCGAGAGTTTCGTGGTCTCCCGCAACTCGATCCGCGGGTCCTCGCCGGCGTAGCTCACTTCGACGCGGTAATACTTGCCGGGCCGAGTCTCCAAAATCTTCAGCATTGCCTGAGGCGATTCAAAGCCCGAAGCCACGGCCTCGCGCGGATCGATGGCCGTTTTGGCGATCGGCCGCACGTCGTCGATGGCCATGACGCCGATCCGCGTCTTCACCGTGCTGCCGACGTTGACGCTCTGTCGCCGCCAACGACGGAACACCACGCGCAATTTCCCGGCCTGAATCGCAGTGAGTTCACGTTGGTTGAAGAGCATGATCGGAGGATGGGTAACGAAGCGGCAGGACCGCCTTTATTCTATCCCCTGAACCAGAAATTCTTGGCGAGAACGACGCCGCCGACAAAATCGCAAGTGGCCAAAAACGCCCTGGAATCGACCTCGTAAAAGTGGAAAATACGGGGTTGGTTCTTTGACAATTTGGTCTGTTTTTAAAGACGCGGATAGCGAGCCGGGAGCGTTAGCGACCGGAGTCTTTACGCTGTTTGGAGTTGCGGCGTTTTGGAGAGAGAGTCCGCCCCCTCATCCGCCGCTTCGCGGCACCTTCTCCCGCGAGGGGAGAAGAGACGATTCTGCGCCGTCTAAGATCGACGTAAGTCGCGCAGTGCGATTGGCACTTACGTCGACGCGCGCTGCGTGCAAAATCCGGGGGGTGCGTGCAACTCTGAACTTTTGCACGCACCGCATACTTAGGAATTAAAGGTGCGTGCAATTCCTAGATTTTGCACGCACTCGTAATTGCAACAGAATTGCGCTTTCGTCGTAAGTCGCGCAAGCGTTTCGGCACTTACGTCGATTTTCTCTACTCCGTTTCCAGAAGCGTGATCAGTTCCTTCTTATCCGCCGCGTCCCGGGCCTTCAGCACGATCTCGGTCATGCCGTAGGCATCTTCCTTCGGGAATCGGCACGGGGTGCCGTCGACGACCGAGTGCAGGAAGTCGACGAACATGTTTTCGCTCGGGCCGGGATCGATCTGGTAGGTCTTCTTCTCGGCCGTCGTCAGGGCGATATAGTTCCAGGCCTGTTGCGTTTCGATGACGCCGTCGCCGCCGGCGATCCGCAGCCGATCGTCGCCATGGGTTTCGTAAGCTTCCGGCAAGAGATAATCGAGCCGGGCCGTGCCGGTCGCTCCGTTGCCGTACCGCACCAGGACCGAAGCCGTGTCTTCACTTTCGCCGAACTCCGGCGTGGCGACGTTGGCATGAAACGCCGCCAGATGCGTGAAGTCGAGGCCCGGCACCCAGCGCATCAGGTCGAGCGCGTGGACGCCGATGTACGGGATCGTGCCGCCGAGTCGTTTACGCGAGCGCTCCCAATCGTCGCGTTCTTCGAGTCGATACGATTTCTGAGCGGTGACGAGGCCTACCTTACCGACGGCTCCCTTCTGGATCAACTCGCGCATCGTGCGGTACTTGGCTTCGTACCGCATCCGCAGCAGCATCGTGAGTTTGACGCCTGCGTCGTCGACCGTCTTGCGCACCCGGGACAAGTCCTCAAGCGTCGTCGCCAGCGGTTTCTCGGAGCAAATGTGAACGCCGTGCTGTGCGAGTTTGACGAGTTGCTCGGCGCGGAGACCGTTTTCATCAGCCACGACGCAGACGTCCATCTCGGTATGCTCGAGCAGATGTTGCCAATGCTCGTATTGCTCGGCTTTTTCTGCGAGCTTCTGTTTCTTGCAAAACTTGGCGACCTCCTCCTTGTCGGCATCGCTCACGGCGACGATGGTCGCGTCCTTCCACTGCGCCGCCCCCTTCATGCAGTCGCTTACGTGCCCGCGCAGGCCGATGATGCCGATTCGCATTTTTTTGTTCAGGGTTCGGGGTTCAGTGTTTTAATACCACAGAGACACAGAGGCACAGAGAAGAAGAGTGGGAAAGAAAACCAAATCTCTCCCTCCCCCTCTGTGTCTCTGTGCCTCTGTGGTGAATCTAAGTCTTCATGGCCTGTTCGAATTGCAATCTAGTCCACGTCGGGCGAATGTCTTCAAAATCGGTCTCGCGCGGCGTCGTGTTGTTCATGGCGGCCACGGCGGCGGCGGCGCCGGCCGCTTCGCCCAAGGCCACGCTGTTGCCCGTCACGCGGTAACTGGAGTGGGCGATGAAGTCGCCGCTGATGCACCGGCCGGCCAGCAGAAGCCCGTCACAATCTTTGGCCACGAGCGCTCGGTACGGGATGTCGTACGGCCGCGACTTCACCGGCTTCGCTTCGATCCCCTTCGTCTTCGTCGGGTCGGTCGAGTGGACGTCGATGCCGAACGTCACGCGGCAGACGGCGTCTTTGTGGCGGACGCCGATGGCCAGGTCGTTCGTGCTCACTTCGTACAGCCCGCGGATGCGTCGCCCTTCGCGGACGCCGATCTGTTCGCCGGTCGCGACGATCTTCACGTTCTGCCACACGCCGCCGAGGCCGCGCAGGCCGTTGACGAGCTTGTGCAACTCACCGCGGGCTCGCATCGTCGCGGCCGTGATCTGGCCGGCGTCCATCGCCGACACGCCGTACTCATGGTTGGCCATCAGCGCGAACAGGTCTTCACGCAAGTGGAACATCGTCGGCTTGGCGTACGACGGCGAATGGCCCCCCTTCTCCATCTCGGCCTTCAACCGATCTTTCGGCCCGGCCCAACCGCCGCTCTCGGCCAACTCGCGCGTAAACGGCGTGACCTCTTCCGGCTTCAGTCCGGTGAGCAAGGCCATCAGGCTCATCGGCTGAGCGAGTCCGCCGTCGGGCGAACCGTAGTCGAAGCCGCAACCGGCGAGCGCCGCCAAGTCGCCGTCGCCCGTGCAGTCGATGAAGGTCTTCGCCTTCCACGCTTGCCGGCCCGACTTGCTCTCGGTGACCACGAGCGACAGCCGGTTGTCTTTATCCTTCAGCGCCGCGACCACCCGCGTATGCAGCTGCACGCGGACGCCGACGGCCGAGACCAGCTCTTCGAGCAAGAGCTTCATCTGCTCGACGTCGTAGGCCACGCTCCCCTTGTGCTTCTGCGCGTAACGGGCTTCGAGGTGCCGGACGATTTCAGCCATCAGGCCCGGCTTGTTGGCGTAGTCGAGAATCCAGGTCAGCGCGCCGGCCGTCCAAACGCCGCCGAGGCAACCGTGAACTTCGAGCAATCGCGTCTTCGCGCCGCCCCGAGCCGCGTTGACGGCCGCGGCGATGCCGGCCGGGCCCGCGCCGCAGACGATGACGTCGCACTCTTCGACGATCGGCACATCGCGGGCCGCTTCATGAAACACGCCAGCGGCGAAGTTGCCCGCGGTCGGCGTGCGACTGCCGACGGCCGGCAGGTTCTGCATTTTTTCCGGTCCGGCAGGTTCGGCCTTAGCATCGGCCGCGGCGGCCAACAACTGCGGAGCGGCCCCGAAGGCGCCCAGCGCCCCGGCGGCGGCCTGCCCAAAGGCGCGGCGAGTGAAACGATCGGACATTGTTCTAACTCAGGAGTGTGCCTAAAGCCCAGGGACCTGCGGTCCCTGGGACACGAGCATGGGATCAAGACTTTCAATAGGGACCCAGGGACTGAAGTCGGTGGGCGTTAGGGAGAACTGACTATCAGCCGTTCCGCGAGCGTCGATTTTACTCCCCCCGCCGCAACGCCGGCAAACGCCAACTTCCCGGCCGCAGCAAAATCCCGACCGGCCAAAAACAAATGGACGCGGAAGTTTGCGCCCGGGAGAATGACGGAAGTGAGCGAACTCAGGCGGAGGGCAGCGGCATGAATTGGAAAACGACGATCATTTCGCTCGCGTTCATGAGCCCGCTGTTTGTGCTCCTGTACGTGTCTTGTGTACCGCACCTCGGCTCAAAGCCGACTCGAGTCATTGTCGAAATTGGCCAATTGCACACGACATTTCAAGCTTACAAGGAAAGGGCCGAGGCCTATCCGCCGTGCTTGGCCGACGTTGATCCGGTTGAACGAAAGCTTCGCTTCATGAAGCATCTTGCGGCGGCTTATCCTAATGCCGAGTTTGAAGAAAGCACTTCCGCGTTCGACCGCTTGAACGATCAGGTGCAAAACGGACAAGACGGCGGGCAAGGCTACAACTTCGTCTCGGCGACTGGGGGGCAAGCGTTTCCTCTTGATCTCAATCGACTTGATGCCGCGGAAGCGATCGTATTCTGGCTTGGCGGCTTTCCGACGCCAGTGCGCACTACTTCGCTGTTACCCGTTGCCAATCGTCGCATTTTCGGTTTTCACCGCGATGCCGATGCTCCATTCAGGCGCGACGCACTTGCCGCCGAAGGACTGGACGCATTGCGCTATCGAACCGAACCCATGTACCAGTTCGATGAAACGCGGCTCGTGGATTACGACGGTGATGGATGGTGGGAGTATGCCTCGCATTCGCTGAGAGGCGACGACTTAGTACCTCCGATCGTCTACTTCGACTCCGAAACTTACGTGACGTCGTCGAAACACGCTGATAACGTCGGACTGATTCGCTATCCGAACGGCGGGAGCCTTGGGTCACGCTGGGGTTGCGCTGCTCCCTACCTCAAGACATTTGATCCGCAGAACCCGCTCGCGGCGACTTGGATCAATCCCGAAGGATTTCAACTCCAGACGGGCGGCGACGACCAGAAATATAGCTTGCCGATGGCTCTCCACAGGTCCGAGCGGCGCGTGCTGACTTTTCCGGACGGCGAGAAGTTCGGATCGTTGGACGGCAAGCCTTTCGAGCGCCTGGAAGTCGACGCCGAAGAACAAGACAACTTGTCCAATACTTCCAATCTTTCGTATGGCGCGGCGGTGAAGGAATTCCGCAGCAAATAGGGGCCTCCTATCGCCGCACGCGTCCGCTGCCGCTGCCGCCCATCAGGCTTTCTACTTCTTCTCGGCTCGTGAAATTGAAGTCGCCGATGATGGAGTGTTTCAAGCAACTCGCGGCGACCGCGAACTTCAGGGCTTGTTGCGGGTCGGCGTGTTCGGGCGTGTTCAACGCGAACATCAGGCCGGCCGCGAAGGAATCGCCGCCGCCGACGCGGTCGACGATGTCGCGGATTTCGTACGGATTGTAATTGCCGGCGGCGTCGAGCGGAGCATAAAGGGCCTTGTCGTGGCTCTTTTCGTAGAGCATCGCGCCCCAGTTGTTGTGGTCGGCCGAGTAGCTTTCGCGGAGCGTTACGGCGATCCGCGAGATGTTCGGAAACCGCCGCGTGATCTCGCGGGCCACTTGCAGATAGCCGGCGATATTGAGCCGGCCGGCTTCGATATTGGTCCCCTCGGCATGAATGTCGAGCACGTCGGCCGCGTCTTCTTCGTTGGCGATCAACAGGTCGACGCTTTGCAGGACTTCGCTCATGCACTCGCGGGCCAGCAGGTTCGGCTTCGTGCCGGAGCGCCATCGCCAAAGCTTCTTGCGGTAGTTCAAGTCGCAAGAGACCGTGCAGCCGCGACGCTTCGCTTCCCTCACGACGGCGAGCGTCGCTTGATAGGCCTTTTCGCTGAGCGACGGCGTGATGCCCGTGGCGTGCAGCCAGCGGACGCCTTCGAACGCCGCGGTCAGATCGTACTCTTCCGGCCCGGCGAGCGAGATGGCGCTGTACTCGCGGTCGTACGTCACGGTGCTGCCGCGCTGGTTCGCGCCGGTTTCGACGTAGTACACGCCGAGCCGGCCTTCGCCGCGACGAGCGATCGCCGAAGTATCGACGCCGAGTCCGCGCAAGTTCGCCACCACGGCGTCGCCCAGCATGTTCTGGGGGACCATGGTCAGGTAGCGAGCCTTGGCGCCGAGCATCGAGAGCGAGACGCAGCAATTGGCCTCGGCCCCGGCAAACGTGCAATCGACCGACCCGGGCAGGACCTGCGCCAACCGGCGGTGCCCGGCCGGCGCAATGCGCATCATGACTTCGCCGAAACCGAGAAACATGTTGACTCGCGTGATGAAGTTTGGCCGTGGGTGGCTGGGGCAAAACGAAGTGGTGCCCCAGGATTAGGACGCAATGGGACTGGGGCACCGCTTGCGCTATGCCCCAGCCACCCGATGTCCTTCGGCCGTTACTTATAGCTCGCGCGTAGTCGGGCGCTAAGGTCCTTCACCACGTCGGCAAACTTCGGATCGTCGGCCAGGTTGTGCATTTCCTGCGGGTCGGCGTCGTGGTCGTAAAGCTGAGCCCCCTGCTTTCCCTCGGCCCATTCGATGTAGCGGAAGCGTTCCGTGCGAATGGCGCGGCCTTGGAAGCCACCGGGCTTACGCATCGGCAGATCACGCGGGTCGACCTCCGGCTTGTTCTTGTTGCCCGGCTTCTTGACATTGTTTTTAGCCGCAGGCTTCTTCGGAGCCTCCGCGTTCGTTGAATTCAGTTGCGCGGCGGTCACGGCAGGCGACGTCGTGCCGACCGGTACGTTGCGAGCCACTTGCGAGAAGGCCGGGAAGTCCCACGCCGCCTTTGCGTCGGCCAAGAGCGGCTTCAGGCTTTCGCCGTCGGTCTTCGGGGCTTCGATCCCGCACAGGTCCGTGAGCGTCGCATGGAGGTCGACCAGTTCGACTGTCCGGCCGCAGGCTTGGCCGTTCGACTTCGCACGCGGATCGTAAATGATCAGCGGTACGCGAGCCGATTGCTCCCAGATGCTTTGCTTCTGCCAAAGCCCATGCTCGCTGAGGTGATAGCCGTGGTCGCTGTGAAAGACGACGATCGTGTTGTCGGCGAGCTTCAGGCGATCGAGGGCGTCGAGCAGTTTGCCGACTTGGGCATCCATCAGCGAGATGCTGGCGTAGTAGGCCTGAATGATCTCGCGCTTCGTCGGCTCGTCGAGCGCGTCTTGCTCCTTTTTGTAGCTGCCGAACGCCGCCGGCGGCAGACCTTCGCGATGGTTCGACGGCACTTCGGCCGGCGCACATTTCTCCAGCGGGTACAAATCAAAGAACGGCTTCGTCGCCACGTACGGAGTGTGCGGACGGTAGAAGCCGCACGCGATGAAGAACGGCTTTCCGGCGGTTCCGTGTTGTTCAAGCAACTTGATGGTCTCGGCCGCGCCGATGCCGTCGGTTTGGTCGGCGTCGGAGCCTTCGACGGCCAGCCAGCTCAGCACGCCGCCGAACTGGCCGGGAACGAGCGTGTGAATCTTGTCTTCGACGTCTTTATCGGCGCCGCGCGGATTCACCACATGTTGCCACGACGGCGGATCGTCGACGCCGTCGGTGCCGATTTGCGTCGGCACGCCGTAGTGGAACAGTTTGCCGACGCGCGCCACGTAGTAGCCGGCCTTCTGAAACGACTGCGGCATCGTTTGCACGTTTGGGATGTTGTCGCGGAAGTGGCCGCCGTTTGAGAGTTGGCCCGTGTGATCGGGGCGAAGTCCGGTAAGGAACGACGAGCGGCTCGGCGCGCAGAGCGGATATTGGCAGTAAGCCCGATCGAAACGAACACCCTTGGCCGCGAGCCGATCGAGGTTCGGCGTTTTGGCGATGGAATCGCCGTAGCAAGCCATGCGGTTGCAGAGGTCGTCGGAGACGACGTAGAGGACGTTCATCTTCTCGGCGGCTTGGGCCGACGGAGCGATGCACAAGATGCTGAATAGGAACAGGGCGAGGCGTTTCATGGTTTAACTCCGTGCGGAGAGGCGGGCGAATTCAGTTGTGACGGCATGGGGCTACTTGGCGGCTTTGCGTTTGGCCTTCTTCGGCTTTGCATCGGGCGTCTGTTCGGCGTCGGCCTTCTGCGATCCGCCGCCGCGCGTCGCCAAGATAAACTCACCGACGCGGGCCGCGTACGATTTATCGGCCTTGATCATCGGCTCGATCGCCGGAATGAATTCCGCCGCTTGCGGCCCCAGCGCATCGACCGCCAGCACTGCCGCATGGCGAACGTACGGGTTGTCGCTCTTCAGACCGTCGGCGTAGATCGGCCGAGCCAGTTGCAGCGACGATTCGGCGACCGTGCCGTCGGCCGAGCGGCGCAGTTCGACGAGCGATTGCGCCGCGACGATCCGTACGGCCAGTTCCGAATTGCGCGTGGCGGCCAGGAGCATATCGTTGGCGCGAGGCAGATCGCGCCAGGCTCCGCCGAGCAGTTCGGCGCAGCGGATGCGAATCGCCGTTAGGCCCGGGCCGTAATCGCGCGAGGCTTTCACGGCGAGCAGGTCGTTGATGATCGACGCCGGGTCGTGCACCTTGGCCCACTCCGGGTCGAATTGAATCTGCCACAAGGCCCGAATGCGATGGGCCGCGTTCTGCATTTCCGCGTTCTCGCGCCACCGCGGACCTTGCCGCATGAACGCCTGCATCGACACCTCGGGCAGGAATCCGAGATCGTGCGTTTCGTCGATCCAGGCTTCGTGCGCGGCCCGCAGGCGTGCGAGCGTGGCGGCATGGGCCGGATCGCCGGCGAGATTGTTCACCTCGTGCGGATCGGCGAGGCAGTCGTAAAGTTCCTCCCGCGGCTTTTGCGGCGCCATGAACAAGGTTTGCGGGCCCGTGAGTTTCCCTTCTGCCGCGAGCCTGCGCCACTCTTGCATCGTGGGCATCTCGTTCATGTAGTTGATGTTTTGCGAGTACGGCTTCCACCACTCGTAGTTGCGGATGTATTTAAATTGCTTGTCGCGGACGCTGCGGAGGAAATCGACGCGTTCGTCCATCCGGTCGCGGGCACCGTACACGTACTCGCGAGGCTTCTCAGCTTGAGCCGCACCGAGAAAGGCTTGCCCTTGCATGTTGGCCGGAATCTCGATGCCGGCGATCGAGAGTAACGTCGGGGCCAAGTCGACGAAGGCGACGAGATCATCGCGCACAGTACCGGGCTTTAGGCCGTCGCTTTTGGTGGCCGCGTTTCGCCATTTCTCCGGCCAACGAACGATGAGCGGCACGTGCAGGCTGGAGTCGTACAACCAGCGCTTGCCACGCGGCAGGCCGGCGCCGTGGTCGCTGTAGAAGAAGACGATCGTGTCGTCGGCAAGTCCGGACGCTTCGAGCTCTTTGAGCTTGTCGGCGACGAGGTAGTCCATCGCCGTGATGTTCTCGTAGTACTGGGCGATGTCGTGGCGGACGATCGGCGTATCGGGGAAGTACGGCGGCACCGGGGCTTTCGCGGGGTCGCGGCGCTGGTCGGCCGTCAATCGCTCGGTGTTGCGCTCATAAGCCTTCTGCGGCGCGCGAATTTGGCTTTCGTGCGTGACCGTGAAGTTGAAGATGGCGAAGAACGGTTGATCCTTACCGCGATTCTTCCAGTGAGCCTTGCCGCTCGATTCGTCCCAGGCATCTTTCGGGGCGTTGAAGTTGTAGTCGGTTTTGGAATTGTTCGTGCAGTAGTAGCCCGCCTCGCGGAGGTACTGCGAGTAGAGCTTGATCTCGGGCGAGAGCACCGTGGTCGAACGCATGTGTTGCGAGCCGATCGACGAAGGGTACATGCCGGTGATGAGGCCCGAGCGGCTCGGGGCGCAGACGCCGATGTGCGTGAAGCAATGCGTGAAGCGAGTTCCCGCGGCGGCAAGCTTGTCGATCGTCGGCGAGACGGCGTACTGGTCGCCGTAGCAGCCGAGGTTGGCGCTCATATCTTCGCAGGTGAGCCAAAGGATGTTCGGACGATCGGCGGCGCGGGCCTTCGGCGAAACGAACGACAACACGACGGCGGCAAAAACCAACAGGCCGATACGTCGAACAAAGCGAACCAACGTGGCGGCGGGCATGGGCGTAAAACTCCGCAAAATGCTTTCGGCGAGCGGTGAGCGAAACGCCAATCGTAGTCGTCGGCCCGACGACATGCCAGTCGCTTGGGGATGCATAACTCTTTGTTTAAGAACGAGTTCCGTCGCAGATGGAAATTCGTTGATCGCCGCCGTACGATCGCCGAAAATTGCCGCAATGGAAGAAAATAAACTTCGGGCTTGGCGCGTCAAACCTGCGTTGAGTTACCGAATATCTCACGCGCGTCGTCGCCCATGTGCGGTCGCGTGTTGGGTTTTGCCGGTTTCTTCCCCCAACCCGTTTCTATGTTCTCGGGAGAATTGGACCATGCGTAAGTTTTTCAGCTACCTGACCGTCGCCGCTTTGGCGCTGGGCGTTGCCGCCCCGTCGTTCGCCGCCGACAAGGAAAAGAAGAAGCCGGATCCGGAAGCCGCCTTCAAGAAGATGGACAAGGACGGCGACGGCTCGTTGACGGAAGCCGAACTCATCGGAAAGAAAACCGGCGAAATGGCCGATAAGGCCAAGGCCATGTTCTCGAAGAAGGACACGAACAAGGACGGCAAGCTGAGCCTGGAAGAATTCAAGGCCGGCCCGAAGAAGGCCAAGTAAGCGAGCGGTCGTCCGCAGCTTGTTTGATTCGATAAGAGACGCCGGAGCGACGAGTTCGCTCCGGCGTTTTTTCTTGATTCGACTCGATGAATACGCGAAATCGCAAGCGATGGTCGTGCGCGGCTCGCTTGCGATTCTGTGAGCACTCAAACAGTCGCTACGAACTAGAACGTCTTACAGAGCGTTCCCCCGTCGACCAGCAATACGCTCCCCGTGATGTAACTGCCGGCGTCGGACGCCAAGAGCAGTGCGGGACCGGCCAACTCACGCGGATCGCCCCAGCGTCCCAAAGCCGTGCGATCGGCGAACGTCTTCTTTTCCGCATCGCTCAGCATCTTGCCGGGCAGGTCGGTGAGAAACGGCCCGGGCGCGATGCAATTGCAGGTGATGCCGAAGGCCCCGACGTCTTGCGCCGTGGCTTTGCACATGCCGATGAGCGCCGCTTTCGTTGCCGAATACGAATTGCGGCCCTCTTTACTGGCCAAGCCCATAATCGACGAGATGTGAATGATCCGCCCCCAGCGCCGCTCTTTCATCTGCGGCACGACGGCCCGCGTCAGAGCCATCACGCTGTTCAGGTTCAATTCGATGATGCGGTCCCAGTCGGCGTCGGTGATCGCGTCGATCTGTTGCGGGTTGTTCGCGCCGGCGTTGTTGACGAGGATGTCGATCTTACCGAGCCGGCGAGTCGCCTCTTCGGCCAGCTTGGCGACGGCCCCGCGATCGGTCATGTCGCCGACGCCGTATTCGACCCGCACGTTCAAGCCGTCGGCGATCTCAGCCTGTGCCTTTTTGAGTTCGTCTTCGTGGCGACTGCTGATGAAGACGTCGGCCCCCGATTCCGCGAAGATGCGAGCCATCGCTTTACCGAGCCCACGACTACCGCCGGTGACGAGCGCGGAACGGCCTTGAAGATTGAAGAGCGGATGCGTCATGGCGGGCTCACGGTGAATTGGAAATCGTGAAAATGGCGGCGCGATCGGCAGGCCGGAAAGGCCCGCGGCGCGCGACAATCTTGAGTCGCCGCCGGTCGGCTGTCAATCGGGTGGAAACTCGCTTGCGCAGTGTTGCGCAAGCCGTTGTCTCCGCGTGCCTAAAGCATTGTCGTGGCTTCGCTTTCGGCTCATTCCACGAGTGGCCACTTGTCGGGGAAACCTCCGCTTGGCAGGATGGTACGAACTGATTTAGCACCAAGTTCTGACTGCGAGGATGCTTCGGCGCGGCCAAAAAATTCGCCGCGACCGACCACGTTCATGGGAGCTTCTCCTGCGCACTCCGCCGCCGGCGGTGTGCCCGCCGCCGAGGCCCACGCCGGACACGGCCATCATCAAAGCCTCTGGCTCGGCGTCATGTGTCTGACGGGCGTCGATTACTTCAGCACGCTCGGGTACCAACCTTCGATCGCCTTTGAGGCCGCCGGTATTTTGGCGCCGATCGCCACGGTCGTGCTGGTGCTCGTCACGCTGCTGGGCGCCCTGCCCGTCTATTCGCACGTTGCGAGCGTCTCGCCCAATGGGCAAGGCTCGATCGCCATGCTCGAGCGACTTATGCGCGGTTGGACGGCGAAAATCGTCGTGCTCACGCTCTTAGGATTTGCCGCCACCGACTTCGTTATCACCAAAACGCTCTCGGCCGCCGACGCCGCGGAGCACTTGCTCCATAACCCTTGGTGGCAGGAACACGCTCCCGCGACCATCGCGGCCTGGACGCCCACCGCCCAGCGGATGGTCATCACCATGTTGTTGCTCGTGATGCTCGGGGCGAGCTTCATGCGCGGGTTCAAAGAAGTTATCGGCTTGGCCGTGACGATCGTGGTCGTCTATTTGCTGCTCAACGTCATCGTCATCGGCAGCGGTCTCTACTATCTGGCGACCCATCCGGATCGCCTCCAACTCTGGTTTGAGCATCTCGCGGCAGGCCCGACCGAATGGCACGTGGAAGACATTGAACACTTCCCGAAAGTCGGCGGCACGTGGATGTCGGTCGCCGTCATCAGCGCACTCATCTTCCCTAAGCTTGCGCTGGGCCTCTCCGGTTTTGAAACCGGCGTCGCCGTCATGCCGCTCATCAAGGGAGACGATGACGACACGCCCGAGAACCCGAAAGGCCGAATCCGTAACGCCCGCAAGCTGCTGCTGACGGCGGCGCTGATCATGTCGGCCTGTTTGCTCGGCTCGTCGCTCGTGACGTCGATGCTCATCGATCCGCACGAACTGCAAGCCGGCGGCCATGCCAAAGACCGCGCGTTGGCGTTCATCGCCCACGGCGAAGGAACGCCGAACGTTAATCCGCTGTTCGGTCCGGTGTTCGGCACGATCTACGACATTTCGACGATCGTCATCCTCTGGTTCGCCGGCGCCAGCGCGATGGCCGGTCTTCTGGCGCTTGTGCCGCGCTACTTGCCGCGCTACGGCATGGCCCCGGAATGGGCCCGCGTCACGCATTTGCTCGTGCTCGTGTTCACGGCGATCAACCTGTTCGTCACCTGGGTCTTCGAAGCCGACGTCAGCGCCCAAGGCGGGGCTTACGCGACCGGCGTGCTCGTGCTGATGTCGAGCGCGTGCATCGCCACGGTGATCGACGTCTACCGTTCGCACAAAGACCGATTCATCCTCTTCCGTATCCCGTGGGTTTATCTTGCTATCTGCGCGGTGTTTATTTACACGACCTCGGCCAACGTCGTCGAACGGCCCGACGGCATCAAGATCGCCAGTTGCTTCATCGCCGCCGTGCTGGTGCTGTCGTTCGCGTCGCGAATCAATCGCAGCACCGAGCTGCGTTTCGAAGGCTTCGAGTTCGTCGACACGACTTCACGTTTCATGTGGGACAGCCTCAAGCACTTGGAATTTCCGGTGCTGGTGCCGCATCGGCCGGGCCGCCAGAGCTTGGAAAGCAAAGAACAAGGCATCCGCGAGCAACATCGCTTGCCGCCCGAGGTGCCGATCGTGTTCGTCGAGGCGGAGCTTGGCGACACGAGCGAATTTGAACACGCCCCGCTCATGGAAGTGATCGAGAGCGAAGGGAAGTTTATCATTCGCATCAAACGCTGCGTGTCGATCGCGCATGCCGTTGCCGCGGCGGCGCTGGAGCTTTCGGCCGTCGGCAAACCGCCGGAGATCCACTTCGGCTGGAGCGACGAAAGCCCTCTGGCGGCCAGCTTCAGCTTCCTGCTGTTCGGCGAAGGCAACGTCCCGTGGATGGTCCGCGCCCTGATCAACAAAGCGCAGCCTGACCCGGAACGACAGCCGCGCGTGGTGATCGGCTAGGATTCGGATGCGACGACGATTGAACAATCGCCGGCGGGCGGCGCTTTGAACGCACGCTTTGCGGGGACGTCGGGTTAGTTCCCGCGTCGCCGCAAGCGAGACGCCGCGCGGATGTCGGCACTTACTCTGCTGTGCTTTGCTCCACCTCGGCGTCCGGCTTCGGCGGTTGTTTCACGAGTGTGAACGTGCCGTGTTGGGCGCCGAAGCGGTAGGCTTCGATGATGAAGTACCCTTCGATGCGGTCGTCGGCCGTGAGCGCACCATGCAGAACGATGTCGTCTTCGCCGTCGCCGTAGCGGAGCGTGAGCATGCCGGGCATGTCGGCGCCGACGAAGCGTACCTGCGGATCGTCGGCCAATTGCACGACCACCTGACCATGCTCGAAGCCGAGTTTCATCTTCTCGGTGTCATGATCGGCCCCCGCATCTTCAAAGAGGCGGATTTGCAGCGAGTACGCACCGGGAGAAAGTGCGTAACGCGGAGCGACGGGCAGGACGGCCGAAGCCGACCAAGCTGCAGTTCCCTGCAAAAGAAGCCCGAGCGCCGCAATCCCTGCGGCCCAAAAACAATGCATAGCGAACGACTCCTCCGACGAAAGAAGAGCGAGGCAATAACGGGCCGCGTTCCTGCGGCACGACGACGACCCAATCTGGGGACGACCCAGTATGGGACGACCGACCGGGAGCATACCCGGCGATGGAAAGTTAGACAAATTTTCCGGGAAGAGGTTCGTCGTCGGACGGCCGCTTTTGTGCGGCAAATGCTAAGGAGGTTGCGGAAAACGACATTCTAACGGCAATTTCGTCGAGGAGGTCGCTGCGCGGCCTTCAGAGGCAGGCCGTTATTTCGCAGCCTTCGCTTTCTTACGCGCCTTCCGCTTATCCTTCGATTCTTCATCGCCATGCGACCGGCGTTCTTCCCACAGAGCCGGCTTCATCGTCGCATTCCAACGATCGTACGTAGCCTGCAACTCCTGGAACTTCTCCGGCGACGACTTGGCCAGATCGGTCTGCTCACCCTTGTCGCTTGCTAAGTTGAAGAGGGCCGGCTCCATGGCCAGCGACGCCTTCACGAGCTTCCAATCTCCCGACCGTACGGCATATTGCACGCCGAACCGGAAGAAGAGCGGGCGCTCGGGAAGTTTTACCGTTTCCCCGGTGAGCAACGGCAGCAAGTTGACGCCGTCGAGCTGCGCGTCGGCCGGTGCTTCGCGGCCTGCGGCGGCCAGGGCCGTCGGCAAAACGTCGAGCTGAATCACCGGCTCGCTCACCACGCGGCCGCCGGGAATACGACCCTTCCATTGCACGATCCACGGCACGCGCACGCCCCCTTCCCAGAGATACCATTTGCTGCCGCGAAGACCGTCGTAGAAGGCAAACGGCGACGAGCCGCCGTTGTCGCTGATGAAGAACACGAGCGTGTTTTCTTCCAGGCCGAGCGAGCGCAGTTTGCTCATCACGGTACCGACGGCATCGTCGGCTTCGGCGAAGTTGGCGGCGTAGGCCAGTTGGTGTTTGCTTAGCTTTGGAAACCGCTGGAGCACTTCGTCGCTCGCCACGTTCGGGTTGTGAACGGCGTTGAATGCGAGATAGAGGAAGAACGGTTGCTCGCGATGAGCGTCGATAAACCCGCAAGCTTCGCGGGCATACGGTGGCGACGTGACCGGAGCGCCTTCAATCGTCGCCATCAACTTGTCGCCGCGGAAGAAGCCGGTCTTCTCGCCCCCTTCGCCGAGGTTGCCGACGCTGCCGACCGCGAATCCGAACCCACGATTCGGCGGCAGAAATTCGGGCGACGACGAGCCGAGATGCCACTTACCGACGATGCCGCAAGTATAGCCGGCCTCTTTCATGCGATGGGCGATCGTCTTCTCGTCGGCAGGGAGATCGCGTCCTTGCTTGCCGCCGTTGGAGTCGAGCCCAAAGCGAGCTTGGTACCGACCGGTCATCAGCCCCACACGACTTGGCCCGCAAACGCAGGCCGAGACGTAACCGTCGGTGAAGCGGACGCCGTTCTTGGCGAGCGCGTCGATGTTCGGCGTCGGCGTGAGCGTGCCGCCGTAGCAGCCCGGATCGGCGTAAGCGAGGTCGTCCATGTAGAAGACGACGACGTTCGGCTTGCCCGCGGCTTCGACGATGATCGGCGTCGCGAATAGAACGCCCCCGACTAGGGCGGCATGAAGACAGCGAACAATTCCAGCGGCGACCATCGTCGATCCTCACTTAGGCATCCGACGACAGACAAATCGGGCACGCTCGTCCCACTGCCGTGTCGGCTCGAATTACGACGCCGAGACGATCGCGGATATTTGCCGCCGCCGATAAGAAATCAGGCCGCGAACTTAATCGGCCCCTGCGGGCTGCGGAGCTTGAACAGCCCGAAAATCTCGTCGTGCGTCAGGCCGCTGCGGGCCGACGACGGTTCGACGTCCGAGAACATCGTGTCGAACAGTTCTCGCTTTTCGCGGAGTACCTGATCGATTCGTTGCTCGATCGTGTCGGCCGCGACGAAGCGTGTCACCGTCACGGGCCCGGCGGCGCCGATGCGGTGCGCCCGATTGATCGCCTGATCTTCCACGGCCGGGTTCCACCACCGGTCGTACAAGAACACATACCCGGCGAACTGCAGATTCAGCCCGACGGCCCCTGCCCCGTAACTCATCAGGAGCACCGGGCAGTTCTTATCTTCCTTGAACCGCTTCAAGATCGGATCACGCTTCGGCGACGGAATCTGCCCGTGATAATACAGCGGATTCAAGTGCCCCAGTCGCTCGCCGATCTGCTCGAGCGTTTCCACCCACTGGCTGAAGACGAGCGCCTTACGGCCGCCGGCGACCACCTCTTCCAAATCGGCTTCCAAACGTTCGAGCTTCGCGCTTTCGCCGGTCAGCGGATCGAAGTTGCACACCTGCTTGAGCCGCATCACGAGTTCGAAAACGTGTTGAATCGTCAGGCCGGGCCCCATGTCCGTAAGCCGCAACACGCCCTCTTCCTCAGCGATGCGGTACGTCTCGCGCTGGGCCGCGGTCAGTTCAATTTCAACATCGCGAAACATCTTCGGCGGCAGATCGGTGAGTACCTTGTCTTTGGTGCGGCGGATGATGTAATCGGCGGCGAGCGTTCCCATCCGTCGCGGCTTCATGCCCGGCGTTAGGTAACCCGGTTGCAGGAACTCGAAGATTCCCACCAGGTCGTCGGCGCTGTTTTCCACCGGCGTGCCTGTGAGCGCCCAACTCCGCGTGCGGCGAATCGACCGCACGACCTCGCTCGTGGTGCCGGAGCGGTTTTTGATTCGCTGCGATTCGTCGAGCACGGCCAAATCGAATTTCAGCCCATCGTCGTCGATGATGTCGCGGTCGCGAACCACGACCTCGTAGTTGGCGATTTTTACCGGCGATTCCGATTGGTGCCATTGCCAACGCCGTTTGGCTTGGTCCCCTTCGATGATCGTCAGCGGCAGTTCGCCGGCCCAGGTCTGGAACTCACGTTGCCAGTTCGTCACGAGCGGTTTCGGGCACACCAACAGCACGTTGCGGATTTCGCCGGCGTGTAGCAGCAGGCGGATCGTCGTAATGGCCTGCATCGTTTTGCCGAGCCCCATCTCGTCGGCGAGCACCGCCGCAAAGCGAGGATAAAGGAAGGCGATTCCTTCAAACTGGTACGGAAACGGCGTAAACGGAAACTCGAGTGCGCCGCCGGTGAATACGCTCTCCAGCGGCGGTTGCAAGACGTAGTACAACCGATCTTCGAGCTTGACGACGTCGCGCGGCGGCGCGATCCGCGTCGCCGTCTTAGGAGCCGCGCTCTTCGGCGAAGCCTCGTCAGCGCTCGCCGGCGATTTCGCGTCGCCGGCCGGGCTCGCCGACTTCGCCCCCTGCGCCGCGGCGAACTTTTCGCGCCAGCCGCCCGTTTGCGGAAAGTAGAAGCTGCGGACCTTGAGCCGGTCGCCGCGGATCGGCACGCTCGCAATGCCGGGCTTCCATGATTCGACGGCGATCGACTCCGCCGTCACACCGCCGAGGCCGACATCGAGCGAGTTTACCCGCACATCGACTTGGCCGTTTGCCGAAAGTTCCTGCGTCGCTCGCAGGAATAGCGTTGCATCACCGGCGGATTCATCACGGCCCGACATTTCATGGCCGCTCATCGGCCGCTCCGTTGAGCTTCTTCAATGGCCCCGCGTATCCGCGCGAACGGTTCCGCCAAATCAAAATGCTCGGGCAGCGTCGCCAACTGTTCGGCCAGCGGTTTCTCATCGGCCGCGAATCGCTTAGCCAGCGCCAATCGCCGTGAGCCGAACGTTACCGAATGCAGTCCGCGCTCATGCGCCGCGTCGACCCGAAACAACGGCCTATCCTCGGCCTCCGGTTGCGCATCGGCGACGATCATCGCCACCGGCGCTTCGATAAACTCCCGCACCGCCAGAGCCGCCGGGGTTTCGACGCAGACAAAGGTCGGCGGGGCGCTCGCCTTCGCAAGGAGCGCGGCGCCGATGGCCTCGCCGTGCAGATACGACTCCAGCGACGCGCCGTACAGAATCTCTTGCGCCCGGTTCGGTTTGATCGGAGCGGTGCAGTGAAACTCCAGCGGCCGACCATTGCGATTGAGCAGCAGCAAGCCTCCGAACAGCCCGTGCTGTTCGTGACGAAAGACGGTGTAAAAACCTCCGACGGCTGCCGAACGATCGCCCGAACCCATGCTGCGTGATCTCGTTGAGTGGCCCGACTTGCCGCTGCCGCCTGCAGCGTCATGCTCGACCGCCGCCGGCAGCGCCGGCGAGGTCGTCGCGACGCCGCCTGCCGTAGTATCGGGCCATGCTCCGAGAGACTTGAAGCGGCTCCGCCAAACCGCTTGGCCGCAACTACTTGGCCGCCGGCAGCGCCGTCACCCGCAGGTTCTTAAACGACGCCGTTTCGCCGGCCACGGTCAGCCCGATGTTCGACTTCGGCTGGTTGATCTCGGCGTGCTTCCCCTCCAACCGATGCTCGCCGACCTGGGCCGTGAACGATTCGCCCTTCTGCTCGATCCGCACGTGCTGCCACTGGCCGGCGTCGAGCTTCACGGCCAGCGTCGCCAGCACGGCCGCCTTATCGGGCCCGGCATGGTCGTGGTCGTCTTTCGTCAGCCGCAGGCCCGCGGGCGTGATCCCCAGCCGGCTGTTGTGCCCCTTCGGGTCGTTGATCGAAAGCGAAACCGCCTTCGCGCCGTCGAGCTTCACGTCGAACTCGATCACGGCATCGGTAAAGGTGATGTTATGCCGAGCGACGGCCCCGTGCTTTTCCGCCTTGATCTCGCCCCCCTGCCAAGCTCCATCGACAAACTTCCACTCCCCCTTCGCCTTGCGCCAGCCGGCACCATGCTCGGCGGCTAAGGCCTCATCAAGCAGCACGCCGCCGGCAGCCGGAGCGACTGCGGTGGCGGCCGGCTTTTTGGGGGCCGCCGCGAATACGAGATGTGTCGACAGGCCAAACGCGGCACCGATCATCAGCAGGCGAAATCCGAGAACAAGCGACATAGCGGCGGCACTCCTTAAAGCTTGAGCGATTGCGGTGAGTCTGACGATTCTGCGAGTTTCGCCGGCCTGCAAGCGGCAACAATCGATTGACGCTGAACCTGGGCAATTTATCGGGGTCGCAGCGGCGGCTGACCCTCGTTTTTCGCCG
>JAFLCO010000130.1 GCA_017303535.1 Planctomycetota bacterium
CGTCGGAGCCGGTGAGCGTGCGGGTGACGTCCGTGTCTTCATCCGTCGTCACCGTCAGGTCGTTGGCGATCGGCGGATCGTTCACCGGGCGGACAAGAACCGTGAACTCCGTGAACGCTTCGCGGGCCCCGTCGAAAACTCGCAGCCTGACGACGCTCGTGCCATTGCGGTCGGCGCCGAACGACATCGTCAGCGTGTAGTTGCCCGCGCCGTTGTAGGTGAAACTCATACCCGTGGTCGGGACGAGCAAGTTGTCCGACGACGACACCACGCTGACGACCAGGTTGTCCTGCGGCGTCTCCGTATCGTTGACGGTAAAGGTCACGCTCCGATCGCCGCCGTCTTCGTTGGTGTCGACGTCGGCGGGCCGGCTGATCGTCGGCGGGTTGTTGACGGAAACCGTGAACGTGCGCGTAGCCGTGCCGCCCGCGCCGTCGCTCAACGTCAGCGTGATCGTCGTCTCGCCGAACACGTTGAGGACCGGCGTCAGCGAAATCGTCCGCTGGGCACCGTTGGCGGCAATGGTGATGTTGCCGAGCGGAATGAGCCCGGCGTTGGTCGTCGTCGTCGCCGTGAGGGTCAGGTTGGCGACGGGCGTATCGGGATCGCTGACCGTGACGACGATGTCGGGAATCGGCGCGCCTTGAGCCACGTGGATATCGGCGATCGGCGCAAGCACCGGCGGATCGTTGACTTGCGTGATGTTCACCGTCTTAACGGCGTTGGTCAGAGTGCTGACGGCGCCGTCGGGGTCGGTAACCTGGAATTGAATCGTTCGCGAAGCGCCGGGGTCGTCGCCGGGGTTGGCGAACGTGACGAGTCGCAACGCCGCCTGGTACTGGGCGACCGTTCGCGGGGCGGTCGGCGTCAGCGTCAGCGTGCGAGTCGGCAAGTCCCAAGTCGCGGTAAAGTTCGGCCCCGAGTAAGCCAGCACGTCGCCCGCGACGAAGCCGCCGGTGATTTGGACCGTCGCCGAGGCGAGATTTGTACTGTCAACATCGCCGACCGTAAGCGCCGGGGCGACGGCCGTGGCCGCGGCTTGCTCGGTGTATGAGGTCGCGCCCGCGCCGACGTTGAGCGTCGGAGCGTCGTTGACCGGGGTGACGTCGATATTCACCGTGGCAGTCGCCGTCTGCGCCCCGCCGGTGCCGGTGTTCCCCAAGTCACTGATCGTGATCGTCAGCACCGCCGCGCCGTTCAGATTTTGGCTCGGGTCGAATCGAAGTCCGTCGAGCGCGGCGTTTACCGCGGTGAGCGTACCGCGAAACCGCATTTGGCTCGTGTTGTCGGCTCCCTGGTTGAAGTTCAGGCCGGCGGTCGTCGAAAGCTTCAGCGTGCCGAGCGTCATGGCGAGCGTCACTTCGACGTTGCCGTTGCCGGCATCCTCGTCGTCGACGGAAATCAACGTCGCGCCGGAAAAAACCAGCGGCGTGTCTTCGAGCGTGGTTTGCGTCGTCGCGGGGGCCGTGATTGTCGGCGGGTCGTTGGCCGGCGACACGTCGATCGCCGCCGTCTCGGTCGCGCTCAGTGCGGCCGGCGTGCCTCCCGGAGAGTTCCCCTGGTCATTGACCGTAATCTCGACGCCGGTCAGGCCGTTGAAACGATTGTTCGGCGTGTAACGTAACCCGTTGAGCGCGGTGTTGACGTTGGCGATCGTACCGGTGAACGTCATTGTCGCATCATTGATGCCGTTGCCGACGGAAAACGTCAGTCCGGTGAATGAGCCGAGCGTTAAGAGTCCGGTCGTCGTTCCCCCGGTGCCTGCCGTGAGCGTGACGCGCACGGAATTAGTTCCGGCGTCCGGATCGCTGATGGTGATCGTATTGCCGTTCGCCGTGTTGAAGGTCACCGTTTGCACGGCGCCGGTCGTCTGCTGGCCCGGCACGCTGATCGTCGGCGCGTCGTTCGTGGCGGTGATCGTCAGCGTATTGTCGACCGCGGTGCTCTGCAGCGCGCCGTCGCTCACCCTGAAGCGGATCGTACGATTGGTGGTCGAGGGGGCGTCGACCGTGTTGCGATAAACGACGGACCGCAGCGCGGCTTGGAAATCGGCCGGCGTGGCGGCGCCGGTGGCCGTCAACGTCAGCGTTCCGCCGCTGAACACCGCCGTGAACGCGCCGCCTCCGGTGTACTCCAACACGTCCTGCGTCGAATTGAAATTGACGATCTGCACCGTCGCCGAAGTCAGGTTCGCACTATCCGCATCACTGACGATGACGAGCGGCCCGACCGCCGTATCGGCGCCCCCTTCGGTATGGCCGACCGTTTGACCGGCGCCGGTAATCGTCGGCGCGTCGTTAACCGGAGTTACGGCGACGGTCTTCGTGGCGGCCGTGCTCAGATCGGTGCCGTCGTCGACGACGAACGCGATCGTACGGTTGCCGGAACCGGGGTTGTCCGAGGTGCTGCGGAACGTGACGAGGCGGAGCGCCGTTTGATACTGGGCCACGGTACGCGGAGCCGTCGGCGTCAGCGTCAAGGTTTGCGTCGGCAGGTCCCACGACGCCGTGAAGTTTGGTCCCGAATACTCCAGCACGTCTCCTGCGACGTACCCACCGGTGATTTGAATCGTCGCGGATGCCAGGTTCGTACTGTCGGCGTCGGCGACGCTTAGGCTCCCGTCAACCGCCGTGCCGGAGCCGTTCTCGGTGTAGGCCGTGTTGCCGCCGGAAGTCGTCACCTCCGGCGCATTGTTGACGGCCGTGACTTGCAAGTCGCGCGTCGCGCTGCCGTTGGTCGTCCCGTCGTTGGCGCTGAAGGTCAACGTGCGCGTGAGCGCCGTATTCGGGTTCTGCGAAGTGTTGCGATACGTCACGGCCCGCAGCGCCGCTTGGAAGTCGGCCGCGGTCGCCGCGCCCGTGCTGGTCAGCGTCAGCCGGCCCAGGATCGAGTTCCAGTTCACGGTGAACGGACCGCCGGCGGCGTATTCCAGCAGGTCTTGCCCCTGCTGGTAGTTGAGCGAGATTTCAATCGTCGCGGAGGCGAGCGTGGCGTTGTCAGGGTCGACGACCGTGATGTTGTCGTCGACTTCAATCGCCGGATCACCTTCGTTATAGGTTGCCGTACCGACGGAAGTCGTTACCGTAGGCGCGTCGTTCTGCGCGGTGATCGCAATACTGCGCGTTCCCGCCGTCGACGTATTGAACTGATCACTCGCCGTAAACGAAATCGTGCGGGCCGTGCCCGGATCGTCGCTCGTGCTTTCATAGCGCACGCTGCGCAACAGCGTTTGATATTCGCTCGCCGCGCGGGTACCGGTAAAGCTCAAGATGCCGGTGTTCGCGTCGTAGTTGCCGGCGATGTTTGGGTTGTTCGTCCATGTGAGAACGTCGCCGGCTCGAAAGCTCCCGATGGTGACGGTGGCGCCCGTGATGTTGTCGCTGTTGGCGTCGGTGACGGTCAGAGTGCTGTTGATCTGAACCGATGCGCCGTTTTCCGTGTAGTTCGTGCTGCCCGACGACGTTACCGACGGCGGACTGTTCACCGTAATATTGACCGACTGCGTGCCGTTGCCGCCGTCTTTGTCGATCACGCGCAGCGTCACCGGAGTCACGGTGCCGGCCGTGAGGCCCGCCGCGTTAAAGGTCGGGGTCTGGCCCGTCTCGTCGCCGCGCGTGGCCGCCGCGCCGGTTTCACCGTACACGCCGTTGCCGTTGAGGTCCCAAACGTACGTCAGCGTGTCGTTAGTGCCCGCGTCGAGCCCTGAGCCGGAGAGTTGCACCGTGCCGCCGACCGCCACGCGATACGGTCCGCCCGCCAGCGCGATTGGGTTGACGTTGTTGACCGTGACTTGCACCGTGTCGCTGCGACTTGAACCGTCGCTGCCGCGCACGGTGACGACGACGCTATAGACGCCGTTGTCGACGAACGTGTGGTTCGCGCCTGCCACGGTGCCGTTGGCGCCGAGGGCCGCCGGTTCGGAACTCACCGTCAGCGCCTGGATCGCGCTGCCGTCGCCCCAATTGACTTCGGCTGTATGCGGCGAGACGGCCGCGGTAGCATCCGTGTACGTTGAAGCCGGCAGCGCATAGACGGCTCCTTCAGAAACGCTGGCGTCGGCCCCTGCCGTCACGGACGCGACCGAGAAGACTCGACGATCATCGAGCCTCGTCAACCGCAGCGAAACATACTCGCCCGCGCAATCCCGCGACCGCGCCTCGGCCGCGCGACGCGCGCGTCGGTTGCGGCTCTCGTCCCAGAAGCGGCGCATCCATTGTGTGAGTTGCATCCTAGAACTCTCTTGCCGCCGTGTTGCGCCGCAAACGCCTCCGAGGTGCCGCGGCCCGACCGCCTTCGACGGGCCGGCTTCTGGGCACACGCCTTCCCATTTTAGTCGTCGCGAACGTTCCTCGCGACCGTTAGATTCCGCAGAATTTCGCTTGTCAGACGGCTTAGCGGTCCGCCGTGGGTGAGTTCTTCCCAAAAGCTATCGGTCGGCTGCGGCAGCCCGCATGATCGGGAGCCTTAAGTGCCGCGCCGTTCCGGTTGCGACGACTGTCGGGGTTCGAACGCCGCCGACGTTCCGCATGTGCCGGCTATGCCGCAGGCTCCGCCGTTGCGCATCGTGACGGCCGAGTGCGGCGTTACGGTTGTCGTCGTCATGCTGATACGGCCTACGATGACGGACGCAAGCATCATGACGAGCGCCCGCGAAATGCAAACTACCTACGGTCCTCATCGTCGAAACAGACGTTAGCCGCGGAACAACAATTATCACAGGCCCTAGCGAATCGACGGAAGGCGACGGTCATGACAATAACGACATCGCTGCCGCGCCACCGCCGACTCGGCCTACGAGTCGTCATCGGCGTTGTCTACCTGTCGCTGCTCGCCGGTGAACGATTCGCCGCCGCCTTCGAGCAACGGCAAATTCCGACGCCGGTCGCCTCCGATACGTTGGCGGCGCCGGAACCATTGCCGGCGACCGTCGTGCCTCAGATGGTTCCGCCGGCATCTGCCACGCCCGAGGCTCCGTCAACTTCGCGCGAGATGCCGCTTCGCTCCATCACGCAACTCTCCGCGGATATCCGTCCTCCGGCCGGTGAGGTTCCGTTCAACCATGCCGCGGTCGCATTTCGAGGTGAAGCCGTCGGGCTCAACTCGCCCGAGAACTTGCGAGCCGGCGCACCGTTTTATTCCACGCCGCGCGCCGCCGGATTCGTTCATCGCCCGTTGTACTTCGAACAGCGAGCCACGGAGCGCGACGGTCGTACGTTCGGCGCGTTGCAACCGGCGATCTCCGGCGCGGCGTTCTTCGGCACGCTGCCGGTTCTGCCTTATCACATGGCGGCCCGCCCGCAGTGGCAACGCATTTCGACCGGCAACGGCGTTCGGCCCACCAGCGACCGACTGACGCCGCACGAGCATCTTCGCGGCGCGATCGGCCAAGCCGCCGCGACCACGGGTGCCGTGTTTATCTTCCCGTAGGCCGGCTTTGTTCGATTACTGCGTGCGAAACACCTGCGACCAATATCGCCGCAGCTTCGACGCCAGGCATTCCGCAGGCGCCGCGACCACCCCGACCACCGGTGATTCGAGCGTGACGCCGTCGAGCGTTTCATCGAGAGCGATCCGCACACGAAACTTCGCCGGACTCTTCGCGACATCTGCGCCCCGAGGCGGCGAACTTCGCGGCGTTTCGTCGGCGCCCGTATCTTCGACGCCGATCTCGGCGACCCGCCCTCGCACGGTGCGACCTCCCGCGACGTCGGCCACGAGTTCGACCGTGGCGCCGATCTCGATCGCTCGCACTTCGCTCTCGTCCGCTTCGGCCACGGCCTCGAGCCGTCCGACGTCGCCGACGTACCCAACGATCGTCCCCGCTTCGAGATAAGCCCCGAGATTTTCGCGATCCAGCGGCCGTCGCTGCCAGGTCGGCAGCGCGTGCGGATCATTCGGTTTCGGCCGTGCGGCAGGCGGAAGAAAATCTCCGCCGCGCGGAGCGACGAGCGTGAGCCTTGCTTCATCGCCGCGGCGTGCCTCCAGTTGACTGCGAGCGTCGTCGACGGCCTTCTGCGCCGTCGGCAGATCGACGATTCCCGCGGCGCCGGGGCCGGCTTGTCGCCGCTGCAAAAGTTTCAGCTGCAGCTCGGCCGTTTCCAGGCGGCTGCGGCAGCAAACAATCTCCGCTTGTAGTTCCGCGTTTTCGAGCTTGGCCAACTCATCGCCCGCGGCGAACTGTGTTTTGCTTGTCGCCGATCGCAGGAACCCCGGTTGCGTCACATAAACCGCATCGGCGTCCGCCGGCCGCAGCACGGCCTGGATCTTCACGCGCCGCGGCAAAGGCACAAGCAAGACGGCCGCCGACAACGTCGCGACGATCAAACTCGTCGTCCAAAACCTTCGCCGGCGAACATAGTGCGCATTCTCGGCCGAGGTCACTCGCTTCAGTCCGCGCGAGGCCGGCAGAACGGCCATCGCCAAGACGACGGCGAGCGTCGTCGGAACCGTCAACGCCTGCAATCCGTACTGCTTCGCCCCTTGGTGCAGTAGCCACAATGCTCCGACCACCACGACGGCCATGTAGATCTTCGAGGCCACGGCGTAAACGGACAGAAGCACGGTCGTCGCCGGAGAATAGGCCGAAGCGTCGCGCGCAGGAACCGAGGCCTCGCCGAACCACGCTCGTCGCGCCCAACGTCGCCAGACGCCGTCGGCCTCGCCTGCTAGATTCGGGATCTCCACAAGGTCCGACAACACGTGATAACCGTCGTAGCGCAAGAGCGGGTTGCCGTTGAGCAGCAGCGTATTCACCGTGCCGACGAGCACGACGTAGAGGCAGGCCGTCTGAAAGGTGCCCGGCACGCTCCAACGCCACATGAAAACGGCCGCCGCGGCCAACAGCAGCTCGACCACGATTCCCGCCGCGCCCACCGCCGCCCGCGACCATTTGCTCGGAAACGTCCAAGCGTCGCTCACGTTGCAATACATCGCGGGCATGAAAAGATAAATCGTTACGCCCATCTCATGGCATTCGCCGCCGAAGTGCTTGCAGGCCAACGCATGCCCGATTTCGTGAACGATCTTCACGGTGCCGATCACGGCGATGAGCAGCAGCGCATTCTCGGGACGCAGCATGACGTCGATCCGCGCCGCTTGTCGGAATAGTTCGTCGCCGTGAACGAGCGCCGTCATTCCGGCCAGCGCAACGAAGATCCCCATACACCACAACGCCGCCGGTGAGAACCACGGCCGCAGCCGAGGATACACCGCGTCGAGCCACGCTTCGGGATCGATGCCGCGCAACTTCCATGTAAACAGCCGCGTCCAAAGCTGCTTCCGTTCCGCATCGCGGACCTTGCGATCGCGCCGCACGAGCGCTTCGGCCTGTAGCGGCCCGTCGACGACGATCAACCCGACCTGATGTAGTTGTTGCAAGAACCCGGCCAGCGTTTGCTCCGCCAAGCGGCGCGGCGCAAACCGTCGACCGAATTCGGCGCACAATTCTCGAATCGAACGTCGGCCGTCAAGTTGTTCGTAGAGCCAAAACTCTTCGTCGTTCAGTTGGTAATAGCGCAGCGCCAATGGGTCTTTCAGATTCCACACGCGGCGCCGTCGCGCAAACTGCACGAACACCTCGACGTCGGGCCGACGTCGCGCGGCGGCGGTCAGCGGCAGCGGGGCGCTCGCCATCGAGGTCACTCTTGCGAAGCTTTTTTGTCATTGACGGCCGGCCGCACGTCGATCGTCAGCGTGCCGCGCAGGCCCGGCCTGAGCAAGAGTTCGCGGTTGTTCACTTCGACGAACAGCCGTACCTCGCCGTTGACGGGATCGACTTCGGGACTGACGAACGTCAACTTGCCGACGAAGTCACGCGACGGCTCGTCGCTTATCGGCGCTTGAAAACGGGCCGACATCCCCGGCTTCAAGCGAGCGGCCGTCGCCGCCGACACGAAGCCTTCAATACGCAACGGATCGACGCGCATCAACCGCAGCACCACGTCTCCCGGCTTCACCCATTCTCCCGACCTGCGATGAAGCTGCGTCACCACGCCGGAGGTCGGCGCGGAAAGCCTGCGCCGCGCCAGCGTCTCGCGGGCCACCTGCACCTCGGCTTGTTTCAACGCGAGCGTTTGCCGCGCGACTTCGAGTTCGTGCTCCGCGCTTTCCACGGCCAGCACGCCCCGTTCGGCTTCGAGCACCATCTTGTCGAGTTCGGTTTGCGAAATGCTCCGCTCGAAGCGTTCAATCGATTCTTGCGACCGCTTCAGTTCGGCTTTCGCCACCTCGGCCGACTTGCGGGCATACCGCAGATCGGCGTCGTTCTTGGCGCTCGTCGCCGCAATGACCGCCTCCGCTTCCGCTTTGGCTAGCAACAGTTCCGCCTCGCGCGAATCGATCTCCGCCAACAGTTCGTCCAGTTTTACGCTCTGGCCTTCGACGACATGCAACTTCGTCAGCACGCCTTCCGCGCGAGCAGGTACGTCCGTCTGCGCAATGGCCGTGACCAAGGCGCCGTTGACGACGATCGGCTCGGCCGCCGAAGTTTGGCCCGGCAGCGCAAGCAACAACCAAAGTGCGCCGGTCGTCGCGATGTTCATGGAAGACGTCCTCAGGCTATCGACCGCTTAAAACCAAACCTTCGTACGGAAAAAGTGTACGAGTTCGAGCGTCCACGCGTAACCGACGGAGACCGAACCACACGCGACTTTCGCAGTCACGGCCGTGCCGGGCCGGAGCAAATCACGAGGCACGTCGGCATCCGAAGCCGCCGTCATCGCCACGGTCGAACGTCCCTCGTCGTCGACGTCGCTCCGGCCCGCAATCGTCGAAAGCCGGGCCCGATGCGTTTCGCCCGACGACGAAGCGGCGATAAATTCCACCTCGACCGGCTCCCCGGTTCGCTCCGCCCTTCGCACGTAGCCGGCATATTCATCCGCAACCGTCAGATCCAACTCCCACGGCCCCGCGACGTCGCCGACCGTCAACAACTGCTGCCCCTTGAGCACCGGCCGACCTTCGAGAGTTCGCTGAACGTCCCAAGTCAGAATCTCGCCGCCGATTGGCGCCGTGACTTTGAGCGCCGCGCGTTGCCGCTGCAGTTCTTCTTGCTGGCTCTTGAGCCCGACGACCTGCTGCCGGGCCTCCTCTTCATCGGCCGTGAGCCGCAAGAGTTCCGGGCTGTCGGCATTCTCCGTTCGCGCACCGCGCAACCGTGCGGCTTGCAATGAACTGAGCCGTCGTTGCTGCGTGAGCAATTCTCCTTCGACCCGCGTCAGCTCGAAGTCGAGTTCCGGGCGTTTCATCTCCAGCAGTTGCCGGCCGGCCTCCACGTGTTGCCCATGTTTCGCATCCAGGGCCACGACAATTCCTTCCGCCGGAGCAAACACGTGCCGCCGATCGGCCGGCTGCAACGTGCCGCGGGCTTCGATCTTCAACTCCGTCGGAATAAGAAGCAGGGCCGCGACAATCAATGCGGCGCCGAGCCCGAAAGCGGCCGTTCGCGTGAGTCGTCGGCGCTCTAATCGTCGGGTGATCGATTCGCCGAGCCGTCGTAGCGGCAGCCTGCGATAGCGCTCGGCATGGGTGACCGCCGAGGCGGAAATGCCGGCGATCAATTCGGTGCGGCGGAGCAAATCATCGAGCGACCCGGCGCCTTGAAAACGTTCGGCGGCGAGCCAACCGCTTGGCGGATCGACGGCTTGTCCGGCCTTGGGCTCGTGCTCTGCAAGTTTTGGTGACTCACCGACCAGCGGAACGAACACCAGTTGCTTTGCGCCCGTTACGTCGACCAAATGCGCGAGCGCCGCTTCCACTTCCGGCGCTTGCCGCGCGGACGTGCCGTCGAAACCGATCGGTTCGCGGAGCGGCGCGGCGACGGCGGCGAACGTTTCCCAAGCCCGCACGACGTTCGAACGCCGATCGAATCGTTCTTGCCCGGTCGTCGCAACGACCTGCCAGCCGCCGCGCCGAGGCATTAGCAGCATCAGGCGATCGCAATCGGCCAAGGTGCGGCCGTCGTTGACGATCGTGGCGGCGACGACCTCAAGATCAAGCTCCGCATGGACGCGCCGCAGCAATTGCGACCATACGTCGCCGTAGCGGAGTTCCGGCATCGACGATGGCTCAGCATGGTGCATTTCGTTCAGCAAGCGATATCAGACGGCAACCGGCAATGCCGGCGGTCGGTCGACGGGGCGGTTTTCACAGGCCGTGCGGCTTTGGGAAAGCTTTTCCGGTCGGGCGAGAAAAAAAGATCATGCGGACATTGCGGATTGCCGAAACTTTACGCCGTAACCGCGCACTCTGCGCGCGGCGATGACCTACGTACCTTTCACAGTCCAGATGCCCTTTCGAAGCTACGACTTTCGACGCCTGGTTCGGCGACCGTTTCGCTTTGCGCTGCGGCCGATCGTCGCGTTGCTGATGTCGGCGTCGCTCCTGCTGACCGGTTGCGGCAGTCCCATCAAAGAGGTGCTGAAGCCGCTCGAGGTCGAGTCGACCAATTACTACCGCAACATCGCCAAAGCCGTCGACTACGCGGAGCCGCAACTACACCAGATGCCCGACGGGGCCGCACTCGAACCGTTCAGCATCAATCGTAACACGCCGACCGAGTATTGGAACCTGCCGCTGGAAGAAGTGATTCTGCTGGCCTTATCCAATGCGCAGGTCATGCGCGATTTCGGCGGTCAGGTGCTTCGCGCGCCGGCGACGATTCCGACGATTCAGAACCCGCTGATCGTGGAAAGCGACCCGCGTTTCGGCCTGGAAAACGCGCTCAGCGCCTTCGACGCTCAATTTGCCTCTCGATTGTTCTTTGAAAAGAACGATCGGGCGCTCAACAATACGTTCTTCGGCGGCGGCACACGGTTGCTGCAACAAGACCTCGGGACGATGCAGAACACGATCAGCAAAACGACCACGAGCGGTACGCAGTTCTTCGCGCGCAACAACACCGAATACGACTCCAATAACGCGCCCGGCAATATCTTCCCCAGCGCCTGGAATACGAACATCGAGGCCGAGTTCCGGCATCCGCTGTTGCAGGGTTCGGGCGTCGAGTTCAATCGCATCGCCGGCCCGAACACGCAGCCGGGATTGTTCAACGGCGTGGTGCTCGCGCGGGTCAACACCGACATTAGCCTGGCCGAATTCGAATCGGCCGTGCGCAATCTCGTGGCCGACGTCGAGAACGCTTATTGGGATCTTTACGCGGCGTACCGCGACCTCAATTCCAAGATCGTCGCCCGCGACAACGCGCTCGAGGTTTGGCGGCGAACGTACGCACTGTATGCATCGAAGCGGCGCGGCGGCGAAGCCGACAAAGAAGCTTATGCCCGCGAGCAGTACTTCCGCTTTCAAGACGAAGTGGAGTATGCGCTCTCCGGACAAGTCATCGAAGGCACTCGCACCAACAGCGGCAGCTCCGGCGGTACGTTTCGCGGACCGCCGGGCGTGCAAATGGCCGAACGTCGGCTGCGCCTCATCGCCGGCCTTCCCGCAACCGACGGCCGGCTGATTCGGCCGGCTGACGAGCCGCTGGTGTCGCAAGTCGTGTTCGATTGGCACCGCACCGTCCAGGAGGCGCTCGCGCTCCGTCCGGAACTGCGACGGCAACGCTGGGTCATCAAGCGCCGCGAACTCGAACTGCTCGCGACGCGCAACTATCTCATGCCGCGTTTCGACGCAACGGGCCGATACCGTTGGCGCGGCTTCGGCAACGACCTCATCAACAGCGACGGCAACGTTCCCAACTCGTTCGACAATGCCTGGGACAACTTGCTCACCGGCGATTTTCAGGAATGGCAATTGGGGGTCGACCTCAACGTGCCGCTCGGCTTCCGTAAAGCGCACAACGCGGTACGAAACGCTCAGTTCAACTTGGCCCGCGAACGGGCCGTGCTTAACGAACAGGAACGGACGGTGCTCAGCGACCTGAGCAACGCCGTGGCCGACTTGGAGCGAGCCTTCCAGGCCACTCAAACCGGCTACAACCGCCTGATCGCGGCTCGCGACCACCTGGAAGCCGTGCAGTCGACGTATCAATCCGATAAGGCGCCGCTCGATATGCTGCTGGAAGCGCAGCGACGGTTCGTCGACGCGGAAGGACGCTACTATCGGTCGTTGGCCGACTACGCGATCGCGATTCGCAACGTGCACTTCGAAAAGGGTACGTCGCTGGAATATCACGACGTGTTCCTGCAGGAAGACCTCACCCGCGTGATGCGCCACGAAACCAGTCGCGACGAGATCAACTACAAGATGCCCGGCGCCCCGCCGGCGACGGAACCAGTGGCTCCGCCGGAAGCTCCCGCACCTGAGCCGCCGGCCCCGCCGGGCAATTCGGCGAGTTTGCCGCCGCAAACCGCGGCTTAGGAAAAGCCACCCGGCCCGAATACTACTTCTTTTGCTTCTTCGCCGCGGGGGCGGAAGTTGCAGCCGCACCTTCGTAATCTCCGCCGGCCAAGCTCTTCTCGACCGATGCGCGCCACGCCGTAAGTTCGTCGGTCAGCTTGGCGACAAGCTGCGGCTTCTCGGCCGCGAGGTTCGTCGTTTCCTTGGGATCTTGCGAGACGTCATAAAGCTGCGGCCCTGCGACCGCGTTGACCGTCGTCGCCGCGTCGGCCGGCCGTTTCTTCTTGCCGGGCTTCCCTTTTTGATCTCCCGCCGCATTCAGATGCAGTTTGTACGGCCAAGCCAGCCACGTGGCGTGCGACGTCGGTCGGCGAACGTCGCTGACGAACCCGATCGCCTTCTCACGCTCGGTCATCTGCCCGTCGAAGAGCGGTAGCAAGTTGATACCGTCCAGCGGCTCAATCTGCCGCTCCGGCTTTGCGCCGACGGCGGCCAGCACCGTCGGGTAGATGTCGCTCGTTGAGCACGGCACCTGCGAAGTGAATGGTTTCTTGATTCGCGCCGGCCATTCGACGAGGCCCGGGATCCGCACGCCCCCTTCCCACAACGTTCCTTTGCTCCCGCGCAATCCGCCGGTGCTCTTGGGGCCTGCCGCGCCGCCGTTGTCGCTGCAGTACCAGACGATCGTATCATCGGCGACGTTCAGTTCCCGCAGTGCCGCGCGGAGCTTGCCGACGTTGCGATCAACGCCCGTCAACTCGCCATAGTAGTTCTGCTCGTTCTCGGGCCGCGACTTGTACGGCTCTTTATCTTTCGGCAGTGCCAAGTGCGGCCCGTGCGGATTGCCGAACCAGACGACCGCTAGAAACGGTTTACCTTCCGTCGCCTGCTTCCGAATAAACTTGATCGCTTCGTCGGCGGTGACGTCGGAGCCGTCGCCGTGAAACTTCTCGACGACGCCGTTGCGGCCGAGCACCGGATCGAGATCAAAGAAATTATCGGCGGAGACCCATTCGTCGAAGCCGAGCTTCCCGGGCGAGAGCGGATCATCGGCCAAGATTGCGCGTCCCGGCGGCGTGGTCGTGTCGCGATCGCCGTTCTTCCCGTTGAGGTGCCATTTGCCGAAGTGCCCCGTCGCATAGCCTGCGCCGTGCAATACCTGAGCGACCGTCGTCTCCTGAATCCGAATCGGAGCGCCGGGCCCGAACGTTCCCATGCGATGCGGATGCCGCCCGGTCATCACCGAGGCCCGCGTCGGCGAGCAGTTGAAGTGCGCGGAGTAAAACCGATCGAGCCGCACGCCGGCCGAAGCCATGGCGTCGAGATTCGGAGTTTTGAGTTCCGGATGCCCGTTGTAACTCGAATCCCCCCAACCTTGGTCGTCGGTCATGATCAAAACGACGTTCGGCCGTTGCGCCGCTTCAGCGCTTGCGGCATGTTCGACGCTCAAAAAAGCCGGCACGAGCGCCGACAATCCGACCAAGGCGAGCAACAACTTCATCGCGACGGGCTCCTGAAACTACGGCGGAAAGCGCCGTCTCTCCGTCCGACGCGCCGAGCCGCCGGAATATTTGCCTTGCGTGCGCGCGACCGCCGTCGCTCCGTCGTGATCTTCGCAAGCGCGGGCCGCTACTCGGCCACGGCTTTCACGGCCGGCGGCGTCCAACTGCCGTCGATGATCGAAGGCGGCGTCTCCTTCGGCCAATAGAGCCGCATCATTAAGATGAACTTGCCGGCGGGTGCGGGCAGCCAGTTCGCTTCTTTGTCCGTCCCCGGCGACTCATGCTGAATGTAAATATCGAGCGAGCCGTCGGCATTGTACTTCAGCGCGTCGCGCGGGCTCACCGTCGACTTGTCGAGCGGATTGGCGACGAAGAAGTAATCGCCGTCGTACATGGTGAGCGACCAAAAGCCGTCGGCCGGCGGAGTCTGTCCCTTCGGGAAATGCAGGACATACTTCTTCGCCCCGTCGTACGGCCGGCCGGCCGCATCGACTTGAGATGTCGGGTACACGGCGTCTTGCGGACGGTTCGCCCCTAGGCCGATGGCCGTGATCAGCGCGCGTTGCAAGTAATTTGTGCCGTAAAGGCCGGTGTCGGTCGTGAACGTCCAGCCGCCGATGTCTTTTCCGGCGTTGCGGAAGTGCCCCATGATCTTCGCTTGCGCGGTTGCGGGAATGGCGTCGGCCGCGTCGGCGGGAAGTTTCGCGGCGTCGAAATCTTGCCCCGGTACGATCCCGATCTGCGCGAGCTTCGCGACCATCGGTGCATCTTCGGCCGCCGGCGGGTTGGTCTTCAGCAACTCGGCGAGCAATTGGAAGTAGGCCGTCGCCGAAAACTTGTGAACCTGTTCGCGCACGGCCGTCTTGCCGTCGATCGTCGGGTCGACATGGCCGGCCGGCGCTTGGTAGGGCTTGCCGTAAGCGCTGAGCGGCGTCAGTTGGTATTTGTCCATCACGGCATGGCACGCGGCGTAGTCTTCCGGAGTGCCCGTGCAATATGTGCGGCCTAAGATCCAAACCATGTCGGTCGGCGATTTCAACGGCTCGACGCCTGCGGGAAGTTCACCTTTCCAGTTAGGGCCGGTGATCGCAAACGTCTGCGCCTTGGTGCCGGTGGTCCGTTTTCCGGGCACGGCGAACACGTCGGTCCAACCGCTGAGCATCGGCATCAAGAAATAGCGATCACCCATGTCGGGCAGGCTCAGCACGTACGGCTCCTTACCGACGTCGAGCCACGCGGTCGAATACAACGTGTCGGCGTTGGGTGCGGTGACGTCGCGGAACTTGGCGTCGGGATACTTCCGCATCAAGAGAAACTGCCCCATCGGCGCGTGCGTGCCTTGCGGCGCGACGACGTTCGTCATGACCCGGCGGGTGATCTCCATCGTGACGAGCGGGTAGCCGTAGACGTACGCATCGACGCCGACGTCAACAGGCGCGTCGCTCGCCGCCGCTTGAGCACGGGCGGCCGAAGGCATGAAAACGAAGGCCAGTGCGGCCGGTAGGACAATCGCAGCCAAGTTTCGGGAGCGCATCAGGTTGTTCCGTGTGTAGAGGCGGTCGTCAAGGT
>JAFLCO010000131.1 GCA_017303535.1 Planctomycetota bacterium
GCCGGCCTTCGCGGCCGAGTTCCATTCGCGGCACTTCTTCTTTGCGGAGCACCAAGCGGATGTTCCAGCGGAAGGTGAGGCCCACGTAGTTCTTAATCACGGCTTCGACCCGCTTGAGCGTCTCGCCGCCGGGGAGCAACCGGCGATAGGCGTCCCAACTCATCGGGCCGAACGTCAGGCCGAACGACTGCCGACGATCCCAGATGCGGCGTCCCAACACGGCCGATTGACCGAGAGCCGCGGCTTCGCGATCGCTGCGCAGCCGCAATCGGCAGTCGGCCGGCACTTCCACCCATTCGCCGACGAACTGCTCCAGATCCACCGGCACGCGGAGGAACGATGACAAAATGCTGCGCAGGCCCGAAGCGTGGCGCCCTTGCACGCCGAGATGCCCGGCAAAATGTAGTTTCGTTTCGTCGGGCATCGCGTCGCGGTTTCGCAGCGACGGCGCACCAATGCCGATCAACGAGCCGACGTAAGTCGCAAACCGATCATGCTCCGGCCGGTCGTATTGCACGGTCGGCTGCGCGTCGGCCCAGGCGCGATAGAAGTAGAGCGCCATCCGGTGATGGAAGACGTCGAGAAACGCGGCGAACGTGCGATCACGGTTGCGGACGATCCGTTCGTACGCGTGCTCGGTGAGATGGATCGGCAGCGGACCGTTGGGACCCAGGAGGCCGAAGAAGTTGGTCGATAGCTTCGCCGGCTGGCCCGGGGCGCCGGGGGTAGACGGAGCGCCCGGCGTGAACGAGGCCAACGTCGCGGAGGCGAACGACATCGACGCGTTCTGGGCGATGCGCAGCGGCTCGCCTTGCGGACGGGGCGCATAGCCCAAGCGCGGCAACTGCCGATGCTGCGCCTCGAAGCGACGCAGCGCCGTGTAGAAACCGAAATCGTAGGGGGCTCGCTCCAGTCGGGCGAGCCACGCTAGATCAGCGGGCGTTTGCCGATGATCGCCGGCCATCGCATGACCTCGCCGCGCTGCGTGGTCCGCAGCACGGTCTCCGTGAACGAGTTGATCGAAACATATTTGGAAAAGAACTGCCCCAGCACGGCCCCGAGCAAAAACGCGCCGCTCCCTTCGAAGGCCGCTTCGTCGCAGGTGACCGTCACTTCCAGGCCGCGGCCGAACGTCATCGGCCCGTCGCCGGGCAAGCGCCGCGTGATCGGCTTGGAAGCGACGTTGCGGACGCCGTCGACCTGCTTGCGCTGATCGGCTTCGTAAATGTCGACGTACAGCCGGAGCAGCTCTCGCAAGGCCGAAGCTCCGCGGCCGCCGTCGGCGTCGACGATCGAAAGATAATTGAGCGCCAGGTGATTGATCAGCCGCCAAACGTGCGAGCCGGTGTTGAAGCTGTGCGACGGTAGCGGCTCCGTCGGGCCCGCCACGCAGCGGATGGCCTTCACGGGCGCCCCGATTTCGAGGGTGAAATCGGTTTGCAGCTTCCCGAGCGGCATCGTCAACGGCAGGTCGCGATTGGTGCAGAGCGTCATCACGTCGAGCTGGCTCAAGTCGTGCGCAAACGGCGCCTGCCGGCCGTCGACGATCGACAAGAACACTTCGCTGCCGATGTAACTGGATCGAGGGCCCGATCGCTTTTGCTTGGTCGAAAGAATCCGCGGCGTGCGATGCAGCGTGTAATACGACGTCTGCGGATCGTCGTCTCCCGTCGGATCGCTCATCGAATAAAACGGCCGAAACGCCAGCGGAGTGCCTGCGTCCTCCGAATAGCCTCGCACTTGCGCGACTTGGTAAACTTCCAAATCGAGCGGCCGCGTCCGATCGGGCACCACGTGAAACTCGGCGTCGCGCTCGTTGACGTGGATCCGATCGGCCCGATGCGGGAAGAGGTTGATCGCAGGAGCGCAGTTGAGTGCGAAGTTCGCCGGGTCGACGACGTTTTCCAGCGACGCGTCGTTGCGCTTAAAGAGCACGATGACGTCGAGCTGGCCGCCGTCGCAGCGGCCGACGGCGCGGGCTAGGTTCGCCAATTCGAAGAACATGAATCGCTGCGGGAATACGAAGTATTCTTGCAGCAGTCGATAACCTTGAAACGCTTCGGGCGTTACCGGCAACAGCGCTTCGGAATCTTCGAAACCGACGCGGCGAATCGAACCGGCGGGTAGCGCTTCGTCCCAGGCTCCGCCCGGCGGGCGAACGAGCACCGCTTCGACGTCGGCGAAGAGTTGCTCGTACAAGCTCATCACGCGCCGCGCGCCTCCGCGCAGGTGCAACGAGAGCCGATCAAGCTTGAGTTCGTTGAATTTCAGACCGGCCGTCGTGCGGAACCGCAAACGTACGCCGGCCTTCGTCCGTTGATAACGTGCCGGCAGCGCGATGTTCGTGAGTTCGCGATTGAAGTACTCGGCTTCGATCAGCTCCAGCGGCCAGAGGACGGCGTCTTGCGCGGTGCGATATTCGCAGGCCGTCTGGTCCCCCTTGCCGAGCATGCTCCGCAAGGCCGTGTCGCGCGGAATGACGTAGCCGCCGGCGAGCGACCCCTCGGTGAGATCGGGCGCGAATTGCGCGACGATCATCGACGGCGTCGGGCAGAGATAGTGAGGGTAGACGATCTCCAGCAGGTGCTGCGTGAACCGCGGGAACTCGTTGTCGAGCTTGAGCTGAACGCGAGCGGAGAGAAACGCGAACCCTTCGAGCAGCCGCTCGACGTAAGGATCGGAACACTCGAACGATTCCAGGCCGAGCCGGCCGGCGATCTTGGGAAATTCCTGCGCGAACTCGCCTCCCATCTCGCGGATGTATTGGAGTTCGCGGTTGTAGAACTGCAGGAACTGCGGATCCATGCCGGACGTCGTTCAGCTCTGTTGATCGAAGGTCGGGAAGAGACGGAGGTGCGGGATTACGAATGGCGTTCTTTGACGATGACGGTGCCGGTGTCGAGATCGACTTCCGTGCGGAGGAACAGCCGCTGCGGTACCGGCTGAGCCCAAAGCTCCCCTTCGATTTCGATCGAGAGCGATTTTTTGCTCATTTCGGATTCTTCTTTCGAGGCTCGCACGGTGAGCGACTCGCTCAGAATGCGCGGCTCGAAGATGCGGACGGCGTCGCGAACGCGCCGCTCAAGCCGCGGGAGATTCGTGCCGGAAAGCGTCGTGCCGGAAAGCGCCGGCACGCCGTAGTTGACGACGGAATCTCGCACATAAGGGAAATCGTCGAGGGCCTGGAGATTGTCGAGGCTCTCGCAGTTCAAGAGCCAAGCCAGATCGCGAAGCACCAACTCTCGCAACTTCTGCATCGAGAGTACGCGGGCGTCGCGCGACTCTTGCCGGGCCGCGGGCTCGTCGTCGGTGAGACGATCGAGCAGCGACGGCTGCAGCTTTTCTTTGAGGGTGAGTTCGGCCATCCGTGCGTCGCTTGTTGTTTGTGAATCGTTCGTCCGTGAACCGTCGGCGCAGAGCCCTGGGCGTTATTGCCCTGGGCGTTATGCGGTCGCGGCCCGTTCGTCGAAGAGCAATTGCCGTACTTCGAGCAAGGAATATTCTTCTGAGTCGGTCGTCAGCAGCCGCTGGCCGAGGCCGTGGTAAACGTCGGGGGCGACCTGCTGCCAGTCGGTTTTGCGAGCCAGGCGGAGGAGATCATCGGACGCTTGTTCGGTCGCCGGGTAACGCGTGGGGACGAAGCCGACGACTTCGCCGCCGTTGGTCCACTCGAAGTGCGCGGGGAGCCAGACGACGTCGCGCAGGTCGGTAGGCTTTTCGAAGTCGACGCGGCGCAAGCGCGAGAACGGCACCCAGTAGTATTTGGCGTTGATCACCGCTTCGAGTATCGGACCGAGCCGGCTGTCGGCATCGGCGATCCATTCAAACGGCACGCCCGGATCGACTTCGTCGCTCGCCGCCGCGGTGTGCGGCGCGGCCTCTTCGGCCTTTCGCAAAAAGGCACGCCCCGGCGACGGTTCGACTTGCTCCAGGGCCTTGGCTCGTAGCTCCGCGGCTTGTGCGTGGTTGCCTTGGCCGCTGAGCTTCGTGGCTTCCAGGATCAAGGCAATCCATTCTTCCGGTTCGCCGAAGAAGAGCGGCGAGCGTTTGCCGGCAAACACTTCACGCCGCACGGCTTCGCATTGGATCAGTTCTTGATAAGTCTGCGCGAGCGAAAGGCAATCAGCCGACATGTCTCGCGCGACGTTGAGCTGTGTGAGGGCCCGCTCCCAGTCGCCGAGCACGCAGGCGAGTTGAAACATGTAGACGCGATGCTTCACGGCGGCCGGTTCGCGGCGAACCTCGGCCTTCAGCGCTTCGAGAGCTTGCGCGAGATCGGCGTTTTGCAGAGCTTGTTGCGAGGTGACGGCCATGGGCTAAAAATCTCGGTGTCGTGCGTGCGCGGCCAATGCAAACTTCCACAAGCGTCGCGGACCGATTACCAGCCCGACGGGGTCCAATCTTTGCCTTCGAGCTGATCCCAACCGCGCGGGCCGTGCGTTTGGTAGCCTTTGCCGTCGGCAGTCGCCGAGTCGTACGACATGGCGACCTGGTTGTACCAGAACGTGATCGACTCGCTCGGCGACTTGTCGGCGTCGCCGCTGAACGACCAGTTCTTGATGAGCGCTTTGCCGAAGCGAATCTTGAGAAACGCTTTCGTCTCCCCTTTAACTTGCTGATCGCCGTAGCCGCGGAGTTCGACGAAGGCGATGTCCACCGTAAACGGCACCGCTGACTGGCCGGTGGCGCGATGCTTGATTGCGGCGTACATCAAGTACACGGTCGCGACGTCGCCCGGCTTGCTGATGGTGAACTCTTGCGAGTCTCCTTTGCCGGTATCAATGTCGCGACCGCCCCCTTGCTTGGCCGACTCGATCTTCCGCTCGGCGCCGAAGCTGAAGTTGTCGAGCATGATCCATTTTTCGTAGCCCGGGATCTTGCAGTCGCCGTCGATCTCTTTAATTCGCATCAGGAGCATCGGCGGAAACCTTCCCGAGATGTTCGGGCCAAGAACGGCGGCGGACTAAGAAAACGTCGGGCCGAAAAACTTCGGCGGGTGTGAATCGAAACGGCGACGGAGCGCGGAAAATCGAAGGAGCTTCGGCCGCGTGCGCCGAAGCTCCCGCGCATTTTCTCGGCGTCGACGGGCGTTAGCCGCCGACGTTGACCTTGCCGCCGTTGGGGCCGTAGGCTTCGCAAGCGCCGTCGATGCCCGAGCCCGACCACGGCTTGCTGGTCACGTGATCCCACTCGCAGCAACCGGTCGATTTGAACTTCTTGCCGTCGCTTGTGGCGTAGTAGATGAAGGCGATCTTGTTGTACCAGAAAGCGACGTCTTCGGTCGGACGGCCGTCGGAGTCGCCGCTGATGCTCCAACTCTTCACGAACGCGTTGTCGAGCTTGAAGTGGAGGTAGACGACGTTGGCCGACGCTTCTTTTTCAAGCGTAACGGCTTCGACGAACTTCACTTCGACCGTGCCGACCGACGAGCCGCTGATCGCTTTGCGAGCCAGCAGGGCCGACGAGAGGTCCATGCTCTTGGAGAGCGTGCATTCTTGCAGTTCGCCGACGCCGATGTTCAAGTCGGCGGTGCCCGACTTCGCGCTTTCTTCCATTTCGCGCTGCACGCCGAACGTGAAGCTCGAGGCCGTGAAGTAGCCTTTGGCGCCGGTGAAGCCCGGAATCTGGCAGTCGCCGGTGACGCCGGGAACGTGGAGGAGAATCATGATCTTGCCTGTATGGGAATGTGGGTTAGGTGCAGCCTAAAAATTCGAGCGGGCGATCAGCGGGCGCGGTTAGCCGCCGACGTTTTCCTTGCCGCCCGTCGTGTTGTAGGCTTCGCAGGCGCCTTCGATGCCGGAATCGCTCCAAGGCTTGCTGGTGACGTGATCCCATTCGCACTTGCCGCCCGAGGTGAACTTCTTGCCGTCGGTCGTGGCATAGTAGTGGAAGGCGATTTTGTTGTACCAGAGGGCGACGTCTTCCGTCGGCCGGCCGTCGGAGTCGCCGCTGATGCTCCAACTCTTCACGAACGCGTTGTCGAGCTTGAAGCGCAGGTAGACGACGTTGACCGCCTTCTCTTGGTCGAGCGTGATCGCTTCCACGAACTTCACTTCCGCAGTGCCGACCGACGAGCCGCTGATGGCCTTGCGGGCCAGCATGATCGAGGCCGAGTCCATGCTCTTGGACATCGTGCACTCTTGAAGTTCGCCGACGCCGATATTTAAGTCGGCGGTGCCGGACTTGGCGCTTTCTTCCATTTCGCGCTGCACGCCGAACGTGAAGCTCGAGACCGTGAAAAAGGCCTTGTTTTCGGCGGAGGAGGAGCCGTCGAAGCCGGGGATCTTACAATCGCCGGTGATGCCCGGAATGTAAACGAGAATCATGATTCGTCCTTAGTGACTAACGAGAGTTCAAACGCAAAATCCGTCCTGCCCGAAGGTCGCGGGCCGGCGCGACGGGGTGGTTCGCGCCGGCCGCGATCGTAAACCGCTGAAGCCGCGGCGACTAGCCCGTCGGGAGCTTCGAGACCAAACGGAGGGAAACCGTCAGGCCTTCCAATTGGTAATGCGGACGAAGGAAGAACTTCGACTTGTAGTAGCCGGGGTTCGAAGGATCTTCCTCGACTTGGACCTTGGCTTCCGCCAACGGGCGGCGGGCCTTGTCGTCTTGGCTGGCAACCGAAGGATTCGGCTCGACGTAGCGGCTGATCCAGTTTTGCAGCCAGGTTTCCAGGCTCTTCTGATCTTGGTAAGAGCCGATTTTGTCGCGGACCATGCACTTCAGGTAGTGCGCGAAGCGGCAGGTGGCGAACAGGTACGGCAGCCGAGCCGCGAGGTTGGCGTTGGCCGTCGCGTTCGGGTCGTCGTACTCTTGGGGCTTCTGCAACGATTGCGCGCCGATGAAGGCCGCGAAGTCGCTGTTCTTCTTGTGAATCAGCGGCATGAAGCCGGCCTTGGCCAGTTCGGCTTCGCGACGATCGGCGATCGCGATTTCCGTCGGGCACTTCATGTCGACGCCGCCGTCGTCCGACGGGAAGGTATGCGTCGGCAGGCCTTCGACGGCGCCGCCCGACTCGATGCCCCGGATCGTCGTGCACCAACCGTAGAGCTTGAAGGCCCGGGTGATGTTCGTCGCCATGGCGTAGGCGGCGTTGGTCCAGGTGTACTTCGAGTGATCGCCGCCCTCGCAATCTTCTTCAAAGTCGAACTCTTCGACGGGGCTGGTCTTCGCGCCGTACGGAATGCGCGAGAGGAACCGCGGCATGCAGAGGCCGAGGTAGCGCGAATCTTCCGATTCACGCAGGCTCCGCCAGGCGGCGTATTCCGGCGTCGAGAAGATCTTCGTGAGATCGCGCGGGTTGCTGAGTTCTTGCCACGATTCCATCTGCATGACCGACGGCGCCGCGCCGGTGATCAGCGGCGAGTGGGCCGCGGCGCAGATCTGCATCATTTCTTGCAGCAGCGCCACGTCCGGCGGGCTGTGGTCAAAGTGATAGTCGGCCACGAGGCAGCCGTACGGCTCGCCGCCGAATTGGCCGTATTCTTCTTCGTAGACCTTCTTGAAGACGGGGCTCTGGTCCCAAGCCGTACCCTTGAACTTCTTCAAGGTCTTGCCGAGTTCCTTCTTCGAGACGTTGAAGACCTTGATCTTCAGCTGCTCGTCGGTTTCGGTGTTGTTGACGAGATAGTGCAGGCCGCGCCAGGCGCTTTCCAACTGCTGGAAGTCGGCGTGGTGAATGATCTGGTTGACTTGCTCGGTGAGCTTCTTGTCGATCGCGGCGATGATCGCGCTGATCGAGGCCAAGGCGTCGTCGGAAATCAGCGACGCTTTGTCGAGAACCTGCGCCGCCAAAGTCTTCACGGCCGATTCGATCGCGCCCTTGGCGCTATCGGATTGCGGCTTGAACTCGCGTTGCAGCAAGTTGGAGAAATCGCTCAGTTCGGTCGTGGTCGTCGCCTGAGCGGACGACTGGAGGGCTTCTGCTTCAGACATGCACTTCGTGCTCCGGATTCGATGTGTGTGGTGGTTGGATCGACGCCGCGCCGTCGCGACGGGCCGCGCACTCGCGGCCGAAGATCGCGCTACTCGGCGGCAGGCTCTTTCGGCTTCGCTTCCGAAGCGAGCGCCTGCAGCAGCGATGGGTCTTGCAGCACCTTCGTGATGAGTTGCTCGGCGCCCGACTTGCCGTCCATGTACGTCAGCAGATTGGCCAACTGCGTGCGCGTTTCCAACAACTTGCGCAGCGGCTCGACCTTGCGGGCCACGGCGGCAGGCGAGAAGTCATCCATGCTTTCAAACGTCACGTCGACCATCAGGTTGCCTTCGCCGGTGAGCGTGTTCGGCACGCTGAAGGCGGCCCGCGGCTTCATCGACTTCATTCGATCGTCGAAGTTGTCGACGTCGATTTCCAAGAACTTACGATCGGCGATGCCCGGTTGCTCGTCGGCCGACTTGCCCGACAGGTCGGCCAACACGCCCATCACGAACGGGAGTTGGATCGTCTTTTGCGCGCCGTAGATTTCGACGTCGTATTCAATCTGTACGCGGGGTGCGCGATTGCGGGCGACGAACTTCTGACCACTGCTCTTAGCCATGTTTGCTCCTTACTGCGTCCGCACCGTCGCCGCCGCAAAGGCGGCATCCTTCGGCCGAACAACGAATTTTCGCAACGGAAGTCTAGCTCAATGCCGGGGGGTGACTGGCGACGGCGGCGCCGACGACGAACAATATAGGATGTTTAACGATTGTGACGTTTTGGCGGAGTTCGGGGTATCCCGTTTGCCTTAATAACTTGCCTGCCGCCGCGGCGGTCGCGGGGGCGACGCAATCCAAGTAAGGCTCGGCGGCGTATTAATAGTCATTATTTTGGATGACCGGTTGCGGGCTCGACGCGGGTGCGGTCTCGGCAGCCGCCGATCTCGCCGGGGCCGGAGCGCTCGCGGCGGCGGCCACCAGCCGCTGGTATTCGTCGCTCGACATGCCCCCCAGCGACTCGGCTTGGCTAAGTCCGTCGGGCGAAATGTCGCGCATGATTTCCAGAAAGCTTTTCGTCGAAAGTCGCATGGCCCGATGCAACAGAAGCGGCAGCGGGCTGGACGGCTCGTATCGTTCGAAATACTTGCAAACGTCGCCGATGGCCGTAATCGCCTCTTCGCGCGACGTGATATCGCCGGTCCGTTTCACAATCACGGTTCGTGTGCCTCCCGCGGCGTCGCCGTTGCGTCCGGAATTCGAACTCTGCGACGCATCCGCTTCCGGTTCGGACGTCGTCGCCGAAACGGTCGGCTCGCGCCGCGCCAAGCGCTCGGCCAAAATCCGGCGGATGACGTCAAGTTCTTTCGTGAGGGCTTCCAAGCTCCGCATATTGCCCGCGCCGACGCGGCTCGTCACCGCCGCCTCCAAGTCGCGAACATCTGAGAGGGCGTCGGTCACGGCCTGCGTATCGGCCCGCAGATCGTCGAGCGAACAATCCTGAAACGCCGCGTCGATGAGCGACATTTTCGGTTTGTCGTCTTCGCGGCCCGAGAACGGCAACTCGCCCGAGGCGATGCCGTAATCGTTCCGCGAAAAGCGTCCGGCCGTGCGCGAGCTGACGATCGGCGTCTTCTTTAGCGGCGTCAGCACTTCGTTGATGTCGCACAGTCCGACGAGCGTATTGACGCGAATCGTCGGGTCGTTGTCGTCGTCGGGATCGAGCTGCGGATGAACGGTGTCCCAGAACTGCTCGACGTAGCCGCGCAAGAGCGCCAAGCCTTCCCGAAAGCCGCGCAACCCGGAAGTATGTAGATTCGCGCGGGCGACGTAGAGCCCGACGCGCAAATCGTGCGTACGCTCGCAAAGTTCCGCAGCGAGTTTGCGAACGTCGCTCCATTCGGGCTCTTTGGCCTCGATGACCGTCGCACCGTATTGCTGTTCGGCGGTACCCTGGGCGGAGCGCTCCAATTCGCTGAACTGAGGATCGTATTCGAGATTCTCGCCCGAAGGGGCGGTCTCGGAAACGGGCTGGAGCAGCGACGAAAGATCAAGAGACTTCAACGACGCAACCTCGCAACAATGCGACGCAACACACCGCGCGGCACACGAGCTTCGGCGAATGAACAAAATCGCGAAGCCCGGACACGGCCGGCTTTCCTTGCGGTTCGGCACGGTATTATCGGCATATCCGCCGGTAACGCAAATTTTCTGCGCAGAAGTTTGGTCCTGCCGAATGCTCGCTCTATAGCGGACGCCTGCTTCCGGGGCGGCCTCGGCGAGATACCGCCGGAGAATTTAGGCCGTAGGTCGCCGTCGACTTAAGCGGGTGCAAGCCGGAATGTTAAGGATTCTTGAGCTGACGACGCCGGCGGAAGTTCGGAACCTTCGCCAGTTCGACGAAGTTTGCCCTGTTCCGCACCGATAAACTACTTCCGGCGGCTCATTAAAGACGCCGCGAGCCGACAAAATCATTCCGCGGCGCTTCGCCTTACGGCATCCACATGGCCGGAGTCCGCCCAGCGGCTTAAGATACGGATGTCGTTGCCGCTACGGTCGTGGGTTAATGTCGCGAGCCATAAGAGATGATCGATTTCCTGATCACGTTCCTCGGCCAGCTTAAAGACATGCCGGGCTTTCGATTTCTCGAACCCTACTACCATGCGCTCCATAGCAAGGTTCAGGCAGTCCAAGATAAACGCGGCGACCTCGAAGATAAGTTCGGCGGCATGAAGCAAGGCGTCGATATGGTTCGCAAGGCCCCGCAGACTTATAAGGGTTCCAAGAAGCGACGGTAGCCGATCGGCCGCCTTCTGAAACCTCGCCGACTTGTGAGTGATTTGTATATCGGCGCGGGGCCGGATTTGTAACACTTGGACCTTCGCCCTAAGCGCGGGACCCCTAGACGCCCGGCCCCTAGACGCGGGACATTGCAACAGTTTGAATCTCCGTGCGGACCGCGCTCGAGGGCAAAGAGCCGGACGCCAAAAAAGGTCCGTGGGTCGCCGTCGGTCCCGACGGACGTTTCCGGCATCGCGAGGAACTCGGATGGACGTGTTTGAAATTTCCAGCGCCGTCGGCGGCACGACGTTCTTTCTATGGACGATGCGCGTCGAAGAAGAACTCGGCCGGCCGTTCTTCATCGATCTGGAAATGCTCAGCGAGAAAGCGGACGTCGCCGCCGAAAAGATTCTCGGTACGTCGCTTGAAGTGGCCGTGACCAAGCCCGACAACTCGAAACGCTACTTCCACGGGCTCGTCTCCCGATTTTCCTATCTCGGCAAGCGCGGGCGGTACCATCGTTACCAAGTGCACGTGCGCCCCTGGCTCTGGTTTCTCACGCGCACGACCGATTGCCGCATCTTTCAAAACCTCACCGTTCCCGACATCCTCGAAAAGGTCTTTCGCGACAAGAACGGCTTCTCCGATTTCAAACGCTCGCTCTCCGGCACGTACCGCACGTGGGACTACTGCGTGCAGTATCGGGAGTCGGACTTCGATTTCGTCAGCCGGCTCATGGAGCAGGAGGGCATCTATTACTACTTCGAACACGCGGCCGGCAAGCACACGCTGGTGATGGCCGATTCGCCCGGCGCGCATACGAAGATTCCCGGCAACGAGTTGCCGTATCGCGGCGGCGGCGACGGTCGCGTAGGCCAAGACCACCTGCACACGTGGAACCGCTGGCAAGAGGTGCAAACCGCGACCTACGTATTGCAGGACTACGACTTCACCAAGCCGAACGCCAACCTGGAAACACGCTCGCAAGTCACACGGCAACATGCGCTGGCGTCGTTCGCACGTTACGACTATCCCGGCGAATACGTTGTCACCGGCGAAGGCACCGCGTACGCCAAGGCCCGCATCGAAGAACAGCAGTCGCAGCATTTGCGCGCCACGGCCGAGGGCTCGAGCTACGACATCGCCGCAGGCTTTAAGTTCAACCTCGTCGACTTTCCTCGCGACTCCGAAAACGGCGAGTATCTCTGCCTGAAGGCGACGTACGACATCGCCTCCGGCGGCATCGAACAACTTTCCCCCGACGCACAGAACCGGTTCGACGTGATCATCGAAGTCGGTGATGCGGCCCAGGCCTTTCGCGCGCGGCAGACGACCCCGAAGCCGATCATTGCCGGACCGCAAACGGCCGTCGTGGTCGGTAAAGAAGGAGAAGAGATCTGGACCGACGAATACGGCCGCGTCAAAGTTCAATTTCACTGGGACCGCGAAGGGAAGAAAAACGAAAACAGTTCCTGCTGGGTCCGCGTCGCTCAAGTTTGGGCCGGTAAAACCTGGGGCGCGATTCATGTGCCCCGCATCGGGCAGGAAGTCGTCGTCGAATTCCTCGAAGGCGATCCCGATCGGCCGCTCGTCACCGGCCGGGTCTACAACAAAGACCAAAGCGTGCCTTACACGCTCCCCGATAACGCCACGCAAAGCGGCATCAAGAGTCGCTCGTCGAAAGAGGGCTCCGGCGAAAATTTCAACGAGCTGCGCTTCGAAGATAAGAAAGGCGAGGAGCAGGTCTACTTCCACGCGGAGAAGAATTTTGATCGGGTCGTCGAAAACAACGACACCCTCAAAGTCGGCTTCCTGAAAAAGGACAAAGGCGACCAGACGATCGAGATTTTCAACAATCAAAAAACCGTCATCGGCAACGCCGAGTCGTCCGACGGCAGCCAGACCATTGACGTTTGGAAGAATCGCACCGAGCAAGTGCTCACCGGCAACGAACTGGTGACGATCGCTCAAGGCAACCGCGGGATCATCGTTTCTAAAGGAAGCGATACTCACACGATTTCCGAAGGCAACCGTACCTGCGAAATCACCAAGGGAAACGACAAGCTCGATATTCCCACCGGTCAGCGCGATACGACGATCAAAGGGAACGACACGACGACGATCACCACGGGAAATCGCGATACCAAGATCGACACCGGCAACGACACGCTCACGATAGCCACCGGCAATCGCGAGACGAAGATTGACACCGGCAACGATACGCTGACGATCGCCTCGGGCAATCTCACGATCGACATCTCGGCCGGCAAATGCGCGATCACGGCGGCCCAATCGATCGAACTCGTCGTCGGCGGCTCCAGCATCAAAATCGAGCCGGCGAAGATCTCGCTCAAATCGGCCGAGATCAGCATCGTCGGCGACGCCAAAGTCGACGTGCAGAGCGCAACGACTTCGGTGAAGGGGTCGGCGATGGTGGAAATTCAAGGCGGCCTGGTGAAGATCAACTAACGCCATGAAAGTCACCCTCACCCTGCAAAAGCCCGGCGGCGGCGTACGACGAATCGATCTTCGCGACGGTCAGCGCGCGGAGTTCGGCCGCACCGAATGGGCCGACGTCTGCATCGCCGACGATCCGGCGATGGCCGAAGTCCACTTCGCGATCGACAACCGGACCAGCGGCTGTTGGCTGCAACCGCTGGTCGCCGACCGCGACACGCTCGTCAACGGCGAGAAGTCCGGCGAAGTTCAACTCCACACGGGCGACCGCATCACGGCCGGCAAAACGACGTTCGTCGTCGCCGTCGAAGGGGAAGCCGCGCCGGCGGGAGCGACCGTCATCGTCGCCGCGGGCGCAGCAACCGCCGCCGCCGCGAAGCCCGCCGCCACCGATTTCGCCGCCGTCTGCAAATACCTCGACCTCGCCGACGCGCTCCCCATCGCGGAGGCCGACCCCACGCAATCGCGCGATGCCTTCCTCCAGGCGGTCATCGCCGCAGGACTGCATCCGTCGGCGGCTCGGCTCTATGCCCATTGGCTGCCGAAGCGCGCGGCCGTGTGGTGGGGCTGCCTCTGCGTTCGCGAAGGTTGCGGAGAAAAGCTGCCGCCGGAACAAGAAGCCGCCTGGCAAGCGGCCAAGCGCTGGGTTGAGAAAACCGACGAGCCTACGCGTCGCGGCGCCGAACGATCTTGGGCCGGCGCGCGCCACTCCGGTCCCGGCGGTATGTTGGCCGGCGCGGCGTTCTTCACCGGCGATAGCATTGCTCCGCCCGATTCCCCGGCCCCCGTTCCGCCCGATCCGCGACTGACGGGCCACGCCGTGAAGACCGCCCTGCTCTTCGCGTCGGTCGACGGCGATTCGCGGCGCGCCGCCGAGCGCTGGAAATGGTTTTTGATATTGGCACAGGATGTGGCCGCCGGGAGAATCAAGCTCCCGGACGCCGACTAATATTCCATCGGCGCCGGGTGGCTGGGGCAATTCGCACCGGGTGGCTGGGGCATAGCGAAGCGGTGCCCCAGTTGCTCGAACTTCTTCGCCTTTCGGCCCAGCCACCCCACGCACCACGATGCCGCTGGAATCTCGTAAACCCGCCGAACTTCGCGACTCCTGGCGTCCCGTCGAAACGGACGGTCGCCGCTCCCGCCGACTGCGCTTGCTGGGCCGACTCGTCGTCACCGCGATCCTCTTCGGCCTCGTCTTCGTTTGGTGGCGAGCGCTGGTCGAACCGCTCGAGCATCCGAAGACGCCGGTTGTTTCCGTCGCGGCCGCCTCCTACGACGAACCCCAATCGCTTCAGCGTCGCTATGCCCGCGGTTCGGCCGTAGCGGTATCGCTGCGCGACGCGAAAGCCGGGCCCGACGCCTCGCCGCCGGCCGCCGATCTATTTGAGCTGCGCACGCCCGACGACCTCACGGCGCTCGCGAAGCGACTCGAAGACGCTCGCCTGCTGGCGACCGACGCCGTCGTCGTTTACCTCCAAGCGGAAGGGCTTGCCGTCGACGACAAGGCTTATCTGCTTTGCGAAGAATTCTCGGCGACCAATCCCGAGGCCGGCCGTATCGAGATGCGTCAACTGCTCGACGCGCTCGACCGCTCCGGCGCCGGCACGAAGCTCCTGCTGCTCGATCCGGGCGGCCGCGATTACGACCCTCGCCTCGGCACGATCGTCAGCGAGTTTTTGCCGCTGGCCCGCACGGCCGTCGAATCGTCGGGCGACCCGGGCCTGTACGTCATCACGGCCTACAGCACGCTCGAGCGTTCGCACGTGCTGCACGCGCGGCAACAGACGATCTTCGGGCACTTCGCGGCCCGCGGCATGGCCGGCGAAGCGGACGAAAACGGCGATCGCTCGCTCGACGTCGGCGAACTCTTTCGCTATCTCGAAACCAACGTCGCCGTATGGGCCGACGAAGCCACGGCCGGTTATTCGCATCAGACGCCGCAACTGATTTTCGGCATGGCCGAAGCCGAATCGCGCGGCACCTTTCCGACGGTGCTCCCCGTCGCCGGCGATCTGCTCGGCGAACCGGGTGCAGCGCGCGCACGACACGCACCGCTCCCGGTCGAGCAGGATCTGGGCGCTGACGTTGATGGGCTTCTCGAACGTCCGCTTCTCGTCGGTGAACCGGCTCTCCGGCCGGCCCACCG
>JAFLCO010000132.1 GCA_017303535.1 Planctomycetota bacterium
CCGGCGAGCGAACGACACGGCTGAGTGACTTGCTCTATCAGTTGAGCGAAGTGAGCGGCATCGACCGGCTGAAGTTTGTCACGAGCTTCCCGAACGACATGACGCAGGACCTGCTTGAGGCCGTGCGCGACATCAAGAAGTGCTCGCACTATCTGCACGTGCCGTGTCAGAGCGGCTCGAACGAGCAACTCAAGCGGATGAAACGGAACTACACCGTCGAATCGTATCGCGAGATGCTGCAGCGGATTCGCTCGACGATTCCCGATGCCGCGGTGACGAGCGACTTTATCGTCGGCTTCTGCGGCGAAACGGAAGAAGACTTCCAGAAGACGGTCGAACTCGTCGAAGAGTCCCGTTTTAAGAACAGCTTCATCTTTAAGTACAGTCCGCGCGAAGGAACGAAGGCCGACGACTTGTACCCGGACGACGTGCCCGACGACGTTAAGCGCCGCCGCAACAATGACTTGCTGGCCGTGCAGAACCGTATCAGCTACGAAGACAATCAGGCGTTCCTCGGCCGCACGGTCGAGATTCTCGTCGAAGGCCCTAGCGAGCGGGCTCGGCGACACGAAGAACATTCGTACGGCGACGACCAACCGGAAGCCGGCGGCGAACATACGCACGGCGATGTTCACGGCCCGATTCAACTCGTCGGCCGGACGAACTGCGACCGGATTGTCGTCTTCGACGGCAACCCGCGGCAGATCGGGCAGTTTCTGCCTGTAACGGTCTACGACGCGAACTCATTTACGCTCTTCGGCGAAGTCGTGACGGAGCACGTCGGCCCGCAAATGGTTTCGATCTCGCTCTGATTCCTTTTGATCTTCGGGTGCCACTGGCGGCTTGTCCGCCAGTGCTGCAATCGATGTCGCCAAATACACTGGTGGGCAAGCCACCAGTGCCACCCTGAGCCAACATGACAGAAGCCGAAATTCGTCCGTTGCTCGACGATGCCGCGGCCGCCGAGCCGTGGCTCCGTTCGCTGGGTTTGCATGATCCGGCCGCGGCACATGCCGTGTTTGTGCGGCTGGCCGATCTCGGCGTGACGCTCGATCTACTGGCCGTGCTCGGCAATCAACTCGCCGAACAACTCCCGCGATCGAGCGACGCCGACTTGGCGCTGGCCAGCCTCGGACGATTCTTCGAAACGGCCCGGTCGCCGCTGGCGCTCGGAGCGTTCTTCGAGCGCGATCGCGAAGCCTTGCCGACGCTGTTGCAGATTTTCGCGACCAGCCGGCACTTGGGCGACGTGCTCGTCAATGATTCGGAAAGCTACGATCTGCTCCGGCTCACGGAAGGTAGCCCCGTCGCGCGCGAGACGCTGATCGGCGAGATTTGGGCTGAGGTCGAATCGGCGGCCGATGAAACCGCGGCCATGACGGCGCTGCGTCGTTCGAAGCGCCGCGAGACATTGCGAATCTCCTACGGCGACATCATTCGCAACCAGCGGTTGGCCGTCGTCACCTCGCAGATTTCCTATCTCGCGGACGCGATCATCGAAGCGGCCGTGCGGTTTGCGCGGCGTCGGCTCGAGCAGAAGCGGGGCGTTCCGAAACGGCCCGACGGTCGCCCGGCTCGCTTCGTCGTGCTGGCGATGGGCAAGCTCGGCGGCAACGAGTTGAATTACTCCAGCGACGTCGATTTGATTTTCCTGTACGACGTCGAGGGCAAGACCGAGGCCCCGGCCGCCGGCGGCGGAGCGGTGTCGCGAGGTTGGTCGAATGCCGAATTCTTCGACCGCCTGGCGCAGGACGTCGTGCGGTTGCTCTCGGAAAGCACGCCGCTGGGGATCGCGTATCGCGTCGACTTGCGGCTGCGGCCTGAAGGGGAACGTGGCCCCCTCGTCCGCAATCTCGAAAGTGCGATGCACTACTACGACGTGCTCGGCCGCACTTGGGAACGTCAGGCCTACGTGAAGGCCCGGCCTTGCGCGGGCGACGTCGATCTCGGCCGCGAGTTCCTGCAGTATCTCGACTCGTGGATTTACCGCCGTTATCTCGGCATCGCCGACATCACCGGCATCAAAGCGCTCAAGCGCCGCATCGAACAACGGGTCATTCGTGAAGGGCACGACGCGCGGAACGTCAAAACCGGCCGCGGCGGCATTCGCGACGTCGAGTTCGTCATTCAGTTTCTGCAACTTTTGAACGGCGGCGACCTGCCGAACCTGCGCGTCAGCGGCACGCTGGAAGCCATCGCGCAGCTCGAAGCCTGCGGTTGCCTCACGCATCAGGAACGAACGCTGCTCGAGGAAAACTACGCCTTTTTTCGCCGCATCGAGCATCGGCTGCAGATCATGTTCGACCTGCAAACGCACCTGCTGCCGAGCGACGCCGTCGAACAGCGTCGCTTGGCGATTCGGCTCGGCTACGTCGACACCGCCGAACGCACGGCGCTCGAGGCCTTCGACTCTGAATATCGCGAGCGGTCCGAGGTCAATCGCAAGATTCTCGACCATCTCATGCACGACGCCTTTGGCGAAGACGCCGAGATGGAGCCCGAAGTCGATCTCGTGCTCGATCCGGATCCGCCGGAGGAGAAGATCGCCGAAGTGCTCGGCCGCTATCGATTCCGCGATCCTCAACAGGCCTACCGCTTGCTCGATTCGCTGGCGACCGAGCGGATTCGCTTCTTGAGCACGCGCCGCTGCCGACACTTCCTGGCTTCGATCGCGCCGCGATTGCTGAAGGCCGTGGCCGCGACGACCGATCCCGATTCGACACTTGTTAACCTCGCACACGTGAGCGATTCGCTCGGCGGCAAGGGCGTACTTTGGGAACTGTTCAGCTTCAATCCGCCGTCGATGAAGTTGTATGTCGAGCTTTGCGCCACGAGCCCGTTCCTCTCGGGTATCCTGGTCGGCAATCCCGGCATGATCGACGAACTGATGGACGGCCTCGTCCTCAACAAGCTCCCGACGCGTTACGACCTGCGCGACCACCTCGAAGAACTCTGCGCCGGCGCCGAAGACCTCGAACCGATCCTGCATAGTTTCAAAAACGCCGGCCTGCTGCGGATCGGCGTTCGCGATATCCTCGGCAAAGACGACGCTCAGCAGATTGGCGCGGCGCTCACCGATTTGGCGGAGTGCTGCCTCGAGCGATTGATCCGCATCGAGTTTGAGAAACTCGTCGAAAAGCTTGGCGAGCCGACGATCGGCGAAGGGCCTGACGCGGGCAAGCCGTGTTCGTTTGCGGTCGTGGCGCTCGGCAAGTTCGGCGCTCGCGAACTGACGTATCGCAGCGACCTCGACTTGGTGTTTCTCTACCAAGCCGACGGGCATACGCAGATCCGCCGCCCGCGACGGGGCGAGCCGACGACGAATCAGCACTTCTTCGGCGAACTCGGCACGCGGATCATCAAGGCCGCCTCGAACCTCGGGCCGTTCGGGCGGCTGTATGAAGTTGATCCTCGGCTGCGTCCGACCGGCAAGAGCGGACCGCTCGCGACGAGCTATGCGGAGTTCGCCCGCTACTACGCCGAAGGCCATGCGGCCCTTTGGGAGCGCCAAGCGCTCTGCCGCGCGCGAGTGATCTTCGGCGACAAACTCGCGGCTCGCGAGGCGCTCGACGTCGTTCAACGCGCCGCGTTCGAGCACGCTTGGCGACCGGACGACGCCACACAAATTCGCGAAATGCGGGCCAAGCTCGAATCGGACGCCGGTGCCCGCAACGTCAAACGCTCCGCCGGTGCGGCCCTCGATGTCGAATTCCTGGTTCAACTCTTTCAACTCCGCTACGCAGGCGACGACCCGAGCCTGCGCGTGCCGAACACCATCGGCGCTTTGGGCGCGTTGCAACAAGCCGGCCATCTCACGGCGGCCGACTACGAGATTCTCTCCAGCGGCTACAGCTTTCTGCGCAGCCTGAAAAGCCGGCTGCGGCTGCTTAGCCTGACGACGCGCAACGATTTGCCGAGCGACGAGATCGAACTCACAAAGCTGGCCCGCTCGCTCGACTATCGCGACAGCGAAGAACTGATGGCCGAGTTCCGCCGACAAGCGACGCTGCTCCGCGAACGCTTCGACGCCTTCACGACCGCTGCGGCCGCCGAAGCCTCGGCATCGTAATCGTCGTCGCATCAGGCTACGGCTTGAGCACGATCTTGCCCGCCAGCGTTCCTTTCTTGTCGAGCGTGTTGTCTTGCTGCAGTTGATGGGCTGCGGCGGCTTCGCCGAGCGGCAGGACTCGGTCGATCCGCGGCTTCAGCTTCCCGTCGGCCAGCCAAAGGTTGATGTCTTCCACGGCGGCCCGTTGTTCGTCTTGGGAAGCGTTGAACATCGCGAAGCCGATCAGCGTCGCGTCGCGCGTGTAGAACGGACCGACGGGAAACGGCGGTCGCGCGTCGCGGCCGGCCATCAACACCATCCGCCCGCGCGGCGCCAAGAAGCCGACGCTGCGGTCGAAGTTCGCTTCTCGGAGCGTTTCCCACCAGACGTTCACGCCTTGCGGCGCGAACTCCTTCAACTTCGCATCGACGTCTTCCGTGTTGTAGTTCCACGCCGCGTCGGCCCCCATCTGCGAGCACTGCTTTACCTTCTCGTCGCTGCCTCCGACCGTCGCCACGCGGGCCCCGAGCGCCTTGGCCATCTGCACGACCATCGAACCGACGCCGCCGGTACCGCCGTTGACGAACAGCGTCTCGCCGGCTTTGAGCGATGCTCGATGCAGCCCGAGGTGAGCCGTGATCCCGACGAGCGCGACCGCCGCCGCTTGCTCGTCGCTCACGCCGGCCGGCGTCGGGTAGAGCCAGCCTTCGTCGACGGCCGCATAGTCGGCGAACGAACCTTGCCGGCCGAACAAACCTTGATTGCTTCCCCACACTCGATCGCCGGGCTTAAATCGCTTCACGTTCGGTCCGACCCGTTCGACCGTCCCCGCCAGATCGCAGCCGATCACAAACGGCAGCGGGATGTTCATCTTCACGCCGCCGGCGCGGATGTAAGTATCGATCGGGTTCACGGCCACGGCCCCGACTTTCACCAGCACCTGGCCCGCGGCAGGCTCCGGCGTCGGAAGGTCGCCGTAAGTGATGTTCGAGGCAGGACCCGTTTCGCGAATGAAGGCGGCTTTCATGGGGAGTCGTCAGTTGTCCGTTGTCAGTAGTCAGTTGTTTTTGAAAGTGCGATCGATCCGTACGCATTTAGCCGCGGTGCTCGTCACCGCGATTCGGCATTCAAGAGTTGCATCAATGTACCGAGCCGGCGCCTCAAGCTCATATCAGTTGCTCATTTCATATCAGACTTCTCGAGGTCTACGTCGTGAACGTTCGTAAAGTATCGGAAAACCGTGATTCTTCGACTTGTAAGTAGATCAGCAAAACGACGATACTGATATGAGACTCAGTTCGGTAATTTTCAAAAACGCGGACGCAGTCTCCGCGGCAAAATCCACTAAACGGAGCACGCTCATGTCGATCGCCGCCTCGCCGCTTACCGATGCCGAACTCGCCGCTTGGCAGCGCGACGGCTACGTCTTCATTCGCTCGCTCTTCGATCGCGACGAGATGCAACTCCTCCTCAAGTACGCTCGTGGCGATGAGCAAATGGTCGGCCAAGCGTACGGTCGCCGCGATGCGACCGGGCAAGTCACCAAGCTCGCGCTTTACAACCATGCCGGCGACGACCTCTACAGCGTCTTTGCCAAGTCGCAACGTATCGTCGATCGCATGGAGCAACTGCTCGGCGGGGAAGTGTATCTCTACCATTTCAAGATGATGCTCAAGGAACCGCGCGTGGGCGGCGCCTGGGAATGGCACCAAGACTACGGCTACTGGTACAACAACGGCTGCCTCCTGCCGCACATGGCCAGCTGCCTCATCGCCGTCGATCGCGCCACTCGGGCCAACGGCTGTTTGCAAGTTCTTCGTGGTTCGCACGAAATGGGACGCCTCGACCACGGCAAGACCGGCGACCAAGTCGGTATCGAGCAAGAGCGAGTCGACGCAGCCATGCAGATGTTCCCGCTGGAATATATCGAAGCGGTACCGGGCGACGCACTCTTCTTCCACGGCAATCTCCTGCATCGCAGCGACCAGAACACTTCGCCGGATCCGCGCTGGTCGCTCATATCCTGCTACAATGCCGCCCGCAATAATCCGTATAAGGAAGGACGCCACCCGCGTTACAATCGGCTCGAGCGCGTCGACGACGAAGCCGTGCGGCAATGGGCGCGCGAACATCAGTTGACGCTCTAAACGTTGCATACAGTTCAGGGTTCCGGGTTCAAGGTTTGCTTCAATAGCCCCGCGTGCATACGTGGGGGCCAACCGGAAATCATCATGGATCCCTTTCTCCAAGCTGCGATCGAAGAAGCCGAAGCGGGCCTTGCCGAAGGGGGAATCCCGATCGGTTCCGTGCTCGTGCATTTCTCCTCCGAATATCCGCAAGGTCGCATCGTCGGCCGTGGGCACAACCGTCGCATCCAGCGCGGCAGTCCGACGTTGCACGGCGAGATGGACGCCTTGGAAAACGCCGGCCGGCTGCCGGCCAAGGTCTATGCCGAAAGCGTGATCTACACGACGCTGTCCCCTTGCTCGATGTGCACCGGCGCGATTCTGCTCTACAAAATTCCCCGCGTCGTCATCGGCGAAAACCAAACGTTTATGGGCGACGAAGAATTGCTCCGCAGCCGCGGCGTGCAGGTCGACGTCGTCCAAGACCCGCGCTGCATCCAACTCATGCGCCAATTCATCGCCGCCCAACCCGAACTCTGGAACGAAGACATCGGGGTGTGAGGCAGGCGCTAGGCGGCAGGAGCTAGGCGCTAGTAATTTATTCAGCATTCAGCACTCCGCATTCAGCATTTCCTTCCGATGCCTCGTGTTCTCTTTACCCCGCACTTGCAGCGTCACCTCGCTTGCCCTCCGCAGGATGTGGACGCCGGCACCGTCCGCGAGGCGTTGGAAAAAGTGTTCGCCGCGAGCGAGCCGCTCCGCGGGTACGTCGTCGATGAACGGTTTCGCCTGCGTCGGCATGTCGTGATCTTCGTCAACAACCGGCCGATCACCGATCGCGAAGGGCTCACCGACGCCGTCGGCCCGACCAGCGAAATCTATGTTCTGCAGGCGCTCTCCGGCGGGTAGTATTCAGCGTCCGATCTCGGCACGCGGAGACGAGCTCCGCGGCTAAATGACGCTCGCCCGAAAAATTGTTAACGATGTCGAACCGCCTCCTCGTCTCCACGCGCAAAGGGCTCTTCACGCTCGCTCCGGCGAGCGGCAACGACTGGAAGGTCGACAATGTCGACTTCCTCGGCGACCCGCTGAACCTTGCGATGCGCGACCCGCGCGACGGCGCACTTTACGCGGTGCTCAACCTCGGGCACTTCGGCACCAAGCTGCGCCGCAGCGACGACGACGGAGCGACTTGGACCGAACTGTCCGTTCCCGAATTTCCCGAAGGTTGCACGCTCTTCGCCAACGGCTTCGCCGCGCCGCACGATGCCCGCAGCAAGGAGCGTCCGGCAGTGCTCATGGAAATCTGGTCGCTGGAAGCCGGCGGCGCCGATCAACCGGGCGTGTTGTGGGCCGGCACCATTCCCGGCGGCCTCTTTCGCAGCAACGATCGCGGGGCGTCGTGGACTCTCGTTCGTTCGCTCTGGGATCGTCCAGAACGGGCCAAATGGTTCGGCGGCGGCAAAGACGAGGCCGGCATCCATTCCATTTGCGTCGACCCGCGCGACACGCAACATGTGAGCGTCGCGATCTCGTGCGGCGGGGCGTGGACCACGCGCGACGGCGGAGCGTCGTGGACCAACGTCTCGCAAGGGATGCGGGCCGCGTACATGCCGCCCGAGATGGCCTTCGATCTCGATGCCCAGGACCCGCACCGCATGGTGCAGTGCCCCGCGTCGCCCGACCATTATTGGGTGCAGCACCACAACGGCATCTTCCGCACCTCGAACGATTGCACGCGTTGGGAAGAGTGCGAGAACGTCCAACCGGCCGGCTTCGGATTCGCCGTGGCCGTGCATCCGGCCGATCCGAAAACCGCGTGGTTCGTGCCGGGCGTCAAAGACGAAAAACGCTATCCGGTCGATTCGAAGCTCATAGTGACTCGCACCCGCGACGGCGGCCAAACGTTCGAATCGCTCTCCCAAGGCCTGCCGCAAGACCATGCTTACGACGTCGTGTTCCGACACGCGCTGGCGGTCGACGAGACCGGCTCGCGACTGGCGTTCGGCTCCACAACGGGTGGCTTCTGGACCACGGCCGACGGCGGCGAAAGTTGGACGCAACTCCCGGCCCGACTGCCGCCGGTGTACGCCGTCTGTTTCGCGTGAGCAACCGTCGTGATCGGACGAGTTAAATCGACGTAAGTGCTCGTTCACTTGCGCGACTTACGACGAAAGCGCAATTCTGTTGCAATACGACGTGCGCACTCTTTTTGAAAATAGTGCGCACCCTTAATTCCTAAGTATGCGGTGCGCACTTTTTCGCGCGCGAAGTGCGCACCCCGTCCTAAATGTGCGCAGCGCGCGTCGACGTAAGTCCGGATTCGCTTGCGCGACTTACGTCGATTCCTAGACCTAGCGAGCGGCGGGGTTTACCCCCGCCGTCCGGGCATTTCGACGCGAAGAACGGCGGCAGCAGACGGCGGGGATGAACCCCGCCGCTCGCTACAACACAAACCGAATTGCCAAAGAACCAACCCCGCATTTTCCACTTTTCCGCGGTCGGTTCCAGAGCGTTTTTGGCCGGCCCGAATTTTCCGCCGGCCGACATTCCACAAAATCACCGTGCGCCAAAAAGCAATTTGTTTTTGGCCACGCGATTTGGGAAAATGCGTCTCGCATCGTTGGTCGCGATTCCTCTTCGCCGCGAGTTGCCGCATGTTGGAAAGCCTTGCCGAAATCACGCGTCGCCGCGTTCTCGCCGGATTTGCCGCTTCCGCGTTGGCCGCGGCATTCCCTCGTTCGCTCCGGGCCGATTCGCCGAAGTCCGGCGCTTCACCAACCGACGTCGTGAAGTCGATCGAGCGGAGCGTCGTTTTTCGAGGGACTCTCGACGACGCAGGGAAACCGCTCGGCAAGACTTGGTTCAGCACGCGGGCTTGCGTGATGCCGGCCGGCGCCAACGGGCTTGGCTCGCCTGTGACCGCGCTGATGTTGCTTTGCGAGATCACGGGGAGCGATTACTTTTGGCCGACGCACGTCACGCAATCGGTCGATTTCGGCAAGACTTGGAGCGATCCGACGCCGGTTCCTGGGCTTGGTCGGACGCCGATCGGCGATTCGGCCGGTACGGAGATCACCGTCTGCGATATGGTGCCCGAGTATCACGAGGCGACGAAGACCGTGCTGGCGATGGGGCACGACGTTTTTTATCGCGAAGGGCATTTCTTCCGCGTCCAACCGCCGCGACACGCCGTCTACCTCGTGCGCTCGGCCGACGGCAGTTGGGGACCGCTGAAACGCCTGGAGTGGAACGACCCGCGCGGTGCATTTATCTACACGTGCAACTGCGCGCAACGCGTGACGCTGGCCGACGGCGACGTACTGGTGCCGCTCTCTATCGGCGCGCAGTCGGGTGGCCGAAGCGTCGTCGTCGTCCGTTGCGGGTTCGACGGCCGTGAGCTTCGCGTTAAGCAAGCCGGCAACGAACTCACGAACAAGCAGGGCAGGGGACTCTTGGAACCGTCGCTGGCCTCGGTGGACGGCCGGCACTTTCTGACGATTCGGGCCGAAGACGAGCGGGGCTACGTCAGCACCAGCGACGACGACGGCCGGACCTGGAGCGTGCAGCAGCCGTGGCAGTTCGACGACGGTGAGCCGCTGGTGACTTCGACCACGCAACAACGCTGGCTCACGCTCGGCGGCGAGTTGTATTTGGTCTACGTTCGCAAAGACCCGACGAACGTGAACGTCATGCGCTGGCGAGCGCCGCTCTTCATGTCGCTTGTCGATCGCCGCACGTTGCGGCTGGTGAAAGCGACCGAACGGATCGCCGTGCCGATGCAAGGCGATGGAGTGAACAAGCCGGATCAGGTTCCGCACCTGGGGAACTTTCATTGCTGCCCGGCGAGCGAAACCGAGTCATGGATCACGGTCGGCGATTACGACGTCAAGAAATTTCGTGGGAACACGACGCTGACGCGCGTCCGGAGTGTGTGAGTTCCGGCCCTGTAAGGAACGCCCTCCGTGGCGTTTTTTCCTTCTCCCCTTGCGGGAGAAGGTGCCGCGCAGCGGCGGATGAGGGGTTTCTGGCCATCGCGACCAATCCCCCTCACCCCCGCCCCCTCTCCCGCAAGGGGAGAGGGGAGTTGAATACGAACGGCTTATGCCAAAGTCGCCCAGGTAAACACGATCGAGAGATACGTGAAGGTGACGGTGAGCCCGTGGTGGCCGAGGCGGAGGAACCGATTTGTCAGGTACTGTTCGGAATCGAAGACGAAGAGTTGCAGCACCAGGCGGATCGACCAGAAGAGCGCGATGAAGCCGGTGACGATTCTCGCGAGCGGCGTGCCGCTCAAAAGAGCGTCGGCTTGCAAGAGCGACAGCAGGCCTAGGCTCGCGATCATCAGCACGACGTAGCCGGCGTAGACCCACATGAGTTGCCGGACGAGGCGATCGGCCGAAGCGAGCTGCCGGCGCCAATCGAGGACCGTCGGCACGAGGCCGGCCGCCGTGAGGACGCCGAGTTGCAAGACGCCGCCGATGCGGACGAGCGTTTCCATGTTCATGAGTCGTGCCTGTGGTTAAGTGATGTCTATTCGAGAACCCGGACCCCCTCACCCCCGGCCCCTCTCCCGCAAGGGGAGAGGGGCGATTTTGGAGAGGCTCTAATTGACCAGCGACACAGCGGCAGCGAGCATCGGCAGAACGACGTTATCGAGAAACGACTGTGGGCAGAGCAAAGGAAGCGGCGCGATCAGCATCGCCGCGGCAAAAGCTCGGGCCTGCCAACCGCGATGCCATTGCAATCGGCGGCCGATGGCGCTGCGAGACAACAAGATCGCCGCGGCTTGCATGAGGAAGTACAGCGTCGGTAAGCCATAGCCGCCGCCGGCGGGCACCGTGATGACGAGGTCGTGAATCACGCCGGATGCGAGGAACACAGCCGCGAGCGCGACGGCGGGGGACGTTCGTCGCAGGAGCGGGCGATAGACGTAATAGTCGGATAAGTCACGAAACGCGCGGTTCCAACGGCGGCCCCAAAAGTCGCCCAAGGAACTTGCGTAGAAGGGACGATCCATAATCGGCACGGCGTGGACGCCGCGGCTTTGCCACACCAGGGCCAGCAGGTGGAACACGCCGCAGTGCAGGAGCAGGATGATGCCGACGAGCGCCGTCCAAGCGGCAAGCGTCGGCTGCGAGTCGATCAGGAGCATCGCCGCGCCGCCGATGAGCGCGAGGCTGAGTAGCGTTTTGAAGACGGCTTCGGCCCAAGCTCTCGCCGTCGGCCGATGCGAGGGTCGCACGTCGCTGAAAAATGTCTCGGCGTCCATTCCGGGCCAAGCCAGCAGATACGCCAACGAGCGACCGACGGTCGGCGTGCAGCCTGCGACAATCGCTCGCCGCCACGTAAGCAGCTTGAACGTGAAGTAGATCGTCGCCGCGAGCAGCCACATCTCGATCCACGGAACCAGCGGCAGGAAGGCGATCGCCGTAAGCAGCGCCGGAACAAACGCCAGGGCCAGTTCCGGAGCCCGATCTTGCGTTTCGGCGCACGTGGGGCGGAGTCGAATGGTTGCGGCTACGGAACTCATAGAAATGGACGATCGCTGGTCGGGTCCCACGGACCGAAAGTCCGCGGGCTTTACGGGTTGCTATAAAACAAACCGTTTAAGCTCACTGCAATTAACCGGCTGGCTCAAATGGCGTTTTTCCGGTCGGCCGACAATAATGACAGCATCTTGCTTCACTCCTCGCAGAACTCACTATGTGGCCCGACGTTCGTGATACGCAGCAGTTGCTGGAAGCGGCCCGAGCGGGCGATGCGGGCGCGACCGATGCGCTTTGGGAGCGGCATCGCGCGGCCGTTCACAAGCTCGTGGCGATGCGGCTCGATCGGGGCGTGCAGGCCAGAGTCGACGTGAGCGACGTGGTGCAAGACACGCTTGTGGAAGCAAACCGGCGGATCGGCTCGTACTTGGAAAAGAACGGCGAGTTGCCGTTTCACTTGTGGCTGAGGCAAATCGCCAACGACCGGATGATCGACGCTCATCGGCGTCATCGACAGGCGGGCCGACGGAGCGTCGACCAAGAGCGGCATCTCGGGGCCGCGGAGTTTTCGGATCAGTCGGCGCTCGACTTGGCCGGACAACTCCGCGACCATCGCGAACTGACGCCGGCCGCGGCGCTCTTGCGCGGCGAGTTGGCTGAGCAATTCCGCGCGGCGCTGGCGAAGATGGACGACGCCGATCGTGAAATCATCGAAATGCGGCACGTCGAGTGTTTGACCAATCAAGAGTGCGCGCAAGCATTGGGGCTCAGCGAACCGGCGGCGGGGATGCGCTACTTGAGGGCCTTGCGCCGGATGCGGGCTTTGCTCGATGAAGGAGCGTCGCAGGCGGGCGACGTATGACGGGCGACCACGACGAACTGTTGGCGTCGTTGGTCGATGAGCTGACGAGCCAAGTCACCGCAGGCAAGCGGCCGGATATCGAAGCCGTTTGTCGCCGGCATCCCGAAGTGGCCGAAGAATTGCGCTCGCTGTGGGCGACAATCGCCGTCGCGGAATTCTGCCGCCATGATGGAGAGTCGAAGACGGGTGTGAGTCGGGGTGCGACAGTGCTCGCACCGCGCGCGACGACACAGCCCGCGACGGTCGGCGAGTTTGAATTGCTCGACGAACTCGGCAGCGGCGGCATGGGCGTGGTCTATCGGGCACGCCATCGCGGGCTCAAGCGAACCGTCGCCCTGAAGATGGTGCGGCCTGGCGGACGAACGACGCCCGACGAACTGGTGCGGTTTCGCGAAGAGGCGATCTCGGCGGCACGGCTCAATCATCCGCATGTCGTGCCGGTGTATGAGGTCGGCGAGCACGAAGGACGGCCTTACTTCACGATGCAGTACGTCGCCGGAACGACGCTGGCCGAGAAATTGGCCGACGGTCCGCTGCCCGCGCGTGAGATCGCGCAGCTGATGATTCCGATTTGCGAAGCGGTCCATGCCGGGCACTTGCAGGGAATCTTGCATCGCGATTTGAAGCCGTCGAACATCCTGATCGACGAGACGGGCCGGCCGTTGGTGACGGATTTCGGTTTGGCGAAGCGCGTGGAAGCCGACAGTTCGCTCACGCAGACCGGCGCGATCATCGGGACGCCGACGCACATGGCACCGGAGCAAGCCGCCGGAAGCCGGGGACACGTGGCGCCGACGAGCGACGTCTACAGCCTGGGCGTCATCTTGTACCAGATGCTCACCGGTCGGCCGCCGCTGCAAGGGGCGTCGCCGATGGAAACGGTGCTGATGGTGCTTGAGCAAGAGCCGCCGCCGCCGCGACTCGTGCAACCGTTGGCCGATCCGCTGCTCGAGATGATCGCGCTGCGCTGCCTGCAAAAGCCGCAGGACTTGCGCTATCCGACGGCGCAAGCTTTGGCCGACGACCTGCGCGCGTACTTGGCCGATGAACCGATTCAGGCCCGCAGCGGACGGTTCGCGCATATTATGGCTCGATGGTTCGCCGAGACGCATCACGCCGTGGTGCTGCAGAACTGGGGCTTGCTCTGGATGTGGCACAGCTTGGTGCTGCTCGTGATTTGCGTGCTCACCAATGCCCTGCAGTGGCAAGGGACGACGTCGCCGTGGCCGTATGTGGCCTTGTGGACGGCCGGGCTCTGGACGTGGGCCGTGATTTTTTGGAGCCTGCGACGTCGGGCCGGACCGGTGACTTTCATCGAGCGGCAGATCGCGCACCTGTGGGGAGCGAGCATCGTTTGCATTGCGCTGTTGTTTCCGGTCGAGCGCTTGCTCGGCCTGCCGCCGCTGACGCTCTCGCCGATTCTGGGGCTGGTGAGCGGGGCCGTGTTTACGGCGAAGGCGGGGATGCTTAGCGGCTTGTTCTACCTGCCGGCCGCGGCGCTGTTTGCGACCGCGCCGGTGATGGCACTTTTGCAACGCTACGACGTCCCGGTGGGGCTGCTGGTTTTCGGTGCCGTGGCCGCCGCCTGCTTTTTCTTTCCCGGGCTGAAGTATTATCGGCAGACGCGGGAGCGGTGACGTGCGATGTAGGGAACGCCCTCTGTGGCGTTCCTCGAGTCGGCGATCGTGCGGAATACCCCTCATCCGCCGCTGTGCGGCACCTTCTCCCGCAAGGGGAGAAGGGAATAAACACAGGCTCCCGCAAGGGGAGAAGGAATTCAACCTACGCGCCGGCGACGCCGCGGGAATGAGTTAAGAGTTCCGGCGTGGCGGCGACGTCGAGCAGGTATTGGCCGTAGGGGTTGCGCATTTCGCGGCCGAGGCGCTGGAGCCGTTCGACGCTGATGAAGCCCTTGTAGTAGGCGATTTCTTCCAAGCAGGCGACTTTGAAACCTTGGCGAGCTTCGATCGTTTCGATGAAGTTCGAAGCTTGCAGGAGCGACTCGTGCGTGCCGGTGTCGAGCCAGGCGAAGCCGCGGCTGAAGGTTTGTACGTCGAGCGAACCTTGCGCGAGATAGGCCTTGTTAACGTCGGTGATTTCCAACTCGCCGCGGGCCGACGGCTTCAGATTGGCCGCGATGTCGATGACTTGGTTGTCGTAGAAGTAGAGCCCGGTGACGGCGAACTTCGATCGCGGCACGGCCGGCTTTTCTTCGAGCGACACGGCCTTACCGGCGGCGTCGAACTCGACGATGCCGTAGGCCTGCGGATTCTTCACCGCGTAGGCGAAGACCGTCGCGCCGTGCTCTTTCGAGGCCGCCTTGGCGAGCATGTTTTGCAGGCCCTGGCCGTAGAACAGATTGTCGCCGAGCACCAAGGCGACGTGATCGCGACCGACGAACTCGCGACCGATGTGGAAGGCTTGCGCGAGGCCTTCCGGTTTCGGTTGCTGCGCGTAGCGGATGTTCATGCCGAGCCGCGAGCCGTCGCCGAGCAAACGTTCGAAACTCGGGGCATCTTGCGGCGTGGTGATGATCAGCACTTCGCGAATGCCGGCGAGCATGAGCGTCGACAGCGGATAGTAGATCATCGGCTTGTCGTACACCGGCAGCAGTTGCTTGCTCACGGCAAGCGTCACCGGATGCAAGCGCGTGCCGGAGCCGCCGGCGAGGATGATCCCCTTTTGGAAGTGG
>JAFLCO010000133.1 GCA_017303535.1 Planctomycetota bacterium
AGTCATATGCCAGCCGGGCGGAATAATACTGGCGAGGTGTTTCAGAACCCGTCATGACGGGCCAGGCAAAACGCAATAATGCCGCATCCGCGATCGTGGTTAGGATACCAATCATAAGAAACACCCGTCTGTCGAATTTCGGGGACGTTCGCTTTTCGGCTCAGGAAAGCAGCGCATATGCTCCCCGCTGGAAATGGCTTATTTACTACGCGCGTCCTTTCGACTGCCGGAAGACTTGCCGAGATCGTCGGCGCGCGTCGGATCGAAATCGGGATTATTCTCCGGCATACGAGCGCCGACCTCGGAGCGCCAGCGATGAAACGCCGCTCGGAGTTCCGCAGATTTCTTCGGCTCTTGATCGGCGAGGTCGTGTTGTTCGGCACGGTCGCGACTGAGATCGTAAAGTTCGCAAGTACCGGTTTCGAAGTGCTCGATCAGTTTCCAGTCTCCGCGGCGAATCGCGCCGGCTGGCGTGTCGTGATGATAGTGCGGTAGATGCCAATAAAGCGCCTCGCGCCGGAGAGTAGTTGTCGGATTGCTCAGCACGCCGGCGAGGCTAACGCCGTCGAGCGGTTGGCGCGGAGCGGCGGCAAGGCCCGCCATATCGAGCAGCGTGGGGTAGACGTCTTGCGTCATGGCCGGAATGTCGCAGACGCTCGCAGCCGGAACATGCTTCGGCCGTCGAGCGATCGCCGGAATGCGAATGCCTCCTTCGTAAAGCGTTCCCTTCTCGCCGCGCAGCGGTTTGTTCGACGTCACGTTGCGGCCACTTTGTTCGTGTTCCAGCCCGCCGTTGTCGGACAGAAATAGGATGAGCGTGTCGTTGGTCAGACCGGCCGCATCGACGGCATCGATGACCACGCCGACGCTGCGGTCGAGTTCTTCCAGAAGTCCGGCGTAGGCCGGCAAGCTCGGATAGTCGGGCAGCGGGGCTTTCGCCTCATACTTGGCGAGCAACTCCGGCGTGGTTGAGAGCGGTATGTGCACGGCCTGATAAGAAACCTGCAGCACGAACGGCCGCTCGCGATTCTCGCGAATAAACGCGGCGGCCTTTTCGCCGAGAAACTCGGCGGCTCGCCGCGGCTCTTGATCCCCTGTGACCTCGGGCGAGAGCGAGTTACCCTTGATTTCCATCGCCGTCTGCCACCCCTGACGGTCGGGCCCGAATCCTTCGCCCCCTAAGTGCCATTTGCCGAAGTAGCCCGTGACGTAGCCTGCGGCGGCTAAACGCTCCGCGAACGTCTCGACTTCAAGCGGAAGCTCGTTAGGTACGACGGGATCGATCAGTCGCGCGTAGGGGCGGCGATGTCCGGGAATGTGCTGCGTGATTCCGTATCGCGCTTGATCCCGGCCGCTTTGCAAGTTGGCCCGGGTCGGCGAACAAACCGGTCCCGCGTAGAACTGCGTGAACCGCATCCCCTCGCCGGCGAGCCGATCGATGCGCGGAGTCTCGTTGAACTTATTGCCGTAGCAACCGAGATCGGCCCAGCCAAGATCGTCGGCCAGCAGCAACACAATATTGGGAAGTCGTCCCACCTCCGCCGCACTCAGTGAGTTGCCGGTCACCGAGTCGCCCGGCGACACGAACATCGCGACGATTGCAGTGATGGCCCAGTGCGGCATTCGTGGGAGATGATTACCCGTGGTCATTCGGTTGTCCTATTCGTTTTGTTCGCCGTCGGTGTCCCGTCGTGGCGGCAGCAGATAGATGCCGACGTTGCCCGCTCCGTAGCCCCCCTGAATTGCATAGTCGTAGAGGCGGCGGTTTCCGGAGCGCGGCTGGCCGGAGTTCTTGTAGGTGTGAACGATTAATCCGCTAAATGCAGGGATATTTTCGTAAAGTTCGACGATCTTCACGACGGCAATATTGTAAAAAAATAGAAAACGGTGGCCTATCAATCGGGGGGAGTGTAATGTGGGCACGATTTGAACCATGGTCTAAATCGCTCTCCCTCGATCGTCTGGTTCTTGATGCGTCGTGTCATGATACGTTCGCTGCCAGACAGGGTTCCGGTGCCGGCGGCGGTCGTCGCTCATTTATTGATATGTCTGATCTTTCTCGTCAACGTCACGCTCGTTCGCCCGGCGGCTGCGGACATTTTTTACTGGGACGACGATGGTAACTCGTCGCCCAATCTTGGCGGTGCCGGGGTTTGGGATGCCGGTACACAACTCGGGGCTCTCAATTGGCGATTGGACGGCCCGACGGGAACGTTGATCCGCTGGAACAATTCCGGCGAGCACGACGCCTACCTCACCGGCATCGGCAACTCGGTTACGCTCGACGCCGTGACCACGATACGCGTCAACGATCTGTTCGTTAACCCGGATTCTTCCGGAACGTTTTACATCGCCGGCGCCGCAAACTCCGTATTGGTGCTCGGCGGCACGACGATCAGCGACATTAACGTCGTCGGCTCTTCGACACTAAGCATCACTTCGGGCCTGCGCGGCCTGCGCGGCTTTACAAAGTCCGGCTCGGGTACGCTTATCCTCGATAGCTTGGCGACGTCGGCACCGAACTTTCTTTATGGCCAGATCACGATTAACGACGGGACGCTCCAAGCCGGCGGTTCCAACACCGGCAGCGGCGCGCAGGTGCTGCGATCCAACGCCGTGCATCTCGCGTCGACGACGTCGCTGCTGACGACTTCAGCGACCAGCAACGACTTGCGGTCGGGCCAACTGAGCGGCATTGGAACCGTGCAACCAAACTCTAACGGCGCCATCACCCTATTCGCCTCGGCAAACGCCGCTTTCGCCGGCTTGCTCAGCACTTCCGGCGGGCTCACGCTTCGTGGAACCGGCGCGGTGCAAACGGTCAGCGGCAACGCTACGGCGCTCTCCGGTACGGTCGCCGTCCATGCGACAACCGTGTTGCAGCTTTCAGGCACGGTCGACAACGACGGCGTTCTCGGCGCGACGTCGCTCGCAGTTCGCGGCGGCACCCTGCGACTGAACAACACGGCGGGGAACACGGGCGTCGGCGCCGGTCGCATTCCCGACGCCGCAGGCATCTCGTTCCTCGGCGGCACGCTCGAACTTCTCGGACACACGACCGGCACGACGGAAACTCTCGGCGCTCTCACGCTGAACTCCGGTTCCGCGACGATCCGCGTCGAGCACAACGGCGGCGTCGACGGTACCGTGCTGGGTTTCACCGGCGGCGGCAATCTCCGCAGTACGTTGGCGATGACGGTCAACTTCGTCGGTGTCGGCGGCACGTTAGGCACGGCCGGCGGCAACCCGCGAATTGTGTTCTCGAGCGGGGTCAATTCGCAAACGATCAACGGATTGCTGACGACGACTTCCTCCGGAACGACGACGACTTACGGCTGGGCCCGCGTCAATGACACGAGTTGGGCCGGCTATGGGCCCAACGGCATCGTCGCCATGCCGGAGACCTCGCGTGATTCGGCAACGCTCAAGGACGCCGCGGCCTGGGAAATTACGACGTTCGTTCCGTCGTTGACGACCACTTCTCTGACCGCACAACTCGGCGTCGCGTCGAACCCGCTCGTGCTCAAGATCAGTCCTACGGCGGCGGGGCAATCCCTATCGCTCGCCGGCAACAGTATCCGCGCTACGGCCTTGATGCTCGTCGGCCCGCATAACTTCAGCATCACCGGCACTTCTGCGGGCGGCCTCAACAATGCCGGAAACGCACGCTACGTGTACGTGATCGAGCCGAGCACCGTCTTGAGCTACTCCGCAGGCTTGCCGAGCGACGGCGCTTTAACGAAGGCCGGCGCCGGAACGCTGTTTCTTTCCGCGTCATCGACGCAGGTGCCCGCCAATTCCTCCGTGCATTTGCTGCAAGGCGTGCTGCGATCCACTTTGCCGGCATTGGGGTCGACGGCCGGAGTCGCCGGAACCACGCTCAACTTTCGCGGCGGAGTCCTCGAACTCGACGGCGGCGGGAGCAGCGTTCTCTATCGGCCGGCGATCAGCGTTACCGCAGGCACCGGCGGATCGATTGTCACCTTCACAACGGCAGCAAACGACCGCGGGGAAGGTGGATTCTCCGCCGTCAACGGCAGCGCGACGGTGACGCTCGTTACAGCTCGCGGCGGCACGACGGCGTCGGCCTTGCGTTGGGGCTCGGGCGATTTTCTCGCCGACGGTTACGCTCTGGTCTTCGGCTCGGTCAATGCCGACGGGCGCCTGACGTTCACCAACAGCCTCGCGTTCGACAATGCCGTCGGTCCTTACGTGCAACGTGAGATCCGCGTCATCGACAATCCCAACTCGACGAGCGACGTCGTGGAACTCAGCGGCATCATTTCAGGCAGCGTCACCTCCGATCTGCTCAAAACGGGCGGCGGTGTTCTCGAACTCACTCGCGACAACACCTACACCGGCGGCACGATCGTGGCCGCAGGCACGTTGGCTCTCCGCGCCGACGCTTCAATTCAATCCAGCGGCGTCATCTCCGTCGCCGCCGGTGCGACCTTCGACGTTCGCACCGGCGCGGAAGTTTTGTCGGGGGGCGACGTCGTCACCTCCGGCACCGTACGGGCCGACGGCGTCGTCAACGCGCCGGTCACCGTCGAAAACGGCGGGCTACTGCAAGGCGCGGGCACCGTCGGGGCGGTCAATCTTCGCTCCGGCGGCATCGTGTCGCCGGGCAATAGCGTCGGCACGCTGACGACGACCGCCGCCTCGACCAATCAGTGGTACGGCGGAGCAACGGTTTACTTCGAGTTCAAAAACGCCGATACCGATCCGCTCACGGCCGGCACGCAAGGCACGGCCGGTACCGATTGGGACTATCTCGACCTCGTCGACGGCTCGCTCACGATCAACGCCACCTCGGCCGATCGCATCACGATTCGCATCGATTCGTGGCTGCCGAACAATACCGGGCATGGACAGGCCGACAGCTTCGATCCCTCCGGCAGCTACCGCTGGCTTTTCGTTCGTGCCACAGGCGGCATCACCTTCACTTCCGGAACCGATGTCTTCGAATTGGAAACGACGACGCCCGGCTTCGGCGTCTTCGGCACCGGCAATCCCTATACGATGGTCCCCGGCGGCAACTTTCGCATCGCCGCGATCGGCAACGAACTCTACATCGAATACGACGCCGTCCCTGAGCCGAGCTCACTTGCGTTGACCTCGCTCGCCGGAGCGGCGGCGCTTTCGCGCGGAAACCGACTTCGGCGTTGGGTCAAACGGCGCGAAACTTGACGCGTTCGGCGCCGTGCCAGCCGTAGCCCGCCGGGTTCCAATCGATGCCGCCGTCGAGCGGTTGCGTCCGCCCCAGCGTGTCGACCGCTCGGCAGATCAACTCGTGCGAACCCTTTTCAAACGTCATGGTCGCCTGCCAGCGATACCAAGCATAGCGATCGGCTGGCGCTTCGAGTTCGGCCCGTCGCCATGTACAGCCGCCGTCTTGCGAAAGCTCGACGGCGTCGATGCGCGACGTGCCGTCGTTCCAAGCCACACCGTGCACAAGCGTGCGGCCGGCGCTAACCTCGGCGTCGCGAGCCGGCGCGAACACCACGCTTTTGATCCGCATCCGCCAGTTGGGTTCGCTGTTCTCGAGGCCATAGTCGAACTCTTGACCCGGCTTCAGCGGATCGAGCGGCGTGCGATAGCGCTTCACTTGATGATGGTTCACCGTTTCCTCGGCTTCGAGCCGCAGGCGGGTCAGCCATTTCACGTGCATCGTGCCGTAATACCCGGGCGTGACCAAACGCAACGGGCCTCCGTGAACCGCCGGGAGCGGCTTGCCGTTCAATTCCCAGGCGAGGATCGTTCGCGCGAGAGCGTCACGCAGCGGCAAGCTATGTTCAAAGTCGGCGCCGTCGGGCAGGGCAGGGGAGTCGAAGCCTTCGGCCGTAATAAACTGGGCCGACGAGTGCGGCCGGACGTCGAGCTTTTTGAAAACGTCGCGTAGCAACACTCCGCGAAAGCGCACGTTCCCCATCGCCCCGTGCAGCCATGGCGCGCCTTTGACCGCTGACGCTTCGGAAAATAGCTTCCGACCGTTGCCCGAGCATTGCAGAACCAGCTCATGTTCCACGCTCGGCAACTCTTTCAAGGCCGCGAGCGCGATCGTGCGCGGAAACTCCGTGAGTCCGCCGATTTCGAGCTTCCAATCTTTCTCGTCGGCGGGTGCCAGCGTGGCGGCCCACGAGGGTTGATGGTTATTGCGCACGAAGAGCCGCTCGACCGGCGTTATTTTGTCGTCGGCCAAAAGTTCGTACGGAGTTTCGATCTCAAATCCGCTGCGCGACGGGTTGTGAACGAGGAGCCGCGAGTCTTTGCCGGCGATCAACTTGTCGGCGGTCGTCGCCTCGTCGGCCGCGTACGACAGTACCGCGCCGTATGACAGTGCGTGTGCTCCGAAACCAAACGCCGTGCCCGCTTGCAGCAGGCGTCGCCGAGAAATCACGATTGGGGAAATTCGTCGCATGGGAGCACCTGCCGACAGTGAGAGGATCGCGTGAGTAAGCGGAATTGTCGCGGTGCGCCGCGGAGGAATCAACCGGCCGCCGGGGAACCTTCTTCGGCTAGCCGGCGTACGATCGCTAAAGCCTCTTGCACGTGGCGATCAGCGGTAAATTGTGCATTGAACACGTGACGTACGATGCCGATCTTGTCGATAACGTAAGTCACGCGGCCGGGAAAAATACCCCACGTATTCGGCACGCGAAAGGCGCGGCGTAGCGACTTATCGGAGTCGCTCAGCAGCGTGTAAGGCAACTGGCGTTTCTCGGCGAAGCTGCGATGCGATTTCTCGGAGTCGGAACTGACGCCGATCACCGCCGCGCCCGCGCCGACAAAATCTTCGTACGCGTCGCGAAAGCCGCACGCTTCTTTCGTGCAGATGCTCGTGCCGTCCTTCGGGTAAAAGAACACGACGAGCGTTTGCCGGCCCAAGTAGTCGTTCAAGTTCACCCGACGACCGTCTTGCGCTACGGCGCTAAAGTCCGGCGCGCGATCTCCAATTTGTAACGTGGTCATTTTCGTCTCCGACGGTCGACGCCCGACAAACGTTCTGTCTTCTCACAGATGTCGTCAACAATGCGACAGCGTGTCGTCAATTGTACGAAATCGGCGGCGAGAAGTGTTGCATCTGTTGACGTGACTGTCGTATCGGCGACATCAACGACCGTTTGAGCTTCTCGGCGGCGTATTAAATCTCGCCGGCGGTTCGCGTCGAGCGTTGGCGACATCTCGTCACGGCTGGACCTTTCCGGACATCATCTCGTAAGATTCAGGCAGGGGACCGGGCAAACGTGGGAACACAGTTCTCGTTTTGCCGGGAGTAAGGAAATGTCTCGAATCGGATTTTTGGCGGCGTGGCTCGCAACGATGAGCCTCACGCTCGGGCCGGCCGCGATGGCTCGCGGACCAGACGGCGGCGGACGAAGTATAGGAGGCGGCGGCGCAAGTCGCGGCTCCGGCGGCGGAGGTGTCAGCGGCGGCAGCCGCAGCTTCGGCGGCGGCGGTCTTTCCGGCGGATCCAGTCGCAGCTTCAGCGGCGGCGGCATGAGCGGCGGTTCGCGCAGTTTCGGCGGCGGCGGCTCATCGCTCGGTTCGTCGCTGCGATCGTTTTCGCCGCCGAGAGGTCTTTCGCGCGGGCCGTCTTCGTCGAGTCGCGCGACGCCGAGTTTCTCCGCGCCGCGATCGAGCGGCTTGAGTACGCGTTCGTTGACTCCGGGCGGAGCCGGCTTCAGCGGAAGTCGTTCATCGTCGGGCTTCGGCGGTGCCGGGTCCGCGCCTTCGTTAGGTAGCCGCTCGCTCTCAAACTTGCCCGGCATCACACGTTCGCCAGGCGGCAGCTCGTTCGGATCCTCCATCGGTTCTCGTGTTCCCGGCCTCGGCGTTTCCGGAATCGGCTCGTCCAATGGTCCGTCGTTCTCCGCGCGTCACAGCGTGCCGGGCACGTCGGGTAATTCCGCGCCGCGCACGCTTGGCAATGCCATACCGCGCACGCCAGGCAATATCGGCGACGCACTCCGGAATCCCGGCACGTCGCGTACGCCGAGCGTCAACGGCAACTCGCCGCGTAGCGGGGCCGGCCAAACGTTTGCCGGCTCGCTGCCCGGTGTTCGCAGCGGCGGCTCAAACCTCGGCGGCGTCGCTTCGGCCGCGCGTGGAAGTGCGTCGAACTTCCTCAACCGGCACGCGGCGAATCTGCCGGGCGTCGGCAACTCCGGCCCGCGGAGTTCGTTGAGCGATGCGCGAGGTTCGCTCGGCAATGCATTGTCCGCTCCTCGCAGCGGCAATCTCTCCAACTCCTTACGTCATGTTTCCTCGTCGGCGTTTCTCAACCGGCACGCCGGGCAGATTTCATCGGCCATGCAAAATCGCTCGGGTTCCACGTTGAACGCCGCCGCGAACTATGCCCGCTCGCAATTGCAGAGCGGTCGCAATCTCAGTTCCTCGGCCCAGCGCTCGGCGCAAGCGATCGTTACGGCTAGCAATCTGTCGAACTCCTTCGGCGGATACGGAATCAACGGCTTCGGCAACTACGCCTATCGCGGCGGCGTTCCGTACTACTCCTACCGCGGCTACGGCGGCGGATATCCGATCGTCTCGACCGCCCTACGCTTGGCCGGCTTGGGATACGGCGGTTTTGGCTACGGCCAGCTCAGTTACGCAGGTCTGGGCTACGGCGGTTTCTATCCGGGTTACGGCTATGGCGCAGGCTACTGGGCCTACCCATGGTTACGCTTGGCCGGCGGCATCGTGCGCGGCGCGGCGTTTCTGTTTCGACCGTTCTTCGGATATGGCTACGGGTACGGCGGCTACGACTACGGGTACGGCAACTACGGCTATGGCTATTCGGCCTATCCGTCGTACACGTACACGACCAACTACACGTCGTATCCGGTCTACGAAACGACCACGGTCGTGGAAGACTCGAGCGTTGCCACGGCGCCCGCTCCGACGGACTTCGCGGCGCAAGCCGAAGCGGAGTTTAAGGCCGGTCAGTACGAAGCGGCGGCCAAGTCGTGGCGGCATGCCCTTGTCGATGACCCGGAGAATTCGGTTCTCTTACTGCTGCTAAGCCAAGCCCAATTCGCAACCGGCACTTTCGATGAAGCCGCCGGCGCCGCGCAACACGCGCTGCAACGGTTGCCTAAGGAAAATCGCAACGTCGTCGTCGCCAACTTCCGCGAACTGTACGGCAATGCGGAGGATTACACGACGCAGTTGCGAGCCCTGGAAGATGCGAGCGAGAAGACGGCCTCGCCGGCCCTGCAATTTTTGCTCGGCTATCACTACGGTTACCTCGGCTATGCGAAAGAAGCCGTGCGGGAACTCGACAAGGGCCTCAAGCTCATGCCGCAAGACGCCGTTGCCAAAGAACTTCGCGATGAGTTCGCGGCGAAGCTGGGGATGCCGCCCGCGGCGAATCCGCCGGTGCTGAATCCGTAACGGTTCCGATCGAAGTCCATTTGCGGCGGCCTCCGACGTTATACGTCGGGGGCCGTTCTTTTTTGCCGGCCGAGAATCGCAAATCGTCGCACGCTGGTCGTCAAAGTATCGCCGGCCGCTTGTCGCGAGGTTCGCGTCCAACCTATGCTGGATTGTCTGAGTTTTGGACCGCCGGCAAGTGAAGCAAGTTTCCATGCAATACGATCTCGAAGTCGCCGCCGTTCAGATGTCGTCGAGCGAAGACAAAGCGACCAATTGGGCGACGGCCGAACGTTTGATTCGCCGCGCCGTTGCGGAGGGGGCTCGCCTCGTCGTGCTGCCGGAGTATTTCAATTGCCTCGGTGATCGCCGTGTGATGTTGCGCGAAGCCGAGCCGCTTGAGGGCCCCACGGCGACGCTGCTCACTCGTCTCGCGCGCGAGCTTCAAATCGTCTTGGTCGGCGGCACATTCTGCGAACAAACGGCTGATCCGGCCCGCGCTCACAATACTTCGCTATTCATCGATGCGACCGGAGAGGTGCGGGCCGTTTATCGCAAGCTGCACCTTTTCGACGTCGACCTCCCGGGCACGCTGACGTATTGCGAAAGTTCGTGGCTCGCGCCGGGGAGCGATGTCGTCGTTGGCCCGCTAAGCGTGCCGATTCGCCCACTTGCCGCGGCCGGTGATTTGCCGACGACGGAAATCGTTACGACCGCCGCTGCGATTTGCTACGACCTGCGGTTTCCCGAACTTTTTCGCCGCTTTGCCGACGCCGCAGCGGAGTTGGTGGTCGTACCGGCGGCATTCACGAAGACCACGGGTCGGCATCATTGGGAACTCCTGTGTCGCGCGCGTGCGGTCGAGAACCAAAGCTTCGTCATCGCAGCCAATCAAACCGGACGACATGCGGCACTGGAGACCTACGGGCACTCGCTCATCATCGATCCGTGGGGCGACGTGCTAGCACGCGCCGAGGAAGGAGAAGCCGTTTTGCGCGCGACGTTGCAAGCCGTGAGACTCGCCGAAGTGCGCGCGCAGCTTCCCGCTTTGAGACATCGGCGAGCGCTCTGAAAAAATTTTTTACGAACGTCAAGCGGCGATTCGCGCGCACCCCCCGTTGCCGCGCTCGTGAATTCACGAGGGGAGCGAACGCGCCGGAAATTGCAACACTTTCTTGTCGCAAAGTGGTGGGAGATTTTGGCGCGGCCGCGCTTGACAACCCCCGCGCTGCCGACAAAATACGACCTTCATGTTCGGCACAACGAGCGTCGGTCGTCTGCGATTTCCCGCAGACTTTTCATAGTCCCGCAAGTTCGCGTTCGCTTCGATCTCGGTAGCTCACGGCACGTTCGCGTCGCCGCACCGCCAGGAGATCATGGCAGCAGCTTGCCGCTATTCGACTCCTCCGCGTGCCGCGCTCGAACATCGATGGAATTCCTGGGTGCGGCCCGATGCAAATCGCTCGCACGCGGTCACGCATGATGCGATACCGTGGATTCGATCTTGCGAGGATGCTGGAAAACATGGGGGCGTGACCGACGGATCGAATTCGGCGACTCTGTTGCGGCCTGGATAGCCCCCCCATCTCTTTCAACTCGCGTTTGTCGGTAATGCCCTCTGGGCAGCGCTCTTCAGGAAGTGGCCTCTCACGCGGCGGCCGCTTCCCGAAGGGCGTTTTTTATTGCCTAATGACGAACTGACGCAACTCGGCCGCGCTCTCTCGTCATGGCACTTGCTCTTCTTAGTCTCGGTTCCAATCTCGGCGCACGCGCACAAACGCTCGACGCCGCTTGCCGTGCGCTCGCGGCATTGCCCGGCCTACGCGAAGTTCGCCGAAGCCCGTGGTACGAGACGTCGCCCGTCGGCGGGCCGCTCGGGCAGGAGCCGTTTCTCAACGGCGCCGCGTTGTGGGAATCGTCGCTCACGCCGATCGCTCTGCTCGAGCAACTGCACGCCGTCGAAGAAATGCACGGCCGACGACGCGAAGTTCCTTGGGGGCCGCGCACCCTCGACTTGGATCTGTTGCTCTATGACGATGCCGTCGTGCGAACGCCCGAACTGACAGTGCCGCACCCGCGACTGAGCTTTCGCAAGTTCGTCCTGCAAGGGGCCGCTCAAGTTGCCGGCGAGATGCGGCATCCCGTTCTTGGTCGCACGCTCGGCGAACTGTGGAACCAGTTGCAAACCGCGCCTCGCTACGTGGCCTTCGTCGGCATGACGCCGGGGTTTCGCATGCAGTTCGCCGCCGAAGCGGCCGAAGCGAGCCGTGCGCGATTGATCGACCCGACGCCGCGCGAAGTGCCTGCGTTTGAGACGTTGCTAGCCGCCGATGGTCGGCCGCCGGCTCAAGTGATAGAATTCGCGGAGGCGCGACGAGCGGCCGTCGAATCCTCGTTGGCCGAGGCCGGCGACGAGTGGGTGGTCGACGACGGCTACCTCGTGGACGAGTTGCAGACGCTTCAGCCTACACGAATTGATGACGCGTTCATTTCGTCTACGCCGCAACCTCGCCTGCTCGCACGCTTGATCAGTGACGACGCCGAGCGAGGTGCCGTGTCGTTCGGCCTGCCGCAAGTCGAACTTGATGTACGCCGCCGTGAAGAGGCGTTGGCGGAATTCGCCGCGGCCCTGGATGCCGCTTCCTAAAACCTTGTTCGCAAAGCACGCCTTGAACACGCCGCCGATCGTACGCTCCGTCGCCGAATTGCGAACCGCCGTCGCCGCCGCGCGCCGCGCCGGCAAGAAGATCGGGCTCGTGCCGACGATGGGCGCTTTGCACGCCGGGCACGTCAGTCTTGTCGAAGCGTCGGCCGCGGAATGCGGCTTCACCGTCGTCACGGTGTTCGTCAATCCGACGCAGTTCGGGCCGAAGGAAGATTTTTCCAAGTACCCACGCACGCTTGAGGCCGACGTCGCGGCGGTCGGCAAGGCCGGCGCCGATCTCGTGTTCGCGCCGGAGCCGAGCGAAGTCTATCCGGCCGGCTATGCAACCTACGTCGAGATCGCAGGCGTCGCCGAGCCGCTCGAAGGGGAATGCCGGCCCGGCCACTTTCGCGGCGTGGCGACGGTCGTGTTGAAGCTCTTCCAAATGGCTGGCGCCGACGTCGCTTACTTCGGTCGCAAAGATTACCAGCAAACGCTCGTCGTTCGGCAAATGGTGCGCGACTTCGACGTGCCGATCGAGATCCGCGTGCAGCCCACGATTCGCGAAGCCGACGGCCTGGCGATGAGCAGTCGCAACGTGTACCTTTCCGCCGCCCAGCGCCAAAGCGCCTTAGTCATCAGCCGGGCCTTGAGCAAGACGGAAGCCGCCGCGGCCGCCGGCGAGCGCGACGTCTGGAAGCTCCGCGACATTCTGCAAACCGAACTCGCAACCGTGCCCGAGGTACGCGTGCAGTACGCCGTGGTGGCCGACGCGGAAACGTTGCGTGAACCGGCCGTGCTCGATCGTCCGTGCGTCGCGCTGGTCGCGGCCTTCGTCGGCACGACGCGCCTCATCGACAATCTGCCGCTAGCACCGCTGAAGTAGCCAACGATCGGCCTTGTCGCCGATCGCCGTGCGCGGGATTCTTCGCAACTTCGCGACCGACGTATCATTCAGTCCGAGCCCGCCATGCTGCAAACTCTCTTCGTCATCCCCAACGAAATCGCCGGCATCCCGCTGTTCGGCTTCGGCATCGTCGCGGCGCTGTGGGCCGTCTGGTGCGTGGTTTACGCCGTGCTGCAAGGTCGCCGCACCGGTTTCAACGCCGAGCTTGCCACATCGCTGGCCGTGATGGCAGGCGTCGGGCTCGCCATCGTGTTCGTCGTCCCGCGGATCATGGTCCGCGACGAAGCGACCGGCGTCGTCGGCATCGCCATTCGCGGCTACGGCGTCATGCTGCTCTCCGGCATCGTCGTCGGCGTCGGACTTACGGTTTGGCGCGCGCGTCGCGTCGGCGTCGCTCCGGAGCTGATTTTCAACTTGGCGCTCTGGGTCTTCGTCGCCGGCATGGTCGGCGCGCGGGCCTTCTACGTCGTCGAATATTGGAAGAGCTTTCAACGCGAGTCGTTCGGCGAAACCGTCATCGGCATCCTCAACATGACGCAAGGGGGCCTGGTCGTCTTCGGCGGCTTCCTCGGCGCGATGGCGGCCTTCGCGGCGTTCGCCTACAAGCACAAGTTGCCGGCGTTGGCTTTGGCCGATCTTGCCGCGCCCGGGATGTTGCTCGGATTGGCGCTCGGCCGCATCGGTTGCTACTGCAACGGCTGCTGCTTCGGCGATACGACGGCAGCGCCGTGGGCCGTCGAGTTTCCCGACGGCTCGCCGCCGCACGTCCGCCAAGTCGAACAAGGCAAGGCCTTCGGCTTTTTGCTTGCCGCGCAACCTTCGTCGCCAGGCAAAGCCGACGCCGTCCCGACGATCGTGAGCGTCGAGCCCGACGGTCCCGCCGCACGCGCAGGACTCGTCGCGGGCGAGCGGGTCCTGGCGGTCAACGGTGCCCCGGCCATTTCGCTGGAAGAAACCCGGGCCTTACTATTTTATTCGGTGCGCGACAATCGTCTGCCGCTCGTGCTCACGACCGATCGCGGCTCACGGACCGTCGAAGCTCTGCCGGGCCTCACCGAGCACAGCCTACCGACGCACCCGGCCCAAATCTATGCGGCCGTCGACGCGACCCTCGGCATGCTGTTGCTCTTGGCTTTCACACCGCTCAGTCGGCGCGACGGCGAGACGTTCGCGCTCTTGCTCACGATTCATCCGATCTCGCGGTTTCTCCTGGAAGAAATCCGCATCGACGAGCCGGGCATGTTCGGCACGCAACTTAGCATCTCGCAGCATGTGAGCATCCTGCTGCTGGCGTCGGCCGTGATCTTGTGGATCTACGTGGAAAGCCGACCGCGCGGCTTCGCTTGGCCGCGACGCACACAACCGGCCGCGGCATAGATCGGCCAAGACATGGGTGCCACTGGTGGCTTACCCACCAGTGGCACACAGTGATTACGTCAGCAGCGCCTTGATCGCCTGCCCGCCGTCGGTCACCGGCACCGGCCGGTCGCCATCGTAGAGATTCTTCGTGTAGTCGACGCCGACCGCGGCGTGGATCGTCGCGAAGAAGTCGGGCACCGACACCGGATCACGCACGATCTTCTTCGAAAGTTCGTCCGTCTCGCCGTAGGCCCCGCAGTGCTTGAGTCCGCCGCCCGCCAGCACGCAGGTAAACGCCGAGCCTTGGTGTCCGCGCCCGCCGCCGCCGTCGAATTCCGGCGGCCGTCCGAACTCGGTCGTCACCACGATCAGCGTCTTGTCGAGCATCTTCCGGCTTTCAAGGTCTTGGATCAGCGCGCTCATGGCCTGATCAAGTTCGCGCACGAGCTTGTGCTGGTTGAGAATGCCGTCGTTGTGAACGTCCCAGCCGGCGCCGTTCAAGAAGTTCAGGTTGTGCGACACTTCGATGAACCGCACGCCCCGCTCGCACAAGCGCCGCGAGAGCAAGCAGCGTTGGCCGAACTCGCCGCCGTATTTGTTGCGCAGATCGTCCTTCTCTTCGTGCAGGTTGAAGCTCCGCATGAAGTCCGGTCCGCTGAGCTTCAGGCTTTGGTCGATGGCGGCGTCGTAGTCGAGCAGCCGCTTGTCGTCGGTCTTGGGTTGCTCGTTGCGGAGCGAAGCGAGGAACTTCTCACGGCGGGCCGCGCGCGACTCGCCGACGGACTCCGGCCGCGATAATCCAGCGGGCCCGCGACCGGTGTCGGTCAGATACAGGTAGCCCGCCTTCGCGCCGAGGAAGCCGGGGCCGCGCGTCACGTTCGGATAACCGATCAACACGTACGGCGGGGCGTTCTC
>JAFLCO010000134.1 GCA_017303535.1 Planctomycetota bacterium
GGCGAAATGCGACCGACAGGCGAACTGCCGACGTTTGCCGGCGAGGCGCACTCGATGGGGTTCGGCGAACTGGTGAAGCTGACAGGCGATATCTTTCGACCGGACGCCGAAACGGCGTAGTTCGCGGTGTATTTGCCGATTTCGCCGCCGCATAAAGCCCAGGGACCTTCGGTCCCGGGGCTTTCGAAATTCCGTGACTCTCGCATTTCGCCGCGTTTCCGAGAGCGAGCGTCGGGCCACATCTCAACTTCCGTGCCGGCCGGAAGATTCTCGTAACACTTTTCGCCGCTTCACGCTCAGGCATGGCAGAGCCGAGAGTCAAGTCAACTTCGATAAGACCCGGCCAACAAACAACTTTCTCTTAGTGAGGTCTGCCATGTCGATTCGCAATGCTCTCCGTCGTCTCGATCGTGATGAAGCCGGTATGGAAACGATGCAAGCCGTGATCATCTTCGGCGCCGCCGCGATCGTGCTCGCTCTGCTCTACAAGGTTCGTGAGCCGGTCATGACCTGGGTCAAGAAAGAACTGAAGGGCTTTGGTATCAAGGCCTAGCACCAACAAGCGGCGACGTGCGTCGGAAGACGCTCGCAAAAAGTCGACAAGCTCCACCGAGCCTGCGACGCACGTCGAGGGATAAGTTCGAAACCATCTGCGAAGAAAGTTGCCGACCATGGCCACTGCAATTTCTTACTCCGCCTCGCTCGACGGCCCGCAATCGGCGTCCCGCGTTTTGAGCTGGCGGATTTTTAGCGTGCTCCCGGCCGCAGGCTTGCTCTGGGCCTTCTACACGCAACAGACTTCGGCCACGGTGACCGTGTGGCAAACCTGGACCGGCTTCATCCTGCTAGCGACGCTGATCGCGGCGACGATGACGGACCTCGCCCGGCACCGCATCCCCAACTACATCACTTATCCGGCCGTCGGCTGGTTGCTCTCGCTGGGCATGCTGCAGGTGAGCCTGAAGGCGTTCGGCACGGTGAGCGATGCGACTGGAACGGCCCTCTCCGCAGGTGCGACCAAGTGGATGACGCTCCTCGGAGCGCCGGCCATCGCCGATCAATGGACCGGCCTCGGCGCTTGCTTCGTGCTGATGTTCTTCATCTTCATGAACGCCGGCGGCGGCGGCGGCGACGTCAAGATCGCAGCCGTGCTCGGCGCCGGACTGGGACCGACGCTCGGCCTCACGGCGATCGTCGCCGCACACATCGCGGCCGGAACGTTCGCCCTGGCCTACGGCATCGTGAAGTTCGGCCCCATGACCGTGCTCTCGAGCCTCGGTCGCAAGATCGGCCACTTCTTCCTGCCGCTCTGGATTCTCCCGCCCGACGGCGAAGAAACCCGCCTACTCACGTTGCCGGTGCCGCTGGCACCGTTCTTCCTGATCGGTGCGCTCTACGCCGTGTGGCAAGCCTAACGCAATTCACCAACGCAATGAAATCGCGGGCCTGCCGCCATGAACGCTCCCCTTAACGCCGGTCGATCGCACCAAGTACCAGCCCCGACGCGCAAGCGAGGGGGGACGCGTAGCGCTGATCACGGGGCGGTAAATCGTAAACGGGTCGACCGGCGCGGCCTCTCGACGATGGAAGTCGCGCTCGCCACCGGAATCATGCTCCCCTTCGCTGCCGGCCTGTACTTTATCGGCAAGGAAGCGTGCGGCCGGTTGTTTCAGATCATTCAGTCGCTCGTCACTTGGCCCTTCCTTTAAACCGGCAACAGACAAACGCGACCTGCCGCTAATCAACGCAGTGTCGCCACGGAGCTCACAATGTTCGAGGTCGTGCCGGAATTGTTTCGCTCGGTCGAATGGGTCTGGGGCGTTTGGGCCGGGTCGCTCATCGCGATGTTTCTCCTCGGCCGCAGCATCGTCCGTGCCCTCCGCCGCAACTCTTTGCAACGTCGGGCTGCCCGCGCCCTGCACAGTTGCGACGCCGGCGTGGCCTATTCGCTCAGCTACATGCTCACGATCCCGCTCTTGGCGCTGATCGTCTGTCTTGTGATCGACATGACCTTGATCCTCGTCGCCAAGATCGGCACGGTCTACGCCGCCTACGCTTCGGCCCGCTCAGCGATCGTCTGGGTACCGTCCGGCGTCTCCAAAAGTGATGCGCAGCGCAAGATGGAATCCGCCGCTCAGCAAGCCATGACGCCGTTCGCCTCCGGCAGTACCCGGCATCGCCCGCTCAGTGTTCCCGCCCCTGCCGGTCTCGCTTACTTGGCCGCGCACAAGAGCTTCGCCGACAAACCGGCCGACCTCGAATACCTCGGCTGGAAATGGCAGTACGCCGGCTGGGCCACCAAAGTAACGACGGACGCCGGACGCGACTACAAGAAAGACGTCACCGTCACGCTCGACTATCAGGCGCCGTTTCACATGCCCGCGATCGGCCGCATCTTCGGCAAGCTCACTCCCTTCGGCTTTTACACGATGAACATTCGCACGGTCGTGAAACTCGAAAACCAAGCCCCGCGTTCCGACGTCCTCAATCCGGCGTCGCGCCCTTTAGGAATCAGCTATGTCCCGGCTCTCGACTAACTTTTACCGCTGCATTGGCGACGACGCCGGGCGGACTGCCGTCGCTTCCTCATCGCTGCACGGCTGCGAGCGCGGCTTTTTGAGCTTCGTCACCTGCGTGGCCGTGCTGTTCTTCACTCTCTTGGTGACGATGGTCTTCAACGTCGGCGCGGCGGTGCGTCAAAAGGTCGACGTCCAAAACGCGGCCGACGCCGCGATCCTGACCAGCACCTCGATGACGGCTCGCGGCCTCAACGCCGTTACCCTCACGAACCATATGCTTGGCGAACTCTCGGCGATTCTCGTCATCCACGAAGCCCTCGGCGGCACCGAACTCGACGACCTCGCCCCGAAGAACGAACGTAAGCAATCGAACATCTCGAACGTTCTCAACAAGTCGCTCACGGCCCTCTTGCCGCTCAGCAGCAGCTACGAACTGCACTCGCTCGACGAACAAGCCGTGAAGCAAATGAAGAAGGACGGCGGCAGCGACGACGACAGCCAAGGCAAACATCAGGCCTTCGCGACGATCTTCGATGCCCGCTGCACGATGAAGTATTACATGACCGAAGTGCTGATCGGCCGCCTCGTCGCGATCGCCGTCCGGTTCATTCCCTTCGGCATCGGCGAAGCGATCTACTGGGGCATCAACATCCCACTGACGGTGCTCGTCGGCAAGATGCTGCAAGAGGTGATCATTTTGGACGGCGTCGAGCAGATCGCGAAAGTGTTTTCGACCGTCGCCAAGCGAAACATTGTCGAAAGCCAGATGCTGCCGTTCTTGGAAAACTACGGCGAGGTTTGCTTCAAACAGTTCCCCGTCATCGGCGAACGCGTGGCTCAGGAGGCCGCCAAGAAAAACAACGTGACGCTCCATCTGTTTCCGGCCCGTCTGCCGTTGCCGATCGAGCGCGAACCGGCGCCGCCGGCCGAAAGCCAGAGCGTGCTGTTCGGACGCGAGCCGCAGGGAGGTAACGCCTCGTCGGACGCCGACATGCTCTCCAAAACGCTTGACCTGCTCGGTTCGGCGACCGACATCATGGGCAGTGCCAACGACGTGCTCGGCACCAACGGCTCGGTGCCGGGCGTGGGAGGATCACTCCGCCCGAACCCCGGCAACGAAGGCTATGGCCGCGGCGCGAACTGGAGCCGTGATTCGTTGCCTCGGCTCTCGCGCGACGATTGGAAAAGGGTCGAACAATCGCAGTGGACTCGCGCCACCTACCCCTATGTGCAAGGCTGGCGCAAGCCGATCCGTGAATGGTTTGCCGGGGTGCTGATGGTCTCGCGTGCCGGTACCTGGTATTCACGCTGGACGAACCGCTACACGGCCGCAAAGACCTATCAATTTCGCATTGGCCAATACGGTGGGCAAAAGGGTCAACGCAAGCTGGCGATGTACGTCATGAAAGAAGCTCCGACGGCCGGCAAAGGCCGCGAAGGGTGGACGACCAACAACGATCGGGCCGAGGTGCTCTTTACGCAAATGGCGTTTGTGCAACGCGACGCTCGCCAACCGATCGCCTCGGCGATCTTCGGCACGGCCCCGACCGACGGCATCGTCTGCTATTCGCAAGCCATCGTCTACAACGGCAACAAGCAAAACATCGACGGCTGGCGCGACGGCGGCACCTACCAACCGGAGCTCGGTTGGGACACGCTCAACTGGCAAGCCCCGGTCAACTCGGCGCGAGCCTTCGAGTTTCTCAAGGGGGATGAAGCCGGCATGCGGATCATGCCGCCCAGCGTTCCGTTCTTGTTCTTCAACAAGGCCGACGAGCATCCGAACGTCAAACTGAACTGGCAAGCCAAGCTCACGCCGGTCACACGCTACGGCGATGCCCGCATCAGCATGATCCGCGCTCCGGCCAAAATCCGTAACACCGTCATCAAACTCCCGCTAGACCTAGGTACGTTCCGTACGCACTAGCAATCCTCACCTTCCGATTTGCCTGTCTCCCCTCGCCCCTTGCGGGAGAGGGGCCGGGGGTGAGGGGTCCGAATAATCAACCAGTCGCCAATCATGTCACGAATCGAATCCAAAACTCTCCGTCGCGGCCTCGCCACCCTGGAAATGGCCCTGTCATTTCCCATCCTCATCCTCATGGCGGCGCTCGTCATGCTCACGGCCGACGGCATGGTGCTCACCTCGCAGACGAGCATCGACGCCCGCACCAACGCCATGAACCGCGCCCTGACGCACAAATCGACCGACGGCATGGATCGCTTTCTGTTGGAAGACGTGGCGACGAGCAGCCGTTACACGCGCGACATCATCACCGGCACGGCCACGAAGACCGACTCCGCCGTGACGGTCTTCAGCGGGCAGATCTCCGGCTCGTCACAACTGGCCGTGCTGCGCAATACCTGGAGCTACACCGAGTTGCCGCTCAATGACAACAACCGCCTAAAGCTTTACGGGCAGGTCGTGCTCGCCGGCAGTCTCGGGAAGTTGACCTCGGTCGTCGATCAACTTCGCGGACTCGGCTCGCAAGTCGGCGATACGCTCGACCGCATCGGCGACGCGTCGCAAAAGACCCAAGAAGACCCGCCCGGCCTGGATGAAGCTCGCAAGAAACAAGAAGAGGCCAAGGCCAAGCGCGAGGCTGAGAAGAAACGGATCGAAGGGGAAGTCCAACGCCTGCAAGGCGAAATCACGCAGATCAATCAGGAGATCACGCAGCTCAACAAAGACAAAGAGCAAGCCGAGATCGATCTCAAGGACAAGCCGGAGGAACTTGAAGCGAAGAAGAAAGAGATCGACGAGCAAATCAAAGCGAAGGAAGCCGTTCGCAAACAGAAGCAAGCCGAACTCGATCAGCGTCAAGAAGAGCTGGACCTCATTAAGAAGTCGGAAAAGTTCTAACTTCGAATGGCCGGCGGTGGCTGCATCTGTAGGGAACGCCCTCCGTGGCGTTCCCTACAGCAATCCAGTTTTAACCGACTCGTGTAACATGTCGCCTATTGCCGTATGATCACGACCATGAGCCAAGCCGAACGCCCTAACCTGCCGCAAGAACCGACGACCGCGCGGCGGGCCGTTCAAACAGGCGTGCGACTTCTGCTGGCCGCCGGCGTGCTTCTTGTCGGCTATTGGACCGTCGCCCGATTTACTCGACTGCTGAACGATCGCGAGCCGGTGGCCGTGCCGAAGCCGACTGCCGCGGCCGGGCTGATAACTAGCGAACCGGCTCGGTTCGAAGCATTGTCGTTATCCCAAGTCGGCGGTTCGTGGGAGTTTCTCGGGTCCGGCTGGTCGCTGTCCGTCGGGTCAACGAATGAAGCAGGCCGCGAGATGTTTGTCTCGGCACCGATTGACGACACCTCGATCTTACCTCAGGCCGATCCGATCGAAGATTGGCTTACGAGTTTGTTCGTGCGTCTTTCGGCGGGTGATTTCAAATCACCAACTTCCACGACTTCTAAGCGTTCAATACGAACTCCCAGCTTTGAAGCTTACGCCTTTGAAGTCAGCGACTTTGGACATCAGCGGTTGGTGGCGGCTCGCGGGCTGATTCTCATGGCGCCTGATCAATGGGCGACCATCGAGGCGAAACGTGCGGCTTCAAGCGGCGCTGACTCAGCTCACCCCTCGCTGTTGCCCTATCCCGCACAAGTCGAGCGGTTGGCGGTGCGTCGCAACGGATCCGGTGCCATCGTCGGCGAGTTCTCCATGACCGCAACAAAAATGGAACCGTTGCTCGAACTCTGGCGAGCTGCGGGCGTGCCGGTTTCGCTCAACGACGGGTACGGCGTTGTTGAAACACGCGAAGGAGTTTGCGTTCAGAACGGCCGAGCACTGCGCGTCATCCTATGGGAACCCGCGTTTAAAGGACAAACCACGATTCTCGTGCTCGATCCGTCGGCTGTGGAAGCCGTTCCTAAATAACGCCTCTCTGTAACAACCTTGCCGACGTCGCGCTATAGCAACTCATGAAAAACCTCGGCAAGCTTTTGATTCCCCTCGGTCTCGGCGCGTTGGCCTTCGTGCTCAATTGGCTGGCCGTGCAACCGCAACTCGGGCGCGAATTCGTCACCGTCAACGAAGACGTGGCGGTCGATAAGCCGCTCGACGAAAGCCAGCTGACTTCGTTTAAAATCGTCGGCGCCGATTTCGACCGTATGAAGCAAACGCTCGTCCCGTGGGAAGAGCGGGCCGCCATTTTAAACCTGCCGATTCGCCGCGAGCTGCGCAACGGCGACTTTGTCTTTTGGCAGGACGTGCGTTACCTCTCGGCCGATTTTCTGGCCGGCCCGGATGAAATGCCGCTGCATGTGTCGCTGGAAGGGGTCGACTACGAGCCGTCGCTTCTGAAAGTCGGCAACCTCTTGAGCCTCATCGTGCCGGCCAACGAAGCGCCGAAGCCGGTCGACCCGAGCGACCCGGCGAACGTTCCGGTCGATCTCAACATGCGGTTCGAAGAGATCGGGCCGTTTCGCATCTTGAGCGTCGGGGCTCGCACGCTGGAAGCGCCGACCGAAGCTGACGCTGAAGCGACCGATCGCGGCAATACGAACTTCGTGACGCTCGCCGTGAAGCTTGATCCCGGCATGAAGAAACCGACCGACGAAACGTCCGGCGGCGTCCGTGCGATTCCCGAAGCCGCCCGCCGGTTGCTCGCCGCCAAAAATGCCCGCGCGACCGAAGGGAAGAACTTCGTCGGCCTCGTGCTCTATCAAGACGAAGGCAAATTGCAGCGGCTGCGCGAAGCCATCAACGCCAAGGCGACCGAAGCCGAGAAGAAATCAGAGAAGCCGGACGAGACGAAGCCCGCCGCCGACGACAAACAGAAGCCGACCGACGCCGCCAAGTAACTCATCATGCGCATTCGCTACAACCATCTGCTGGACAACAGCCCGCGCGTGTACGACGTTCGCGGTAATTATCTCCGCGTCGGTCGCGCGGCCGACAACGACATCGTGCTTAACAGCCCCTTCGTCGCCGATCGGGCTTTAGAATTCCTCAAGAAGGTGGACGGTTGGGAACTCGTCGTCAGCGGGGGCGGCATTTGCCGGCTCAGCGACCGCGATCTATTCGTCGGCGAAAAAGAACTGCTGACCGGCGACGTGGAGCTTTCGCTCGGCCCGTTCACGCTACTGGTCGAGTTCCCGCGCACGGCCCGGCAGACGGAAGACGTTCGCCGCCGCGAATGGGACCGCAAGCTGTCGGAGTTGGTCTCCGAAGTCCACCTGGAACTGCTCCAGCGGATGGACCTCAAGTCGCACTTTCACGACAACCGGGGCCAGACCGACGAATACTTGCTCGTGCTCGAGCACAACATCGAAGAAATCGCCAAGCTTCGCGGACTGCTCAAGCCGGAAAACGACGCGCTGATCCTGCACACCGCAGGCCATGCACTGCGCGGCGAGATGCTCAACGATCTGCTGAATTCGGCAGGCGGCGGCTTCGACGGGGCCCTCACGGCGGCCGCCGCGTGGACGCGCACGCTCTCGATCGTCGCCGACCGCGAGCGCGAACTGCAGGAAACCAACGCCCGCTTGGCGAAGCAAATCGAACTTTCGCCGTCGCAACCGCTCACCGAGCGTCTGGAAGTGGTCGAGCGCAAATTCTGGCCGGCCTTCGCGGCTCACGCCGATGCCGTGCATCGCGACTTCCGAGAGTACCTGGCGTTTCGCTACCTGAAGAAGCAAATCAAAGACATCGTCTTCGGCTACGGCCCGCTCGAAGATCTGCTCCGCGTGCCGACGGTCTCCGAAATCATGGTCGTCGATCGTGAGCACATCTACATCGAAAAGTCGGGCGTGCTGGAAAACTCCGGCCGGCGGTTCACCAGCGACGAAACGACGCTGGCGATCATCGAACGGATCGTCTCGCGCGTCGGCCGACGAATCGATAAGTCGCAGCCTTTGGTCGATGCTCGCCTGTGGGACGGCAGCCGCGTCAACGCCGTGATTCCGCCGCTGGCCGTCAGCGGGCCGTGCATCACTATTCGCAAATTTCCCTCGCGGCGATTGAAGGTCGACGACCTGATCGCCAAAGGGAGCATGACGCCGACGGTCGCCGCCTTTCTCAAAGCGGCGGTTCTAGCCCGGGCCAATATCATCATCGCCGGCGGCACCGGCAGCGGCAAAACCACGCTGCTCAATTGCCTGAGCGACTTCATCCCCGATAAGGAACGGATCGTCACGATCGAAGACACGGCCGAGCTACAATTGGCCAAAGAGCACGTCGTTCGCCTCGAAACCAAAACGGCCAATGTCGAAGGGCGCGGCGAATACACGATTCGCGACCTCGTAAAAAACGCCCTGCGGATGCGGCCCGATCGGGTCGTGGTCGGCGAATGCCGCTCGGGCGAATCGCTCGACATGCTCCAAGCGATGAACACCGGCCACGACGGCTCGATGACGACCATTCACGCCAATAGCGCGGAAGACGTCATCCTCCGGCTCGAAGTACTCGTGCAAATGGCGGCCGACCTGCCCGTCGAATCAATCCATCGGCAGATCGCCTCGGCCGTCGACCTCGTCGTTCAGCAAGCCCGACTGCGCGACGGCTCTCGCCGCATCACGCAAATTGCCGAAGTCGTCGACTACGACGAGATTACTAAGCAGATGCGACTGAAAGATCTCTTTATGCTCGAAACGGTCGACGGCAAGCCGCTGCTGCGCCCCACCGGCTGCCTGCCGACGTTCATGGAGAAGCTCATCGGCGCCGGCCTGCTTGACCTCAACGCGTTTTACCTTTAGGAGCCGCATCCGATGAGCAGCTCCGCGTTGTTGCTATTCGCCTCGAGTCTCGCGATCGGCGGCATAGCGTTTTACGCCGTGCGGTATTTGATGCCGCTCTGGGACAAGGTCGGCGAGCGGTACGTGGCCGACGTCCGGCCGATGCTCGAATCGCTCAGCCTGACGAGCGACCGCATGCCCGACCTGCTGCGGTGGTGGGGCATCGCGATGGCCGCGGTGTTCGTGCTGTTCTCGATCGGGCTGGGGATGTGGCCCGTGGCGGTCGCGGCCGTGTACCTGGTGTACGTCGCGCCGAAGCTCTACCTCACGTACATGATCAGTCGCCGCGCGACGCTGCTCCGCGATCAACTTGTCGGCACCGTCACGGCCTTGGCCAATGCGACTCGCGCCGGGCTTTCACTGGCCCAAGGCATCGAGAACGTCTCCAACGAAACGCCCGAACCGCTCAAGACCGAACTCCTACGCATCGTTCGCGATTACCGCGGCGGTCGACCGTTGGCCGAGGCCTTGTTGCAGGCCCGCGACCGCCTCAAACTCGACGGTTTCACGCTCTTCACTTCGGCGCTGCTCGTAAGCCTAGAGCGCGGCGGCAAAATCACCGAAGCCCTCGAACGCATCAGCCGGAGCCTGCAAGAAAACCAGCGTCTCGAACGGAAGCTCGAAGCCGATACGGAAAGCGGCCGCAAAGTCGTCGTCATGCTCGCGGCGTTCCCGGCCGTATTCCTCGGCCTGTTCTACTTCTTGAATCCCGAAGGCATCGCCCTGCTCTTCACGACGATCCTCGGCCAGGTCGTACTCGTGGGGGTGATCGTCATCGTCTACGCCGCGGTGCGTTGGGCCAACCGCATTCTGAAGCTCGAAGTCTAGCCGCCGCCCACTTTCCACTATGGAACGCACCCAACTCCTTCTCGCTGCCAGCACTGCCGCCGGGTTCGGCTCGGCTGCGCTCGGCGCTTGGGTGTACGGTTTGGTCACGCGCCCGCGCGCCGCATCCGCGCAGGCCTGGGAGTTCGAAGCCTCGCGGCGAGTCGCGCTCCGCAAAGGAAACTCAGCCTACCGCTGGTTTGAACCGGTCGTCGACGAACTCGCCACGTGGTATCGCCGCTTGCCCGCCGATCGATTGCTGACGTTTTCCAAGCAACTCGTTTCCGCCGCCGAACCGCTCCCCTGGAAGCCGGAAGAATATTACGCCGTCAAACTGGTCGAAGGCGCGATGGCCGGCGTGATCGGTCTGGCTCTCGGCATGGTCCTCGGTATGCCGGTGCTCGGCATTGCGCTTGCCCTCGGGCTACCGCTGTTTCTACAGCGCAACGCGATCAAGAATATCGTGCAAAAAGCCGGCGTTCGCACCTCACAGGTCAAGCGACGGTTGCCGTTCGCCGTCGATCTGCTGGCCCTGATGCTCGAAGCCGGCGGCGGCCTGATGGACGGCCTGACGACGCTCGTTCGCGATCTCCGCGGTCATCCGCTCGGCGAAGAGCTCGGCATGATCGTCAGCGAAATCCAACTCGGGCGTCCGCTGCACGAATGCCTTTTGCGCTTTCAATCGCGGGTGCCCGACGACGACGTGGCCGAACTCGTCTTCATGGTCAACAAAGGGAACGAGTTCGGCACGCCGATGGCCCAAACGTTTCGCCTTCAGGCCGAGCAGATGCGGCTCAAGCGTTCGCAATGGGCCGAAAAAGCGGCCGGCACGGCCCAAGTCAATATCGTCCTCCCCGGCATGGTGATCATGATCGCCTGCCTCATCATCATCGGCGCTCCGTTCATCCTCCAAGCTCTCGGCATTTAACAGAAAGAAGAAAGGGAGATATTGGGGATGAGAAGGGGATGATGGGGATTATGCAGATAACAATTACAACGATCTGAAAGGTCTGAGTTTGAGGTCTGCTTTTCCCATTCCTTGCCGTTATCTCCCCCACCCCCTTCTCTTCGCCCTCATCTCCTTTTCTTCTCGAATCTGAAACGCATCGAACCATGCCCGCCAAACTTCTCATCACCGACGGCCCTTTCTCCGGGGAAGAACTCTGGATCGAGTACGAAGTCCTGCGCCTCGGCAGCGACATGAGTTGCGAACTCGTGCTTAACGACCCGAGCGTCGAGCCGCACGCGCTCACGATCCGCTACGGCGACGGTAAGTACACGGTCTACAATCGCGGCGCCGGTTCACTCACGCTCGATTCCTTAACCATCGCTCCCAGCGAAAGCGGCCACTGGCGCAACGGCAAGTCGCTCCGATTCCCCGGCGGCTTGGTGCTCAAGCTCGAAACCTCGGGCGACGGCGCCCCGGCCCGTCGTCCGGCGGAAGCGTACATTCCGCCGGCCCCGCTCGACGTTGAAGCCTCGGTGGTACCGCCTACAGAAGGTGCGGCCGCCGGGCAGCCCGGCGACCAACCCGCGAAGGAAAAGTCGAACGCCTCCGCCATCCTCCTCGGTTTGCTCCTCGCGGCAGCGGCCGTTTTCATCCTGTTTTCCGATAGTTTCACGCCCTCCGACGCCCAAACTTCGGCCGCAGCGGCCCTGCCCGAATTCCCCGAAATGGTTTCTTTGTTGCAAAAAGAGCCGGCCTGCGCTCCAGACCTCTGGGTCATGCTCAGTCGGGCTCACGCGGAAGAGTACCGCGGCGACGACGAGCGGGCCGCCGCCGAATATCGCAAACTGCGCGACCGCATCGTGTGGGAAAAGAACCTGATCCTCACGCAAGGTAAACCGGTGCCCGACGCACTGGCTCACGCCGAAGCGTACGTTCGAGAAAAAATCACGCCGGGCCTGTGACGAAAAGCTCGGCCAAACGCCTCCGCAAGAAAACGGGAACCGGGAACATGGCCGACTTTGAAACGTGGGAATCGCTCGGCACGAATGCCTACGGCACCGTCTTCCGCGGCGTACAGTTTTCGCTGAAGCGCGAAGTCGCTATCTGGCAGCTCGATGCCGCGCTCCGCAAAGAAGCGGAGCGCTCGCCCCGTTTTTGGGACGAGATCACGGCCGTCGCCGCATTGACCGACGATCGCCTGGTGCCGGTCTATGCCGTCGACCGCGCTCAAGGCTGGATCGTCATGGAACTCATGGCCGGGCATTGCGGCCTGCTGCTCACGGAGCCGCTCGAAGCGGAAGCGGCCCGCAGCGTGCTCCGGCAAGGTCTGCAAGGCCTGGAACGATTGCAAGAACAGCAGCGCACGCACGGCGACATTCGCCCACAGACGCTGCTTCTCAATCGCGCCGGCCGCGTGAAGCTGAGCTTCTCCGTCGGCAGCGCGGTCGCCGGCGGTATGCCGTATCAAAAACGCCAAATGAAATACGTGGCCCCGGAAGCGATGAGCCCGAGCTTCGGCGAATATGGCCCCGCGGCCGATCTGTACTCGCTTGGCTTCAGCGTGCTGGAGTTGCTGGTCGGCCCGAAGTTCGACGCCTTATTTCCCGGCGTCGACGGCAACGAGCAGACGGCCCGCACGGCCTGGATGCGCTGGCATGCCGGCGACGCGACGAAGTTGCCGAGCGTCGCCGAACTTGCTCCGAGCGCACCGCTGGAGCTGGTGATGGTGCTCGACCGATTGCTCAAGAAGCCGGTCGCGGAGCGTTACGCTTCGGCGGCTGAGGTGCTCAAAGACCTGACGCAATCGCCGCTGGTGCCGATCATCGCTCCGGAACACGGCATCACCGGTTCGGCCGCCGGCGGTGCGGCTTTGGTGAGCGACGTCGATCGTATCTTCAACCCATCGTCGAAGTACGATACCGCCACGGCCGCCGGTGCTACGCGCCCCGCGCCTGCGGCCGCAACGGCGCACCAAGCAGGCCGCCCGGGTGCGGGCAAACCGGGCGCGGCGAAATCCGCAGCGGATGAGAAGCAGAAAAAGAATCGCAAGGCGATGTTGGTCGGCTTGGTGTTCGCGGCGGCAGCCGTCGGCATCTTCATGATTCCCGGCGGCGAGGAACCGGCGCCGGAAGTGGCCGAAGCTCCTAAGCCGGAACCGAAGCCCGAACCGAAACCGGAGCCGAAGAACCAAGCTCCGGAATTCGTCCTGAAGCCGGAGGCTTTGAAGGCCGAGATCGCTGAACTCACGGCTTGGACGCTGAAGCTCGAACCCCGCGACGCCGAAACGAAAGCCGATAAACTCAAGCTCACGCTGCTTGATGCCCCGGCCGGCCTCACCCTCGACACGAAGACGAACACCCTGGTTTGGACGCCGACCGAGCAACAAGGTCCCGGCACGTTCAAGTTCCGCGCCAAAGTGGAAGACGACGCCGTGCCGCCGCTCGCGCAGGAGAAAACCTTCGAACTGGCCGTAAAGGAAGTCAACGCGGCGCCGTCGCTGAAGCCCGTCGTCCCGATCAATGCGAAGGTCGGCGATCCGGTGAAGTTCAAGCTCGAGGCGACCGACGGTGATCTGCCGGCGCAGAAACTTAAATACGCTGCGGTCTCCGACTCGGCTCTGCCGGAAGGAGCCAAGCTCGACGACGCAACCGGCGAGTTCACCTGGACGCCGACCAGCGACGTCGCCGGCAAGGCGACGAAGTTCACCGTGGCGGCAAGCGACGACGGCAAACCTTCGCTGTCGGCCCGCACGGAGATCGTCGTCAACGTCGCGGCCGAGAACAGGCCGCCGGTGATCGAACAAATCGCCGCCCGCACGATCACCTTGCCGCTGCAAGACACGGCCGGCCCGCCGCTGTCGTTTCCGATTTCCGCGAGCGATCCCGACGCGGCGGATGGTACAAAGTTGAAGTTCGCGCTCGTCGCGCCGGTGCCTGAAGGGGCCAAGCTCGATGCCTCGACCGGTCTCTTCACGTTCGCCCCCACGGTCCCTGACGACCTGAAGATGGCTCCGGCCAAGCTGACGGTCGAAGTGACCGACGCCGGTTCGCCGCCGCTTTCCTCGAAAGCGTCGTTCACGGTGAACTTCGCGACGGTCGATCTCCTTGCGCAACTCCGCGAAAAGTTGGAGAAGGCGACCGCCGTGAAGCCGATCACCGAAGTCGTCACGGAAGGGCGCAAGCTGCAACAAGCGACGTTCGTCGACCAGAAGCAGCTTCGCAAACTACTGGCCGACGCTTTCGTGAAACGCGGCGATGCCTACTTGGCTACGGGTGATTTCGGTTCGGCGCTCGTTGATTTCAACACCGTCGTGAAGGAACTCGACGTCGCTCACGCCGACGCTCGTCTCGGTCGGGCTTTCTGCTATGCCCGGCAAGGCGACTGGCGGACGGCCGTCACCGAGTACGACGATCTGCTGGCCCTGAACGACAAGAACGCGTCGGCCTACCGCAATCGGGCCACGGCTCAATACGAACTCAAACGCTACGCCGAAGCCGCGGCCGACGCCGATAAAGCGATCAATCTCGACTCGAACGAACCGCGAGCCTATTTCGTCCGGGCCAACACGAAGCTGCAGCAAAAGAGACAAGCCGAGGCCCTCGCCGACTTCCGCTACCAGTTGCGGCGCTTCCTGCGCTTCTCCGAGTTGCTCACCCGGCGCCACGGCATCACCAACCTCCAATACCTGCTGCTGCTCCAGGTCAAGGGCTATCCCGGACGCGAATGGGCCTGCATCGGCGAGCTCGCCGAGCGCCTGCAGGCCCACCAGCATGGTGTGGTGTCGCTGGTTTCGCGTTGCGAGAAACTCGGACTGGTCGAGCGCCGCCCGGGTCGC
>JAFLCO010000135.1:0-7951 GCA_017303535.1 Planctomycetota bacterium
CGCCGTCACCACCGCGACCACCCTGGCCGGCGCCTTGCGGCGCGCCTTCACGTCGTCCGCCGCCTTGGCCTGGACCGCCTTGCCGGCCGCCGCTGCCTTGGAAACCGCCGCGACCTGCGCCACGCGATCCTTCGCGGGAACCGCCGCCTTCGCGCTGCCCCTGGCCTTCCGGACGGCCTCGACCGCCGCGACGTTCCCCTTCGGCCGAGCCGGCGTCGCGCCGTTCTTCCGTGCGTTTCGCACCGGGCGGGATCATGGTCAACGAGACGCGCCGACGTTGCTTGTCCACTTGCAATACCCAAACCTTCACGACGTCGCCGACCGAGACGACTTCGTGCGGGTCCTTCACGTACTTGTCCGCCAAGTGGCTGATGTGCACGAGGCCCGAGTCTTTGAGGCCGATATCCACGAATGCGCCGAAGTCGACGACGTTGAGCACCGTGCCGCGGAGTTCCATGCCGGGCTGCAAATCGTCGAGCTTGAGGATGCCTTGCTTGAAGATCGGCGGCGGCAGACCGTCGCGCGGGTCGCGGCCGGGACGCGTGAGCTGCGTGATGATGTCGTGCAACGACAACGTACCGACCCGGAGTTGCAGGGCCATGCGCTGCAGGTCGATGCCGCGCGACTTTTCGGTGATCTTCGCAAGCGAGTCTTTGTCGGCGAGGTCCGTGGGCTTCGCGCCGAGCTGCTCTAGCACGCGCTCGGCCGTCTCGTAACTTTCCGGATGAATCCAAGTGCCGTCGAGCGGTTGGTCGCCGCCGCTGATCCTGAGGAAGCCGGCTGCTTGGACGAAGGCCGCGTCGCCGACACCGCTGACTTCCTTCAACTGCTCACGAGTCTTAAACGGCCCGTTCTGCATGCGGTGATCGTAAATACGCTGGGCCGTCAGCTGATTGAGGCCGGAGACGTAACGCAGGAGCGATGGGCTGGCCGTGTTCAAATCGACGCCGACGTAGTTTACGCAGCTTTCGACGACGCCGTCGAGCGAGTCGCGCAGATGCTTGGCCTTCACGTCGTGCTGATACAGACCGACGCCCAGGCTATTGGGCTCGATCTTCACCAGTTCGCTAAGCGGGTCTTGCAAGCGCCGGCCGATCGAAACCGCGCCCCGCACCGTGGCGTCGCGATCGGGGAATTCGGCTCGTCCTAGCGGGCTGGCCGAGTAAACGCTCGCACCGGCCTCGCTGACGATGACGTACGACACGCCCGCACCGGCGAGATCGGTCGAGATCAACTCGGCAACGAAGGTTTCCGTCTCGCGGCAAGCCGTGCCGTTGCCGATGACGACGACGGACAGTTGCTTTTCTTTGACGACTTCCAGCAGCTTGGCCTTCGAGCCGGCGCGGCGTTCGGCATTGCCGACGATAAACACAACGCCGTGCTCGAGCAAGTTGCCGAACTCGTCAAGCGCCACCCACTTGCAGCCGCTCTTGAAGCCGGGGTCCAGCGCCAGCAAGCGACGCTCGCGGACCGGCGGCTGCAGCAGCAAGTTGCGCAAGTTCTTGGCGAACACTTCGACGGCGTGCGTTTCCGCTTCGTCGGTCGATTCGCGGCGCAGCTCGCGTTCGAGGCTGGGCAACACGAGCCGATGCAGCGCGTCGCGGCCGCAACCGCGCAGGAAGTCGGCGTGCGGATGGCCGGCGGGCACCAGCAATTCGTCGACCACGCGTTCCATGGCGGCCGTATCGGCTTCGATGCGCACGCGCAGAATCTTCGCCTTCTCGCCGCGGTTGATAGCCAGCACGCGATGCGGCGGCAGCTTTGAAACCGACTCGGCGAATTGGAAGTAATCGCGAAAAGCACGCTGCAATTCCGCCGCGCGGCGTTCGGCCTTCGTGAGAATCTTCTTGGGCTTCTTTTCCTTCTTTTTCTTCGGCGGCTTCTGCTCGACGGCGGCACCCGGCAGCGCGGCCGTTTCGGGCGTCGAAGCCAAGGGGCTGTCGACGACCGCCGGCTGCATGACGGCTGCACCGTCTTCCGACGTTGCGGCACCCGTAACCGGCACGGCCGTATCGACCGGCGGTTCAGCCGGATCGACGTGTGCGCCTTCCTCTTCCATGTCGGACGCCTGCAACTCTTCGGGCGATTCCTCGGCATCGAAGTGCGGCGTCTCGACGTCGGCGACGGCGTCGGCAATGAAGGCTTCGCTCTGTTCCGCGTCGCCTTCTGAATCGCCCTGCGCCGCAGAAGCGGCGGCAGGCCCTTCATCGACAAGCCCGGCGAACAACGGCTGGGCCGCGGCGTCGGCCTGTTGCTTGGCTTTCTCGCTCGACTTGTCTGCGGCCTTTTCAGCCCCCTTTTCCGAACCCTTCTCACCCGGCTTCACCTCGGGCTCAACGGCCGTCGTCACGAGCTTGCCGGAGCGTTCCAAAATCGAACGGACGCGGCCGCGGAAGTCGGCCCGCTCGCTGAAGAGTTCGGCCAAGATATGGCCGGCGCCCAAGAGCGCGTCGGCGGCCGTCGGTACTTGCTTATCGGAATTGACGAAGTCGCGCAGGCGGGCATCGAGATCCGCGGCCAACGGATCGGCGGCCAGGATCTCCAGCGCCAGCGGTTCCAAGCCGCGCGAGCGGGCCGTCGTGGCCAGCGTTTGTTTCTTCGGCTTGTACGGCAGGTACAGGTCTTCCAAACGTCGGGCCGTCTGCGCGGCTTCGATCGCCTTGGCCAATTCGGGCGTGAGCTTCCCTTGCGAATCGATCGAGCGCAAGATCGTTTGCTTGCGCTCGGCGAGTTGCCGCTGCTTGGTGACGCGATCGTGAATCGCGCGCACCGCGTCTTCGTCGAGCCCGCCGGTCTGGTCTTTCCGGTAGCGCGTGATAAAGGGAACGGTGTTCCCTTCATCGAGCAACTTGACCGCGGCCTCGACACGCGGAGGCGGCAGATTCAACGCCTTAGCAATAGCGCCAAGGTCGATCGCGACGGGACTTTCAGGGCTCGGGAGAGACATGCGCCGGGCGGGCGACATGAGACGGAGGATAGCGACGCCGGCAGCGAAGGAACCCGCGGACGCCGCGAGGTGGCTCAGCTTCCGGCCTACGACCGGAAGTAGCGGTTACGCCGAAGCTCGTCGAACGCCTGTGACGCGCTTCACTCGAAACGCCTTGTCACGACCCGCCCCATGCTCCTTAAATGATTGACTGCGAGGGACTTAACGACTTGGCAATCTAGGCGTTGCGCCGACGACTGTCAAGCGACGGCCGAAGGTCGCGCGCTGCGCGACGCAAACCCGAAAGTACGGACGCCCGTTACCGCTAATCGGTTCGCCGCGATGATTCGCTGCGAGCGCCGGCGACGCCGGCGATGATCGTCAAGAAAACTTCATGAATTTCTAGGATTGGTCAAAGGTCCCCCGACAAGCAGGTCGATAACAGCGTCGCCGCAGCCGAATCGGCGAAATGCACTTACGTCGGGCATGGGATGCTCGCCGCAAGGGCCGGGAGAAGACGCCTTCTCCGCCACGGCTGCCACACACGTTGCGAGAAGGGATGCTTCGCCATGGCTCGTACTGAATTGCGCGTCTTCCGCGGCCCTGAATCGTTTGCTCACGCCGAAGTGGAAACGGCGCCCAACACGGTGCAGGTTTCGTTCGGCGAAATCTACCCGCTCTTGGCCGACGCCGTGAACAACCGCCGCACGTGGTTGCGCGACTTCGCGAACGATGAAGTGACGATTCCCACCGATCTCTACGAAGTGCTGCTGGCTTATCAGTTCAGCCGTCGGCCGAGTGCATAATAGAGCGAGCGGCGGGGTTGATCCCCGCCGTCTGCTTAGAAAAATGCGGTCCAACTCCGGACGGCGGGAATAAATCCCGCCGCTCGCCGCTGGAAACCCTGAACGGGCGGCCCGTTGTTCTTTCGAGCCGCGTCGGCATACCATGTGGCGAGCGACAGAGATCGCGCGCCAACGGAGTAGCCGCCCCATGAGTTCGACAGATCCCCAGCAGAACCCTCCCCCGTTTGACCCTAGCGGGTCGATTCGTGGAGCTTTTGTCCAGCCCGATATGCCGGGCGGCCCGGCGCCGCGCAACCGCATCGAGCCGGTCGGCGGGCAGGAACGGATCGCCGACCTGATCGAGACGCTCAAGGAAACGGTCGACAAGATGTCGGCCGATCAGATGAGCCGGGGCGATCTCAAGATCATCAGCCGCACCGTGCGCGAACTGCGCTACGCCTTCAAGGTGTTCGCTCCCTATCGCCGCAACCGGAAGGTGACGGTCTACGGCTCGGCCCGCACCAAGGAAAGCGACCCGGCGTATAAGCAGGCCGTGGCGTTCGGCCAGGCCATCGCCGCCCAGAAGTGGATGGTCGTCACCGGCGCCGCCAGCGGCATTATGGAAGCCGGGCACGTCGGGGCGGGGCGCGAGGCCTCGATGGGCGTGAACATCATGTTGCCGTTCGAGCAAGGCTCGAACCCGATCATCGCCGGCGACAAAAAGCTGGTGCACATGAAGTACTTCTTCACGCGCAAGCTGATGTTCGTGAAAGAGTGCGACGCGTTGGTTTGCTTTCCCGGCGGCTTCGGCACGCTCGACGAGTTCACCGAGATCGTCACCCTGCTGCAAACCGGCAAACGCGACATGGTGCCGATCGTACTCTTAGACGCCGTCGGCGGAACCTACTGGCACGACTTCATGGTGTTCGTGAAGAAGCAACTCTTCGACGGACGGATGATCTCGCCGGAAGATATGTCGCTTTTCAAGGTGACTGAGAACGTTGACGAGGCGGTCCGCGAGATCGTCGGGTTCTTTTCAACTTATCACAGCATGCGCTACGTGCACGATCGGCTGGTGCTGCGCTTGCAACACGCCCCGACCACGGCGCAAATGGCGACGATCAACCACGACTTCGCCGATATTCTGGCCTCGGGCCAGTTCGAACTTTTGCGCGAACCGATGGAAGAGGAGCGGGACGAAGTCGACTTGCTCCACATGCCGCGACTGCTGCTGCATTTCAATCGCCGCAGCTTAGGGCGACTTCGCCAACTCATCGACTGGTTGAACGCAAACTGCCGGCGCTAAACGAATCGCGGGCCTCATTTAGCCCCGGAGCTTGTCTCCGGGATTATCCCGCCAATTGCTTAATGACGCGCTCCGCCGCCGCGCGTCCGCTCGTAATACACTGCGGCACGCCGACACCGTGATAAGCGTTGCCGGCCAGCGCAAACCCCGGCAGTGCGGCGGCCCGGGCTTCGATCCGCTCGACCAGCTCGACATGCCCCAGATGATACTGGGGCATGGCCCCGTGCCAGCGAACGATCTGTTCCTGCAGCGGCTCGCCATGCAGGCCGAGGATTTCCCCGAGTTCGCGGGCCACGATTCGGCGCACGTCCGCTTCGCTCGCGTCGACGAGATCCGGCCGAAGCGCGCCGCCGAGAAACGTGCGCACGATGACAGTTCCTTCCGGGGCCCGGCCGGGGAACTTGCGGCTGCTGAAGCTGACGGCGAGAATGTCGCGCCGCTCCACTTCTGGAACCACGAAGCCGAACGCATCGAGCGGGTCCCGAAACTGGTCGAGCCGGTAACAGCCGACGACGATCGTCGCCCCGGCGTACTCAATGCGGCCAAGATCGCCGGCCAGCGCGGCATCGACAGGTTGCAACAATCTCGAGGCCTGCGGCGCGGCCATGGCCAGAACGACCGCATCGTACGCTTCCGCCGCCGTACGATCGGTGGCGATATGCCAAGCCGATTCGCGCCGATCAAGTTTCGTGACGGGAGCATTGTACCGGACGACGCCGGCCGGCAGCGCTTCGGCCAATGCCGCAACGAGCCGCCCCATGCCGCCGTGTGGAGCGACAAACAAACTGTAGCGTGCACCGGAGGCTTCGCGCTGGGCCGAACCTTCGCGTCCGCCGGCCTTGCGCGCGGCACGAATCAAGCTGCCGTATTTCGCTTCTTGTTCGACGAAGCGCGGCATGGCGGCCCGCATGCTCAGCTTCCGCGGGTCGGCCGTATAGATGCCCGAGACGAGCGGTTGCACGAGCCGCTCATAAGCTTCTTGGCCGACGCGCCGCACGGCGAACGATTCCAGGCTCTCGTCGGCCTGATCGCGCCGCGGCGGCACCCAAAGTTCCCGCATGGCGCGAAGCTTGCCGCTCCAACTCAGGAGCGGCGATTTGAGGAGCGGCCACATCTGCGAAGGGCTCATCAACTGAAACCCTTCCGGCACGCGATGCAGCCGGCCGCGAAAGACGATCATCGCGCGGCGCCGCGCGGCATCAGTCGGCAGCAGTTCCTCTTCGATGCCGAGTTCCTTGCACAGCTCGACCGCGCCGGGAACGTTCGTCACAAAATTGTCGGCCGACTTCTCAATGAGAAACTCGCCGAGTTGTTCGGTCTGCAGAATGCCGCCGAGCCGATCGGAGGCTTCGTAGAGCGTGACCTCGAGCGATGGATCGAGCTTGAGCAGTCGGTGAGCGGCGGCGAGCCCGCTGATGCCGCCGCCGACGACGGCGACCCGTTTAGCTGTTGCGGTGCTCATGCACGGCCTCGACCAACGCGATGACGTTCTCCACCGGCGTGTGTTGATAAATGCCGTGGCCCAAGTTGAAGATATGGCCCGGTCGGCCGCCGGCTTGCTGGAGCACGTCTCGCGCACGCTCGCGAATGTGGTCCGGCGTGCTGAGCAGCACCAGCGGATCGAGGTTGCCTTGCACGCCCCGGTCGTAACCGACGGTCGCCCAGGCTTCGTCCAGCCGCACGCGCCAATCGACGCCGATCACCGCACCGCCGGCCTCGGCGTAAAGGGGCAACAGCGCCGGGTTGCCGGTGCCGAAATTGAGCACCGGCGTGCCCGGCGTGATCCCTTGAATGATCCACCGCACATACGGCAAGACGTACTTGCGATAATCGTCCGGCCCAAGGCAGCCGACCCAGCTATCGAAGAGTTGCACGGCTTGCGCGCCGCCGGCGATCTGGCCGTTGAGGTATTTGGTGATGCTCTTGGCGAGCTTGGTCATGAGTTCGTCCCACGCCTTCGGCTCGCGATACATGAGCTGCTTGGTGTGGACGTAGTTGCGGCTGCCGCCCCCTTCGATGATGTAGCTGGCCAGCGTAAACGGCGCACCGGCGAAACCGATAACCGGGATGTGGCCCGGCAGGCCGGCACGAGTCTGGCGAACCGTTTCGACGACGAACTCCAACTCTTCGAGCGAGCGCAGCTCGTCGATCCGTTCGACGTCGCGTGCCTCGCGCACCGGGTTATGAATCACCGGGCCTTCGCCTTGGGCAAACTCCAGGTCGACCCCCATCGGCTCGAGCATCGGGAGCAGGTCGGAGAAGATGATCGCCGCATCGACGCCGAGCCGATTAACGGCCGTGACCATCACCTCGGCGCACATCGCCGGATTCTTGCAGAGTTCGAGAAACGTCGTCCGCGCGCGAACCTCGCGATACTCCTGCATGTAGCGACCGGCCTGACGCATGAGCCAGACCGGCGTGCGCTCGCACGGTTCGCGGCGGCAAGCTTTCATAAACGGCGTGTCGTACCACGGCGCATTCTTGTCGGCCGCGGCTTGCAAGGCTTCGGCGGTCTGCGTTTTGACGTTGGCGATCATTGTTGTTGTTGGTTTGGTCGAGCCGGAAGTTGAAGGCGAAGACCCGGCGAACCTCGTCAGCTTCCCGCCGGCCTTCCGCCTGGCAATTAACTTAGGTGCATGCTCCGCGGCGGCCTGCACAAGGTGGCCCATCTTGCCGTGCTGCGGTTCGATGTCGACGCGCACGTCGTTATCGTCCAGCGATTCACTAGTCGTCGGCCCGATCGAGGCGACGATCGTCTGATCGAGCCCCTCGCGCACGGCGTCGCCGAGGCCCAGTTGTTCGGCCATCCGTAGCAGGTTGATCACCTGATGAGCCGAGGTGAACATGACGACGTCGAGTTCGCCGGCCGCGAGCTTGCGAACGTTCGCTTCCAATGGACCGGTGTCCGTAGGAAAATCGTAACCGTAAACCTTC
>JAFLCO010000135.1:7966-14871 GCA_017303535.1 Planctomycetota bacterium
GCCCCGCGGGCTTCGAGCCCGGCCGTTAGGCTGACGTTTGGTTTGTCGTACTCCTGCACGCCGACGGTCTGCCCGGCCACCGGCACGCCGGCGTCGATCACCCCTAGCACCTCGCGCCAGGTGTTCGGCTCCGGCGCGCGATGCTTCGGCGCAATGCCCCACTCGCGCAACACGGCCAAAGGCTTCGGGCCGCGGACGATCGTTGTCACGTCGCTGAGCGCGTCGATGAACCGCTGCTTATCGACGTGGCGTTCGATCTGCGCGACAAGATGCTTGGTGCCGACGCCGGTCATGAGAATGACGATATCAATCTCGCCGTGAATCACACGGTTGGCGAAGTCGACGGCGTCGGGATTGCTCTCCAGCCCCACTTCGCGGAGCGACGGCGAGACCGACGGCACGCCCCCCGCGCGTTCGATCAGCCGGGCGATTTCCTCGGCCCGCCGACTTTCGAACGCGCCGACGCGGAGCCCGCCGAAACGGGCCGTCGTCTTGTTTGCGTCTGCTTCGCTCACGCGTCTCTCGCTTCGCTGGAATTCACGTCCGTGCGTCGATGAACAACCATTTAGCCCCGGAGCTTGTCTCCGGGATTTCGTCAGTGTCATGCTAACCCGCGCCGCGCGAGTTAAAAAGTGGGCTGCGGCGGCAATGCGGCTCTGATACGATAAATCATTCGGCGATTTCGTCGACTTCCCCGCCGGCGTTACCGCCGCAACACTTCCGCCCGCCACCGACTGCAACCGCGCGCACTATGACCAATTCATCCCCCTCGATTTACGACGAACTGACGCAAGCCATGCAAGCCGGCGGCGTCGACCAAGCGCTCGATAAGCTCGCCGCGCACCTCAAGGGTGCTCACCAATATCACGATCTATTCGACGTCCGGTTGATGCAGGCTCGCCGCAAGGCCGGCCAGCCGATCATTTGGACGAAGACGATGGAAGACCTCCCGGAGCCGGCCCGCACGCAAGTGGAAGACGCTTCGCTGGACGCCTGTCGCGAAGTGGGCAAAGGCCTGCTCGCCGTCGGTCGCATTCGCGAGGCCTGGATGTACTTGCGTCCCACGGGTGAGAAAGCCTTCGTCGCTCGCGAACTCGAAGCGCTTGTTCAAGAAGACGAAAGCTTGGCCGAAGACGTGATCGACATCGCTCTCAATGAGGGCGTGAACCCGCGGCTCGGCTTCAAGCTCATGCTCGAAAGCTACGGGCTCTGCAATTGCGTGACGACGTATGATTCATCGATGCATCAGCGTCCGAAGGCCGACCGCGTGGCCGTCGTCGGGCTCTTAGTCGAGTTCATTCACGACGAATTGCTGACGAACGTCCGCGACGACATCGCCCGCCAACAAGGCACGCAGCCGGCCGAAACGACGCTCGCCGACTTGGTGCGCGACCGCGAATGGCTCTTTGAAAACGACAACTACCACACCGACGCCACGCACCTGCAGGCGATCGTGCGGTTCGCGATAGTACTCGACGACCCGGCGCTGATTCGCAAAGTGCTCGACCTCTGCGCCTACGGCAAGCACCTCAGCACGTCGTACCAGTTCCCGGGCCGGTCGCCGTTTAACGACGTCTACCAGCACCACGAACTCTACTTCCGCGCGCTGCTGGGCGAGAAGGTCGACGAGGCCCTCGCGTACTTCAAAGAGCAAGCCGAAGCCGCGGCCGAGGAGCAAGACAAGGCGCCGGTGGAAGTGTACTTGTCTCTGTTGGCCCGCACCGGCCGCACGGCGGAAGCCATGGACGCCACGGCCAAGATGCTTCCGCCCGGCAAACGTCAAACGGACCTCGCCCCGACGCTGCAAGAACTCGCGCAAGCGTCGGGCGACTACGACCGCCTTGCCAAATTAAGCCGCGACCGTGGCGACCTGCTGGCCTTTGCCGCGGCGCTGACCAGCGCGAAGTAATCTCGCCGAAGTGGAACATCCGCCAAGAAATCAAAGATCAAGGTCGAGATCACCATCCAGCCAAGTCTTGCCGTCCGGATTCCTGGCTCGAGCAGGCTTATCTATAGCAACGAGCAACATCCAGACAATCGCCTCGATTTCATCAGGGCCTTTGCTCTGTTGGGCAATTCTCTGAAGCGCCGTAAAGTCTCCAAAAATCGCATCAAGTATTGCCAACTGAAATTCGGAACTAAGTTGGGGAATGGCGTCTGAGGAAGTCGGTGGGTTTGGCGGTTTATTGCGATAGGCTACACGGCATCGTTCAACGAGTTTGTCGCGCAATGCGAAGTCGGCCGCACGATGCGCCAAGACGGCTAAGGCCCGCAGCTGGTGGGTCGAATTGACGTCGCCTGAAGCGTCGATGAGCGAGATCGCCAACGGAAAATCTCCGGCATTGGCCACGGCTACGGCTAATTCGGCAGTTTGCCCGTCGGGGACTAGCGCGCGGTGCTTCTTTACGAACGCGATCGCCGCAGACCTTCGTCCCGACCGCACGTACTCTTGAATAATGTAGCGCATCGCCAACGTATTGATGCGCCAAACTTTGCCGACATAAGTCTCGTATCGTGGATAACGCTCAAAGTTCGCGGCTGCTTCATCCGGCAAGCCTGCACAGGCCAGGGCCTGAGTTCGCGCATACTCAAGATCTATCTCTTCTATCTGCCGCAAGGTTTCATCTTCTTCCTGAAGTTGACGGATAATCGTGCGCACTTCTTCGAGCGGCTTCGTAGCGCCATGCCTCAGCATGGCCGCGGCCAACACGTGATAGTCAAACATGGCCGATGAGCAGTACCGGCCTTTATTGACTTCCTTCGTTAGGTCGAGGGCCTGCTGAAATTCTTTTGCGTCGACGTAGTAACGCTCCAAATCGTAATAAAACGAGTAACGCTCTGCCTCGGGAACTTTCTCGAACTCGCGCCTCGCTTCGGCAATTTTGGCACGGGCTTTCGCCGGATCGTTTTCGCGACAATCTCTCGCCTCTCGACATAGTCGGCGGAGCTTACCACCTTGCTCTTCCCGTTGCTCAAGCTTAGCTTGCTCGCGTTCACGGAACTCGGCGGCCTTTTGCTTGTGCCCCAGGATCTCGTAGCATTCTGCGAAGAACCAATCTTGCGTAAATCTTCCGCCGATCTCGGGCTGCTCTGAGAGCTTCGTCTGAAGCCGTTCAAGTAAATCAATGGGGTTCGGCGATCTTGCCGTACTACCCGCATTGAGTGGTGCGGCTCGCATTATCGGAGTACGTGCGGTGGCAATAGCAACTATCGCAACCGCTAGTGCAGACGATGCTGTACGATTCATCATGTATCGCCTTTCAAACATGATGTTCTGGTAATGCCACACGCTCATATTACTCTTCGCGGCGCGCCGTCGCACGGCGTCGTCGCGACATTACCCGGCACGATGCGCATCGCGGGATGGTCCAGCCCTGGCATCGGGCATTAAAATATGTCGATTCATCGCCCTGGGGTTGGTGCCGATATAAGCTTGTTACGGCAGTTGTCTTATGACCTTTATCCTCGGCCCGATCGTCGTGCTTGTGTTCTTCGGGGCGCTCGAGGCCGTCACGCGGTTGTTCGGCATTCCGCTGTCGCTTTTCGGCGCGCTCGGGGCGGTGCTGCGGCAGACCGATTCCCCCAAGTTGCAACGCCGGCAGGCCATCACGATGCTGCTGCTCGTGGCCGGCATTCTTTTGCTCGGCGGCGGAACCATTTACCTAGCCGCAGGGTACATCACCCGGACGATCCTAATTTACACAGTTGCCGGCGGCCTGCTGCTGACAACGGCCGGAAGCTTCGGTACCCGGACGCTACGTGCCATCGGCCGAGCGACGAAAGCTGAGTCGGCCGCGAAACCTTAAACCTTCGCAACGGTCGCGGATTGCGTTGCCCGCCGCCCGCACGGCACGCATACTGGGGTAACGCCCTCCGCAAGAAATCTTGGCCGCCGGTAACCGTAACGCGCTGTAACTCAAACCGCCGGGGTGCCACTGGTGGCTTGTCCACCAGTGCCGTGAGGACGCCGATCAAAACACTGGTGGACGAGCCACCAGTGGCACCCGAAACTCCAGCATCAAAAATGTCTTCCCCCACCCGTCCCGCAGCCGTCGACGATTCCGACCTTTCTGGTCGGTCGCTCGGCGATTTCAAGTTGCTGCGCCGGCTGGGTCGCGGGGCGATGGCCGAGGTGTATCTCGCCGAGCAGCAGAAGCTGCGGCGGCAGGTCGCGCTGAAAGTATTGAAGAGCAACTTGGCCGGCGACGCCACGTACGTCGCTCGCTTTCAAAACGAGGCGATGGCTGCCGCGGCTCTGGTGCACGCGAACATCGTGCAGATCTACGAAGTCGGCCATGCCGACGGTCTGCACTACATCGCTCAAGAGTATGTGCAGGGGATGAACCTCCGCGAATGGCTGCAGCGCAACGGCCCGCCCGATGCCGTGCTGGCCGTCGCCGTGATGCGGCAGACCGCAGCGGCCCTGCACAAAGCGGCCCAGCAAGGGATCGTGCATCGCGACATCAAGCCCGAGAACATCATGCTCTCGACCTCGGGAGAAGTGAAAGTCGCCGACTTCGGGTTGGCCCGCATCGGCCGCGACGACGACGCGCTGCATCTGACGCAAGTCGGCGTGACGATGGGAACCCCGCTCTACATGAGCCCCGAACAGGTCGAAGGCAAGGACCTCGACCCGCGTAGCGATCTCTACAGCTTTGGCGTGAGTTGTTATCACATGCTGGCCGGGCGTCCGCCATTTGAGGGCGAAACGGCGCTGGCCGTGGCCGTGCAACATTTGAAGACGCAGGCCCGCAGCCTTGAACAACTGCGGCCTGATCTGCCGAAAGAGCTATGCCGCATCGTCGAGCGTTTGATGCAGAAGAAGCCCGGCGATCGCTACGCGGGTGCGCGCGACGTGCTCCGCGATTTGCGGGCCTTGCCGATCGCCGCGGCCGACGACGACGCCTCCTGGACGCAAGGGCTCGACGAACACACGGCGCTCGAACTCAGCGTGACCGGCGGCCTGCAAAGCGCCACGCGGCAACTCGAAGCGCTGATGAAGACGCAGGCCGTGGTGCTGCGCAAGCAAGAGTCGTGGCACAAGCGAATCTTGGGGGCGGCCCTGATTGCGTTCGTCGTCGGCATCGGGTTGGCCGTGCTGCGCGCGTGGACCGAGCCGTCGCTCCTGGAGGCGGCCTCGGCGACGTCGCCGACCGCTCCCGGTTCCGTGCCGCGCAAAGACACGGCCGAAGCGCAACTCGCCGCCGCCCTCTGGCCCGGTCCCGACATGGAAGCCCGCCTTCGCGCGGTCGAACACTATTACCCGACCGACGTCTATCACGTGCAACGGGCCAAGCAAGAATTGGCCCGGCTCTATTGGCACGCGAATCGGCTCGACGAAGCGCTCGCACTGTTTCAAGAGTTTGAAAAGCAACTTGCCGAGGAATATCAGGCCTTCGGGCTGGCCGGGCAGAGCTTGGTTTACACCAAGCGCGAAGAGGTCGACAAAGCGGCCGAGGCGATCGGCCGGCTGCAACTGAAGAATTGGTGGCGGCTGCTCGACGGTCGGATGCAATTGGAAATGCAGTACGCCGTGACGGCCAACCGTAAAGCGCTGGCCGAGCGCAACGCTTTGCCGACGACTCCGCAAACCACGGTACCGCGCCAACCGAGCGGCGAAGCGCAAGTCAACTTCGCCCGAATGCAACTCGATGACAAAGCCCGCGAAGAGGCGCTCAACGCGGTCCGTCTGCATTTTCCGGACGATCGCGAGGCGACCGACGAAGCGCGGCAGGAGTTGGCGCTGCTCTACCTGCAACAAGATCGCCTCGGCTCGGCGCTCCCGATCTTCTTGGAGTTCGCCGGCTTGCCGCCGGATCGGCGCGACGATCGGGCCTTTGGTTTGGCCGGCGAAGCCGTCGTGTTGGCCCGGCAAGGGGAACAGCGCGAGGCGCTGCAGGCGCTGGAGAAAGTGCGTCCGCTCGACGTCACGTTCGACCCACGGTTGACTAAGCCGCTCGCTCAAATCCTCCCGGACTTGCTGACCAGCCTCGACCCGCGTAGCGCGGCCGATTGGGGCACTTGGCTAGGTCGGCAAGACAGATAGATACGCCCGCCGGTAGGGCGTGGTTCGCGCCGTCGTCGGAGAATGTCGCACATTCGTCCGGCACGCATGTTGCATCTTGTCGACCGAGAAGTCGCCTCAAATGTCGATGCATCATGAACACCACGACGCACACAAACACGACGCAGCCGGAAAAGAACGCCGATTTGCACGGCAGCGCTCCGGATAATTCCGACGTGGCGCTGATCTTAATCGATGTGATCAACGACCTCGAGTTTCCCGAAGGGGATCAACTGCTCAAGCACGCGCTGCCGATGGCGGAACGCCTCGCGCGATTAGCTGGCCGTGCCCGCGAGGCCGATGTGCCGGTGATTTACGTCAACGACAATTTCGGTCGCTGGCGCAGCGACTTCGGAGCACAAGTCGAACACTGCTTAAAAGACCGCGTGCGCGGCGAACCGCTGGCGCGGAAGCTGAAGCCCAAGCCCGACGATTATTTTGTGCTCAAGCCGAAGCACTCCGGGTTCTTCGAGACCACGCTCGACACGTTGCTCAAGCATCTGGGCGTGCGCACGGTGATCCTCACCGGCGTGGCGACTAACATCTGCGTGCTGTTCACCGCGAACGACGCCTACATGCATGATCTCAGCATCGTCGTGCCGAGCGATTGCGTAGCGGCCAACACCGAAGAGCTGAATCGCTACGCGCTAGAGCAAATGCGCACGGTGCTCAAGGCGAAGGTACTGCCGTCGGACAAGATCGAGCTAGGGAAAAGCTCCCCTGTTTAGCCGCCGCGCTTGCGCGGCGCGTCAGCGTCGAAACTACTTCGCCTTTTTGAACTTCGCCGTCTCGTCCACGAGCGGCGTCGTCGGCATTTGCACTTTGTCCAAATCGTCGAGCC
>JAFLCO010000136.1 GCA_017303535.1 Planctomycetota bacterium
CCGCCGCTCGCGGGCTTCTGGGGTAAGTTTGAACTGTTCTCCGGGGCCGTCGAACTCGGCACTTCCGAAAGCGTCGGTCTTCGCAATTGGTTCCTTGTGCTGGCAATCGTCGGCGTGCTCAATGCGGCCGTTTCTGCGGCTTACTATCTACGGATAATCGGCACGATGTATTTCGGCGAATCCACGAGTTCCGTCGCCGTCGGTCAAGGCGGCAACGGCGCACGCTTGGCCGCCTTTGTCTCGGCAATTCTCGTGATCGCCGTCGGCTTAGCTCCCGGCCGGCTCGCACAAAAGTCGCACGATGCGGCCTCCTCGGCCCGCGCCGCGGCCTCCGTAAATGCGGCGGCAGCGGCAACCCCTGCCGACGCAGCCTCGACGAATCGCCTGGCCGCCGCACGCTGACGTTGCAAGTCGGCTAAGGCAGGCCGCGCCACATCTGGTTTTGCAATCTCCCCAGCGCGTACACTAGAGGCATGTCGCCGCGCCCACGCCACAATGATCTGGCCCGCTTCTTCAATGCCGCGGCGGATCCGTTTTACGTCGTTGACGACGAGCGACGCATCATCTACTTGAACGAGGCGTGCGCAAAATGGCTCGGGTGCAAACCCGTTGACTTGCTGGGCCGCGAGTGCCGATACACGTCGATCGAAACGGACGATTACATTCAATCGCTCGTCAACTCTCTTTGCCCGCCGCCCCAAACGTTCGCGGGCGAGACGGCTCGCGCGGAAATCATTCCGCCGCACTCGACCGAGGCCCAAAGTTCCGCTCGGATCGCTTTGTTTCAACCCTGGAGTTTTGCTTCGTCCGAAGGTTTCGGAGTGTCCGCCTGGTTGCCGCCGCGTGAATATCTCGAGCGAGAAGACGCTGCCGCAGCTCGCGCCGTGGAGGAGGCGGCGCGTCTGCGAGCCCAAACGTTGCGCATTCGCCGCGAAACCGCGGGCCGTTACTCCGTCGATCGCCTCATCGGCATCGGCCCGAGCATGCAGCGAGTTCGTGCGCAGATCGAAGTCGCCGGCGTGAGCAAGGCAAGGCTCTCGATCATCGGTCCCGTCGGCAGCGGACGTTCGCGTATTGCCCGGGCCGTGCACTACTTCCGCCCACAGGGAGCACCGACCGGCTTGCAGCCGGCGGAGTTTCTCGCGCTTCCGCTCGTTCCGCTCGACGCCGCCGTGCTCAACGCCGAACTTCTCCAAAGCACGATTCGCGGCATGGTCCGCGCCGCGAAAACCTCCAGACAAGCGTCGGCCGGCACGCTGCTGCTCACCGACGCCGATCGAATGCCCGCCGATGCTCAAGGCGAACTGGCCGGCTTTCTCAAGCTAGTCGAGTTGCCGCTGCGAATCATGACGACCACGACGGTTCCGCTGGAACGGCTCGCCGAAGCCGGCGCCTTTCGCGCCGATCTCGCCGCGTGGCTCTCCGTGCTCTCTATCGAAATGCCGCCGCTGGCCGCTCGTCCGGAAGATATTCCTCCGTTGGCCCAATGGTTTGTGGAAGAACTCAACGCCGAATCCGCGCGTCAACTCGCCGGCTTTACTCCGGAAGCTCTCGATCGCTTGGCGGCCTATGCGTGGCCCGGCGATGTCGCGGAGTTGGCGGAGATGGTACGCGCCGCCTACGCGCGAGCCGAAGGTCCGCGACTCTCGACCGATTCACTGCCTGCCCGCTTGGCGTACGCCGCCGACGCTCGCAGCCACGAACCTATCGCTCCGGACACAATCGACCTGGATCAGTTCCTCGCGGAGACGGAGCGAGAGTTGATCCGCCGAGCCGTGGCCGCCGTCAAAGGGAACAAGACCGCGGCGGCACGCCTGCTGGGGCTTTCGCGGCCGCGTCTCTACCGTCGCATGGTGCAGCTTGAGCTTGAGGCGGCACCCGAAGACGTTGTGTTTGAAGAAGCGGATTCAACCGGCGAAAACGACGAACGCGACGGTTGACCGCGGTTTGCCGGCCCTGTTCGCCGTCGACGTCGTGCGCTAAAATGACGGACCAGCTGGTTGCGAAAGCGAGTCGATGATGGAATTCCCTCCGCTGCTGATCTGCGAACGGACCGGTACTTGGGCCGCCGCGCTAAGGCGGGGCGTCCGATCGACGGCCGAGCGGCCCACGCCGCGAATCATCGAGACCCGATCGCTCGTCGAATGCCGAAAAGGATTCGACGGCCCGTCGTCCGACGATTTTGCCGTAGCGCCGCTGGTGGTCGAGTCGACGATTGGTGACCTTGCGGATTTGCTCGACTTGCTGACGGTTCACCTCCGCCGCAGGCCGCGCGTGCCGCGATTCGTCGTAGGCCCGCTGCCTTCCGACGATTTTGAACTCTTGCTCAGCGAAGCGGGAGCCGTCGATTGGATCGCGTCGCCGCGCAACGTCGGCCGCATCGTGCAAACCCTGCGGCGCTACGATCCGCGAATCGCCGCACCGCCTGTCGACCTATTGAAACCTCAGACTTCGCTAACCGACCGACTGCGGGCCTCCCTTCCTTGGCGACCCGTCGAATAATTGCCGCCCCTAAAAAACGAACGAGCCCCTCATGACCGCCGCCGACGTCCTCGCCGCACTGGCCGATTTTCAAGATCCTGAAACCGGCCGCAACGCCGTTCAACAACAGCAAATCCGCGACGTGGAAGTCTCCGGCAACGACGTTCGTCTGACGCTGGCGCTAACGAGCCATTCCGCGCCGCTCAAGAGTGAAACGGCTCAAGAAGTGGAAAAGCAGCTTCGCGCCAAGCTGCCGGGCATCGGTGCCGTGGAGGTTCGCCATGCCGAGCACGATCGGCCGCCCCTGCCGCTCGGCGAGATCGGGCTCATGGCGAAGTCGGTCATTGCGGTCGGCAGCGGAAAAGGGGGCGTCGGCAAGAGCACGATCGCCTCAGGTATTGCTTACGGCCTCCTTCGGGCCGGCTGCAAAGTCGGTTTGCTCGACGCCGATATCTACGGCCCGAGCATCCCGCACTTGCTCGGCCTGCGCGGCAAAGCGGAACTCACCGAACAGAAAAAGATCCAGCCGCACGAACTCGAAGGCCTGAAGGTGATGTCGATCGGCTTTATGGTCGAACCCGACCAGCCGGTCATTCTCCGCGGCCCGATGTTGCACGGCGCGATTCATCAGATGCTACGCGACACGGCTTGGGGGCCGCTCGATTATCTGATCATCGACATGCCGCCCGGCACCGGCGACATCGCGCTGTCGCTTTCGCAGATCCTGCCGCTCACGGGGGCCGTGGTCGTTTGCACGCCGCAAGACGTGGCCCTGCTCGACGCGGTGAAGGCCGTCGCCATGTTCCGCCGCGTCAACATTCCGGTGCTCGGCATGGTCGAAAACATGAGTTACTTCCTCTGCCCCGACAACGGCAAACGGTACGACATCTTCGGCACCGGCGGCGCGAAGCGCAAGGCCGAAGAGTTGAAAGTGCCGTTCCTCGGCGAGGTGCCGATCAACATTCAGATCCGCGTCAACGGCGACGAAGGCAAGATCGCCGGCAACTTCTCCAATGCCGAAACGGCTCCGCACTTTGAAGGCGTGGTGGCTGCCCTGGCCCGTCAACTGCGTGAGACGATGCGAACGAATAGGCCGCTGCCGACGCTGAGCATCCTCAAATAGCGGGCGCCGCGACTTGCGTCATTTGTCGGCCATCGCTTGATAAATCATCTGCGCTGCCGCGGCCCGTGTGAGCGGCCGCTCGGCATCGCGATTCTTGGAGTTCGCCAAGCCAAGTTGCTTTGCGAACATCACGGCCGATACGAAACTGCGATCCCCCTGCGGCGCGAGTTTTCCGACTTGCGCCGCCAAGGCGTTACCGTCGTGTTCGCCGCGACGCAGCGTTGCGAAGCCGTCGGCCCACAACTTGGCCAAGCCGATCGTAAGCGGCTGGTTCGGCCGCGCATCGTAGTCGGCAAAGAAGCCTTTCGTGCCGAGGAATTGCACGGCCGGCACCCATTCTTCGGAATCAGTCGTCGCGAAGTCGTTAAAGAAGCTGACGAGTTGTCGGCGGTCGCAAAGCAACCGAGTTAAGTCATCTCCGGAAAGCTTACCCGGTGCTACGTTCTTCTTGTGCGCCAAGGCCGCCGCGAATCCGGCCGCTTCGCCCGCTTGCATCCATACCGGCTCCAAACGAACGGCACCCCAGGAAATGTGTGTCGTCGACATACAGACGGGCACCAGCAAGTTGTCGACGTCCTGCGGCAACAGCGCCCGATAAGGAATCTGTCCCGGCCGCGATTCCTCGGTGAGAATCAGCTTGCCGTCGTACTTGTAGCCTGGTCGCTTTTCGATGGTGCAGGAGTGCGAGTCCATGTACCAATCGGTGACGGCGACAGAGTCGCCATGGATCGGCGTTCGTCCGAACCCTTTGGCAAGCGAGTTGTCGTGCTCCGTGTACACATGCCTTCCGACGAGCCGCCGAGTTTCACGCACGTACATTTCGTACGGCACGTGCCCGTTGTCCGCGAATTCATCCTTCGGCAGGCCCCATCGCCGAAACTCGTTACGCGCCTTTTCAGACACGCTCTCGTCATTCTGCAGGAACCAAATTAAGCCGAGCGCGAAGTGCAAGTGCCTCTTCGTGATCTTGTCGCGTGTCGGCCAATCGGCTTCGGGATACTCATGGTTCTCGCCCGGCAAGATCGGGCTATTCATGTGCGACTTTGAATTCGGCCCGCCGTTGCCGGCGATGCTCTTGCGGTCGTAGTCGACGTACTCCGCTCGGTCGTAGCCCGGCGGCGGTTCGGTGAGCATGATGCGGTTGGCGGGATCGCTCGTCACGCACATCCGCATGTTGTAGGCCTGCACGGCGCCGTCGGCCGTGCGAGGGCTTTCAGGATCGATCGAGCCCTGCTTTTGGCCGTACGGGCGGATGTTCAACTTCCCTTCGACAGCGGCCTGCGGCGCCGGCCCTTTGTCGATATTCGTGAACACCTTGCCCGCATGAGGTTCGCCGTACTCGTCTCGCGCTTCGCGGCCGACGCGGTATTTCACCTTCGCCAGGGCCATCAAATCCCCTTCGTACATGGCATCGACGAACGTCGCCGCCGTGACCGTGGCCTTTCTTGATCCCTCAAGTTCTTGCAGCGTCACGTTCTCCAATACCGCACCGTTGCGCGCAACCGCTGACGGATAACAGCCGAGCAACGTCGTAGTATTCTTCTCGGCGGCGACGAGCCGGCCGAACTCACGCTCGGCAACATGCGGTTCAACCCAACCGATCGGATAGTGCTCTTGTGAGTAACGCACGACGCTATAGTCGCGCGAGTCGTCGCCATGCGTCTTGCGATAATGTTCTTCGATATTGGCCAGCAGTTCGCTGAAGAGCGGCGCCCGCGGGCCGCCGTAAAGGGCGTCCCATTGCATGAGACCGTTGGTCATCATGCCGCCGATGTGATGGTTGTGCTGCACCAGGAGCACGGCGCAACCTTCGCGCGCGGCCCGCACGGCACACGCAACTCCGCCCGGCGTGCCGCCGATCACGACGACATCGAAGCGCTTCCCGTCGACATCGGCCACTGACGCCGATTTAAGCTCGGCGGCGTGTGACACTGAGAAGCAACAGCCGAACGCCGCAGCGGCAATCGCCAGAACGTGCAATTTCCTAGGCATTTCAATCTCCCTTAGTGCCCGCTCGTTCCGGCATGCTTCCACTCTAGAATCTGGCCATCGGCCACTAGTCGCTTGCGAAGCTTCGCGTAGTCGACGCGTTGCACGGCCACGCCGGCATCAATGGCCTGACAGGCCGCGGTCGCCGCCGCTTGGCTGCTCGCCATAAACACCGGCTCCATGCGAATACTACTGAAGGCCGTATGACTGGCCGAGAGCGCGAACGTGACGAACAGGTTCTCGCACTCCGCGGCCTTCGGTACGATCGCCGCATACCCGATGTTGTACGGCGGCGCGCCGTCGCGGCCTCCCGCCGTTTTGCCTTCCCGCGTCACGACTCCGTCTTTCACGATGCGGCGAATTTCGTGCGTATCCGTGCCGTACGAGCCCAGCGAAACCGGATCCTCGGCAATCTGCCGGCCGAACGTGTGATGTTCCGTCAGCACCAGGTCCGACACCATTCGCCGGGCTTCTCGAATGTAGAGTTGATACGGCCAGCCCCCGGTGTCCTTAAATTCGTCGCTCGGCAGGCCAAAACGCCGCATTTCTTCGCGCACTTTGCTCGGCACGCGATCGTCAGTCGCCAGGAAGTGCAGGAGGCCGCGGTGATAATCTTCATGCATCTTCGCGATTTCGGCTCGCCGCGCGTAACTTGCTTCCGGCCATTCCCAATTGAGGCCGGGAAGATTGCCGCCGAACGTGGCCGTGTTGAAATCCCACTTGTCGTTCGGTAGCGGGTCGTACTTCGAGAACCACCGCAGATCGACGTCGTCGCCCATCGCTTGGCAGCCGGCGATAAACCGCGCGACGATCTCATATCGCTGCGGGTCATAGTCGGCAGGCGGCGTGATCGGCAGCCGATCGGCGGCTGTCGTCAAACAAAGCCGATAGCAGTAAGCTTGCACGCCGGGGGCCGGATCGCCGGGGTTTCCCGGCTCACCGGCGTTGACGAGGGGCAGCAGTCCGCTCGACGGATCTCCCGGCACGACGTAGGGATCGAGCGGGAGATCTCGGTCCCAAACACCTTGGCCTCCAGGAACTCGTCCGCTCGGACCCGGCGTGAGGTGCCCGAGCCGCGGTTTGTATTTCTCGTCGTAGTATATGCCATTGTATCGCTCGCCGTACTTGGCGTTGCCTTCGCGCATCACCGTATAGCTCACGCCGGCCGCCGCCATCAAGTCGCCTTCGTACGTGGCGTCGATGAACATCTTCGCGCGAAACGTGCGACCGTCTTCCGCTTGCAGTACGGTGATCCGCGCAGCATCTTTTACAGCTTTCGCCAGCTTCGCCTCGCGATAGACGGCCACCTTGGCCTGTTGCACCATTTCGTCAAACACCGCTTCCGCCGCATGCGGTTCAATCGAATACGCTCCCCCGGTGGCCGGACCGCCGGCCTTGCTGATGAACGGCTTGTCCCAAGCGAGTTCCTTGCCGTATCGCTTCACAAGTCGCGTGAAGTATTCGCGTACGAGCCCGCCAACCGAGCGTGGGTCGCCAATATCGACGGCGCTCAGACCGCCCGAAGTCATTCCGCCGAGATGCCTGCCCGGCTCGAGCAAGATAACCTTCTTCCCCATGCGCGCGGCCTTCACGGCGGCAACGGCTCCGCCCGATGTTCCGCCGTACACGCAGACGTCGGCCTCGATCACTTCGACTGCTGCGGATGTTCGCGACATCGCGACTGTCGCGACCAGAAGCAATGTGCTCAGCTTGCGAATTGTCATGAATGATCGCCAAATGCAGGGGCTTAAATCGAATACCGAGGTGCTACCTTTTCGTGGGCTGCGGAACGTCCTTGCCGTCGGTAAGCCATTCCATATTGAACCTTGCCAGTTTCAGGCCCGCGTAGCTCGACGGCTTCTTCTTGTCTTTGTCGCCGCGGCGGCCCGTTTCATAGAGGCAGAGAATCGTGCCGTCCGGCAGTACGGCGAGATCGCTGTACGCGCTATAGTCGGGCTCCAGCACTTTGTCGACCGCCCACGTTTGGCCCTCGTCGTAGCTGACCTTGATGGAGATATTGCGGCGATCGCGCGACTTACCGGGAGCCTCGGTGCCGTCGAGTCGTGAGAGATTGTGAGGATTGGCAAACACGATCCGATTTTTGTCCGACTGCGGATGCAGCGAATAGCGAATAATGCTGGCCATGCAGATGGGCTCGAGCAATGCTTCATCAAAGCGAGGCTTCGTCCAACCGGTCGCACCATCAGGGCTCGTCGTTACGATACGGCGATGGTTCTTCGATTCGCTACGAACGTTGAGCATTACACTTCCGTCGGCCAGTTCGACGACCACGGTTTCGTTCGGGAACACCCATTCGTCGGTGTTGGGGACCGCGATATCGCCGGCCGACCAAGTCTTGCCGTGGTCGTCGCTATAGATCGTTGACGTGACGGACGGACGATGCGCATGCCCGCCGGTACCGGTGCTGAGCCAAATAGGTACGACGAGCCTTCCAGTTCGCAGTTGAATGCCGTGAGCCGGACCCGTCGCCAAAACTTTCCAATCGTACTCGGAGCGAAACTTTTCAAAGGCTCCGGTAATTTCAATCGGCTTGGAGAACGTTAGCCCGTCATCGTCGCTGCGAATGTAGAAGCAGCGGGAGTACTCAAGGCAGAAAAGAAAATGAACCGTACCGTCGCGGTCGGCGAACCCGACGGCATTGTTGTACGTGACGTCTTCGGCGTTGGCCAGTTTCTGAGCCAGCGCCACCGGGTTCTTCGTATGCGGCCCGGGCACGTCGGCGATTCTTTGACGTTCCGAGAACGTCCTGCCGCCGTCGGTCGAGCGTCGCAGCATGATGTCGATCGTGTCCCAGTCGCTCTTACCGGTACGACGCGCCTCGCAATAGGCCAGTACGGTCCCTTTGGCAGTGACGATGAGACCGGGAATGCGATAAAGCGCGTACCCGTCTTTGCCGGCTTCAAACAACGCGATTTGTTCCAACATCGGTTCGGCTGCGGTGACGCCGACGCTATTCAACGATGCGATGCACAGAGCGACGACGCCAAAGACCAAACGCAACGATGATTTCATGAGCTAACTCCAAACTGCGGGGCAGGCGATGACAAAGCGGCATTCTTCATTTAAGCCGACGGCAGACGAAGGCGAATCGGAATGATCTTGCGATAAGGCTCAGGCTTGCGACCGGCGGCCGTTTCCGCCAAGACTCGCCCCAATTCGGCGCCATATTCTTCGGGACTGACGACGGTTTCGACGCAGGCAAACTCCGGCACGGCGTCGGCCCGGCGCGACACGTCGGCAACCGCAATCGGCGGTCTTCGCTTGGCAGGGAGGCGCAGCGCTCGGATAGCTTCCGCCGCTCCGCGCGCCAGCGGTTCCGCTCGACACAGGCATCCGACTCGTTGTTGTTGCGCCGCGAGCAACTCACGAACTTCCGCGGCGATCGCCTCCGCATCCGTAGGCAAACAACGCAGTGTGACGTCGGCCAACGTGAAGCCCGCGGCCGAGAGTTCGTCGCGTGCCGCGTCAAGCATGACATGATCGCCCGCTGTGATCCTTTCGCGAAATAGCAGAAGAAACTTGCGACATCCGGCATCGATCAGATGGCGAACCAACACGGCGCCGATTTGCCGCTGATCGCGCTCGACGCTGGGCAACTGGGTCACCGAAGGCTGCAAAGTTCCGCTGACCACGGCCGGCAATCCCGCCGCGGCGACCAATCTCTGCACGGCGACGCCGGCACGGATCAGTACGAAGCCGGCGGTTTGCCGCGACCGCAGGACGTCGTCGATCAACCGCTTCACGTACTCGGAGTCGTCGGTCGTCGGACGAAAGTTGAACTGCACGTCGACCCCGGGCAGCGCACTTTGCAGACCGAACAGTACGCCGTCCGCCCAAAGGCCTTCGGTACGTAGGTGGTCTTCGCGTATGACGATGTGCACGCGCCGCAAGGGCGACGGCGTTTCCGTTCCGGCGATAACCGTACCTTGCCGCTGTCGGCGCCGAATCACGCCGCGCTGCGCCAACAGTTGCAGAGCGCGATTCACCGTCGATCCGCTCACTCGCAGTAGTTGCGCGGTTTCCGCGGTGTTCAAGTACGAATCGCCCGGCTTCAATTTTCGCCGACGGATGTCGTCGACGATCTGCTGCGCAACTTCCACGATCTTCGGAGCGGCGACGGTGGCCATAACGCGACTCGAACTTGGCGGGCTATCTGTACCGTATTATTATCAAGTCATCGATAACATAATGACACGAAGCCTTCAGTCAAGTTCCGTAAAGCTCGGCCTTTGCAATTCTCCCGACGTTGTGCTCCCTCGATCTCAACCCTGAAAGATCGGCCAATTCGGTCATCGCGTGTTCTATTGAAGTCTCCAGGATCACGAAAATCTGGCGCAGTGCACTTTCCATGCGGTCGCTTCCGCAAGAGCAACAGAGAATTCACTCGTGTTTATCGATCGCAACGTGGAACATCACGGTGTCGCCGATCTTGAACTCAACGCCGGACAAAATAATCCGCGACGATATGTGCGTCGGCTCAAGTATTCACCCCCTCAACAAGTACGGGCAGTATTGGTACAGTATACGCTTGAATGTGCGACAACACCGCACGCTACGTCATGTCGATAGGAAGCGCGGTCGCTTGTGGAGCCTACACCGGTTTGTGTCATCGACGACGATCCGGATGTGGCCGCACTTTCGGTACAGATCCTTTCCGAAGCCGGCTTCCAGGCCTACGCTTTTACTTCCGCCGGCCAGTTTCTTGATAGCCCGCAAGCCCAAAGTTGCCTCTGCGTAGTCACAGATCTCCGCATGCCCGGCGTTACGGGCGGCGAACTCCTCGATCGCCTTCGGCACCAGCAATCGACGGTGTCGGTCGTAGTCGTCACTGCCTTTGCCGACGTCAAGACCGCGGTCAGCCTCATGCAACACGGTGCCGCGAGTCTCCTCGAGAAGCCGTTTGAAGCTGCGGAACTCATCGACGTCGTTCGCCGCGCCGTCGAACTGACCCGCCGACGCCAGGCCGATGTCCGAGGTGCTGCGGAATTCCGCCGACGACTCTCGCAGCTCACTGAAGAATCCCGGGCCGTTCTCGATTGCATGGTCGCCGGCCTGTCGAATAAAGCCATCGCCGCCAAGCTCGACATCAGCGCTCGAACTCTCGACCGTCGGAAGCAGATGATACTTTCCACATTGCAGGTTGAAACCGTGCCGGAGTTGATCGCCGCCTACACCAAAGCGGTCGCTTAGGACACACGGGTGTGCGAATCGAACCCGCACATAAATTGCAGCTGCTTTAAGCACTTTTCTCCCCCGATTTCTTCAAGCTATTGGCGTACTTGCGCCTACTTGCCGGCTGTCATTCCGCCGATGGGGAATCTAGAGCCGATCGAAGAATAGCCGGTTTGGCTATTTGTCAGCCGGCGGGTTGTGATTAGGGCAGGGCAAATGCAAACGGGTCGCATCGTCATTCATTCCGTTTCTCTTCCGACCGAACTGCTCCAAAGAATTTCCGACTTCGCACAGCCGCAGGGTTTTGGAATTGAACGGCATGTCGACTGGCCAAGCCTTTTTTCGCGGGCCGACGCGAGCGTGCCCGGATGCGTTGTCGCCGCCGTTGCCGAATCCGATCTAAACGCCGTCACGCCGTGCCTCGCAAAGGTCGTCGAGCAGCTGAACTTCGCGCTCGTACTTCTCTTGAGCCGCCCGTCGACGCGCACCGTCGTCTCCCTCCTGCGGCTGGGTGCGACGGATATCATCGATTGGCCGCTCGATTCGGCACGTCTGGTTTCCACGCTCTCCGACGCCGCTCGCACGGCGACCGCGATGCAATTCACCATGCGCAATCTCGACCTTGCGCGACAGCGTGTGGCGCAGCTTCGCCGCGAAGAACGCGAGGTTTTGGATCTCATGCTGCGGGGCAAGCTCAATAAAAATATCGCGGCGACGCTCGGCATCGCGCTACGCACCGTAGAAGCTCGCCGAAAGCGCATCTTCACGAAGCTCGGCAACCCGCCGATCGTCGCAAACCGACCGCTCTCCATCGAACGACGAACGTCGTAATCGCGTCGCCGGCCGATACCGCCGCGATAGTTCAAATCGCCTCGATCAGAAACACGGTCATCGACCGTGGTCCGTGCGCACCGATGACGAGCGACTGTTCGATGTCGGCCGTCTTCGAAGGGCCGGACAAAAACGCGCCGTAGCCGGGGCCGGCAAACTGCAACTTCTCGTAGGCTTGCGCCATGTTGTCGACGATCGCGCCGGCCGGAACGACCAGCACGAGATGTTGGGCGATGAAATACACGGCCCGATGCTTTAGCCCTTGATCGGTCACCCACACGGCGCCGTTCTCCGCTACGGCGATCGAACCGCGCAGAATCGCAAAATCGACGTCTTCCAACTTGTGCGGATCGTCGACCGTCGCCAGATCGCAGTTGCCTGCAACCACATCCGGTACGAGCGATACGATCTTCTCCGCCGCCGACCAAGCCGGATGTTCGGCGAGTTTCGCGGCCGCCGCAGCGCCGCCGGCGACAAACTCGCAACGCCCGCCGACCGACTGCAAGGCCGCGGCAAACTGAGCCCGCCGGTCTTCGTAGCGAATCCAATTCTGCTCGAGGCTCGGCGCCGGCTTGTCGGGCAGTTGTTTTGCTCGCACGGCCTGCAGGATGTTCTCTCTACTTCCCATGGCCGCCCTTTCCGTTCTTCCTTCGCGCGAATTGCTCGCGGAAACTTTCACGGGGAAACTCCGGCAACTCGCGCCGCTTCCCCCAGGCGTTCATTCGGTTGTAGAGCATAAACCGCGGCAACCGCGGAACGATCTTTCGCGCCAACCAGCCCGATGCCGCGTAAATCCGCGGGCTGCTAAAAAGCCGGCTCATCAGCTTCATGCCGACGCGTTTCGACAGCGACAGCAGCCCGCGATGATTGATCTCCTTGCGCCACGTGAGCAGCTGATGATGAATATCGATCTTCACTGGGCAAACGTCCGTGCAAGACCCGCACAAACTACAAGCGAACGGCAAGCTGCCGTGCAACTTCGCATCGCGCGATGGCGCCAAGATCGATCCAATCGGCCCCGGTACCGTTGATTCGTAACTGTGCCCGCCGCTGCGGCGATACACGGGGCAGGTGTTCATACAGGCCCCGCAGCGAATGCAGTTCAGCGACCTGCGGAACTCGTCGCTCCCCAGAATCTCCGTGCGGCCATTGTCGACCAGCACGATGTGCATCTCGGCCCCCGGCATCGGACCGTGAAAATGCGAAGAGTAAGTCGTGATCGGCTGGCCCGTGGCGCTGCGCGCGAGCAATCGTAAAAACACGCTGAGATCGGCGGCCCGCGGAATCAGCTTCTCGATGCCCATGCAGGCGATGTGAACCTTCGGCAGCGACACGCCCAGATCGGCGTTCCCTTCGTTCGTGCAGATCACGATGCCGCCGGTCTCGGCAATCGCAAAGTTTACGCCCGTGAGCGCGGCGTCGGCCTGCATGAACTTATCGCGGAGGTGCTGCCGGGCCGCTTCGGCCAGGAACAGCGGATCGGAGGCTCCAGCCGGGGTTCCTAAATGTTCATGAAAGATCTCGCCGACGTCTTCCTTCTTTTTGTGAATCGCCGGCAGCACGATATGGCTTGGTGGCTCGCCGGCCAATTGCACGATTCGTTCGCCGAGGTCCGTATCGACCACTTCGATGCCGTGCCGTTCCAAATACGGATTGAGATGGCACTCCTCCGTGAGCATCGACTTGCTCTTCACGAGCTTCTTCGCGCCGCGGCGTTGCAAAATCCCCAATACGATCTCATTGTGCTCGGCGGCGTCTTTCGCCCAATGCACCGTCACGCCGAGCTTCTGGGCTTGTCGCTCAAACTGTTCTAAATATTCGGCCAACCGCGACATTGTGTGGGCTTTGATCGCCGACGCCGTTTCGCGAAGCAGTTCCCATTCCGGGAGCGTCCAAGCCGCCTTGTCGCGCTTGCTGCGAACAAACCAGAGCGTCTCGTCGTGCCAACGTGCCCGCGGCCGGTCGAGCGTAAAAGCTTCGGCTAGCGCGGGATGACCGACGTTTGCGACCGTGGCCGAATGACCGTTGCGGCTCATACGCGATCTCCCGCCAAAATCTCGGCGATGTGCATCACCCGAATCGGCTTCTTATCGCGACGAATAATTCCTTGCATGTGCATCAGGCACGACATGTCGTTGGCCGTCAGCACTTCGGTGCCGGCCTGCTCGTGGTCAAACACACGATCTTCCCCCATCATGCAGCTCACCGCTTCTTCGGCGACGGCGAACGTGCCGCCGAAGCCGCAACACTCGTCGGGCCGTTTCAACGTCGTGAGCTGCAGGCCGTCGACCAAGTTCAAAAGTTGCTGAGCTTTCCCGAACGAGGCTCCGACGAGTTCGCTGGAACTCCCGAGCCGCAACTCGCGCAGGCCGTGGCAGCTTTGATGCAGGCCGACGCGATGCGGAAACCGCACGTCGACGGCCTTGAGCCCGACGACGTCGACCAAAAACTCGCACAACTCAAAAGTCTTGGCTTTCAACTCGGCGAAGCCTGGCTTTCCTTCCAGGTACTCGTCGTAATGATGGCGAACCATCGCGACGCAACTCCCCGACGGCGCGACGACGTATTGATACGGCGCGAAGATCTCTAAAAAACGCTCCGCCAACGGCCGGGCCTCATTCGTGCAGCCGGTGTTGGCCATCGGCTGGCCGCAGCAGGTCTGGGCCTGGGGAAACTCGACCGTGCAACCGCAGCGCTCCAGCAACTCGACGGTCGCCATGCCGACCCGCGGGAACAATTGGTCGACGTAGCAAGGAATAAACAAACCGACTTGCATGATTTCGCGAGCGGGAGTGAGTGAGACACAAGAATTGGTCAGACCGCTTTGATTATAGACGCAGCTGAGAAATCCCGTCAGGGGCCGAAATGTGGTCGTATTTCACCACAGAGGCACGGAGAACACGGAGAAAAATGCTGACTGCGGACTGCTGACTGCTGAATAGACGGACAAAATGTCTCCCTTATTTCCGAGTTCCATCTCCCCAGTCCCCGACTTCCGTCCCCACAGTCTCCTGATGTGTTTTGTCCGTGGTCCGTAGTCCGTGGCAACTGACGACGGGCAACTGACGACGGGCAACTGACGACGGGCAACTGACGACGGACAACTGACGACGGACAACTGACAACTGACAACGGACCATCAGACATCGTGAACCAAAAAGTTCCGTCGTGGAATCGTTCGCCCGAGGGCTTTGTGCGGGGCGTCCGGTGGTCCCGGTCGCGGTTAAAAAA
>JAFLCO010000137.1 GCA_017303535.1 Planctomycetota bacterium
GCCGATGCCGAAGCCTTACTGCACGATTCCGTTCGCAATGAGTTCCTCGTCGTCGCCGGGGCGACGGGAGAGTTGAAGCGTCGCATTCCGATTCCCGCCGTTGAGAAACCGGAGTTAAAAAGTTGGGCCAACGTCGTCGGTAGTCGACTGTTGCTCACTCAGGCCTCGGGCAAGCTTTATTCGATCGACTTATCGACGGGGGCCGCGGCGGGCTACGTGGAATTTCCGCAACCGTTGCAGCAGGGGGCGATGCTCGATACTCGCGCGGGCGTCATTTATCAGCCGGCCGGCGACGGAGTCGTTTATGTGCTCGCAGCCGACGATCTCAAGCCGCTGGAAAGCGTATCGCTCGGCTCGACCGGACAGTGGACGACGTCGCCGGTTCGCGTCGGTTCGTATCTGCTGCTCTTCGAGCGTCGGGGAGACGCCGGTCGGATGATCGTCTGCGAAACGGAGCGCGACGGCCGCAAGCCCCGGCCCGTCGGAGCTTTTGACACTCGGCACTATGTCGCCGTGCCGCCGGTCCTCGTCCAGCGCTACGCGGCGGTGCTTGACCTTGGCGGCGACTTGCGAGTCTTCGATTTTTCCGGCGGAAAGATCGAAGGCGACGTTGCGCCCATCGCTCAATACACGCTTCGCGGCGGCAAAATGCTCCGGCCGCTGGCTGCGCACGGCGTGCAACTCTGGGTTGCCGGCAGTCAACTGGAATGCTTGGAACTTCAGCCGACGCTCGGCAAGTTGACGTTAATCAAGGCCTATCTGCCGGGCTCTCCAGGCGCGCAACCTCCGACGATCGGGAGCGATTCGCTCGTGCATGTTTACCACGATGAGAAGCGAAAAGGCATTTTCATCGCCGCTTTGGCAAAGACCGACGGACGGGAACTCTGGCGTAGGCAAGTCGGAATTCCGGTTGCCGTTGCCCCGACGGCCGTCGGAGTGCGTTGGCTCGCTGCCGCGCACGACGACGTCGACTTGCAGCTCTTCACGGTCGATCGGGCCGAAGCCGCTCACTTCGGCGTCATGAAACAGTTGGCCAAATTTGCGACGACGCCCGATGTACGACGATTGCTCGGTGAATTCCAAGTGATTTCGCCGGAACTATCTATGACGGCGGCCGAGTTGCGATTGTCAATTCCGCCTCCGGCACCGGGAGCGAAAGAACCTCGCCCATACAACCCTGATTTGTTCGGCTACGAACTCATACCGTCGGACAACGATAAATCTAAGCGTCTTGAATTGGCTCGCGGCAAAATCGGCCCTGCTGCACAGTTTTGCGCTTTTCAAGGCGGCGCCGTCGTCCCGATGGAACAACGAGGCGTGGAATTTCGATCAATCACAAAGAAAATGCCGTCAGCGGCGTTGCCGTTCTTACCACCGCAAGTCGCCGGAACAAAAGTGAAATGGTCGCGCCCCGAAATCGCGGATCAGTCCGTCGTTATTTCCGACGGTCTTAGCACTCTTTACCGTCTTGAACTCGATGAGTCGCAGCAGCGGCCGGCGCTCGTGCAACGTGCAAAAGCTTCCTTGAGCAGTCCCCCGGTCGGACAACTCGCCGTCGCGGGGCAGTTCGCCTATCTCATCGACGCAGATCACATTCTGCGAGCGTTTCGACTGCCGGAACTACCCGCCGGGCCGACTTGGCCGCTCGACGGTGATCCGGCCTGGAATGGTCCGGTCGCGCGCGGTTCGTATGTTTTCGCGGCTTATTCGATCGACGACGGCCTAGATTGCTTTGCGCTCGATAGTGCTGCGAAACTGCTTTGGCGCACACAGCTACCGGCCGACGCGTTTCCTCCGGCAGTCGACGGCGACGACGTTTTCATTGCCTGCGGCCGGGGAAAGATCCTGCGACTTGCGGCGGCCGACGGTCGCCAAGCGGCAAGTATCGAAACGGGCCTTGCCCTCGCGCAGCCGCCGATCGTCGACGGCGATCGACTGATTCTAACGACCGTTTCCGGAGAATTGGTGTGGATCGCGCGGCCGTAATCCGTCGCCTCGCCCGCGGCGTGTGGAACGACGGCTTCTTGCCGGCTTCCGCCCGTTCGATGTTTGCGGTTTGGCTGCTCATCGCCGGCACCCGGTATCCTTTGACCGTGCGTGCGCAGAATTCAGCCGCCGCCGACAATCCGTTCGCGACGCCGGAAGAACGAGCCGCCGCGGCCACAAAGCCATCTGCGGCTGCGGCGGAGAATCCGTTTGCCACGCCCGCGGAACGAGCGCAAGGAATGCCCGTCGCGGGAGCTGCGATCGATCCGCTTGCTCCGCCAATGGAGCCGACGCGACCTTTGCTAATCCATAGAGAGCCCTTCGACGTCGTGGTGTTGCGCGAGCGGCCGCCGCGTGAAGTTGAAGTTTTTCCGCTGGATCTCCCCGGACGGAAAGTCCCGATCGCGCCGGCCGCCGGCACTTCGCTCCAAATGAAGCTGTTGCCCGACCCGGAGAACGCGTACGTCGCGCTTTGGAGCGACGTCGTGGAAGTGCGTCTGTTCGAAAACATGGTCTTGGCCGAAGCCCGCAACTTGGCCGACGATGGTCACTTCGACGACGCCTTCGCCGTATTCTCGTTTCTCAACGCCCGTTACCCGACGCTTGCCGGATTGGCCGACGCGGAACAGCACGCGGTGAAACGCGAAGCCGAGCAAGCGATCGCAGCCGAGCGGTGGGAAAATGCCTTGGCGCTTTGCCTGCGGTTCAACGAGTTGAAGGCCCGCAACGTGGACCTCGCCAAGATTCTACCGCCGGCGGTCCAAGGCCTCGTCGACAAACGGATTCAAGAACGTCACCTTGCCGCAGCGCGGCGCGCCGTGGACGTCCTCGCATCTCTGCTCCCCGAAGACTCCATGACGGCGACGCTCAACGGCAAACTCAGCGCTGCGGTTGCGGACCAAGTGCGGCAAGCCGAGCAAAAACTCACCGCCGGCGACGCAATCGCCGCGCAAGATCTGTTGTCCGGCGCTCTGGCGTTGGCTCCGACGCATGCCCAGGCGAAGTTGCTACTTGAGAAGGCCGTTGCCGCGCGGCCGCGCGTGGTCGTCGCCGTTTCCGGACCACCGGCGTTCGAAGATAACGGTTCGTTTTTCCTCGCACGTGGCGACGACTGGAACGCTCGACGAATCGCCGAACTCGCCTCGCGGCCGTCGTTGCGTTTGGCGGCGTCGCAGAGCGGCACGGCCTTTCAGTATCAAGCGGGCTGGGCGCGTTGGGCCGCCGATCCGAATGACGCCTTACTCGGCGAATTGACCGTTCCGGAAAACTCCGCGCATGACATCGCACAAACTCTCCTAGCTGCGGCGGATACCGAAGTCGCGGAATTTCATCGCTCCTGGGCCGATCTGATGCCGCGAATCGAAGTCGTCGCGGCCGATCGCATTCGTGTCGAGTTCGCCAAGCTGCATCCGAGGCCGGAAGCCATCGTCGGCGCGATCTTAGACGCCGCGGCGCGTGCCGGAGGTTTCGCGAGTTCCGGCTCATATCGTCTCTTGAACGATTCCGACACGGACGTCGTGCGACGTTACGAACACGTCCGCGGCACCAATTCGGCGGTTGGCGGTCTCGCGGAAATCGTCGAACGTCGTTACGCCGATGAGGAGGAAGCCGTAGCGGCGCTGCGGGCCGGCAAGGTCGACGTCGTCGATCGTATTGCTCCCTGGCAACTTGTGTCGCTCCGCGGGCAGCGCGAAGTTCAACTCGTGCGATATGCGCCGCTCTCGGTGCATTGCCTGACGATCCGCTCGCGGCACCCCCTTTTGGCAAGCGCCGAATTTCGTCGAGCGCTGCTCTACGCCATTGATCGCGAATCGATTTTGAAGCATCACCTGCAAGTCGTGGATCAGAACGAGGGAACTCGACCGGCTAGCGGCGTGTTCAGTCGCGGCCGGGCGCCGGACGATCCCCTTGGCTATGCCGACGATGCCGGCCTAATGCCGCGGCCCTACGATTTACAAGCCGCGTATATTCTGTCGCGACTCGCTTCGGGCAGCGGTTCGCAGTTCGCGGCCGAACGCCGGCTCGTCCTCGGGTGCCCGGCGAATCTGACGGCGCTGCGGGCCTGCGAGCAAATTCGCCGCTACTGGCTGCGAATCGGTCTCGACGTCGAACTCCGTCCTCTAGCAACTGAGTCGGCCGCATCGGAGGAAATCGACTTGCAGTACACCGTAGTCGTTGCGCCGGAACCGTTACTCGATGCGGAACGGCTGTTCGGCACCGGCGGAATTGTGCCGCAAGCCGAGCGCCAGATGCTCGCACCGCTGCGACAATTGGCCGCCGCGGCGACCTTTTCCGAGGCTCGCTCGGCGTTGCACGAAATTCAACGCACGGTCCACGAACAAGCGCTCGTTCTACCGCTTTGGCAGATCAATGAGTACGCCGCTAAGCGAACGCGTCTCTCCGTCGGACACGCCGCGACGCTGACGCTTTATCAGTTTGTCGACCAGTGGCGCATTACGCCAAGTGTCAACGTTCCGCTGCCATGATGCCGATCATCGCAACTCATCGACGCAGATCACTAGTCATTGCCGTCGCGGCGATCGTGTCGTCATCGCAATTGTCTAACAACGCCGCGGCGGAAGATGTCGCCGGCCCTTGGTCGCCTTACCGAACGGCATTGATCGTCGTCGCGGACAACTCGCCGCAACTGACGCCGAGTTGCCTCGCCGACGTTGCGGCCGATTTGCGACGGTCGCTGCAAACGACGGCGGGCGCCGCGTGGACGATCAGCGCCGTCGATGCCGAGCAGGTCCCCACCGCACTCTTAAGCGCGGCCCGCGTTGCTTCCGCGGCATCTCCGGAGATCGCACCGGCCGCGCCGCACGGCGAATTCGACAAGCACATTTTTTGCACCCTGCGGCATGACGGTCACGCGTATCGGATTTTGGTTCGCGAGTGGGATACGGCTTGCCGAAGTCTTGGTCCCGCCACGATGGCTTCCGCCGTCCAACGCGAACTCATCGCTGATGCGGCTCTTGCTGCGGTTTGCCGCGCCTTTCGGCTCTTGGCCAAGGTAGAACCTGCGGAGTCGGGCAAGATGCGACTGAGCGTCAAAGCCGGAGGTCTTCTGAGCGACGCCGCCTGGCCGCTGCTCGCTCGACAAGGAGATGCGTTCGTGCCGCTGCTCCGCGCTCGCCGACGCGACGGCGATTACGAACGGGCGAGGCCGATTCCCTGGACTCTCCTGGAACTCATCGACGTTCAACGCGCTGACTCCGGTCCGCCGGTCGTCCTTTGCGAAGTTCGTAGCGGCGTCAACAATCCGCTGGCTTCGCGACGTCGCGGCCGGCACGAAGCCTGGGCCTTAGCCGCCGGTCGGCCCGACGGCGAGACCACGCTGGTCGTGCAATCGCAAAGCGACAAAAAGCCGGTCGCCGATTGCGAAATCTTTGCCGTGGGTCCCGAGAAGCAAACCCGATCGCTCGGCCGTACGAACGTCGAGGGAAAATTGTCCGTGACATCCACCGACGCTCACCCGTTGCGATTGATTGTCGCCGGCCGCTACCTTCCGCTGGCGCAACTTCCGCTGTTGCCGGGGCTCGAACCTGAAGTCACCGTCCCGATCGCCGCCGACGGCCGGTTGCGCGGAACGGAGGACTGGCTCACCGACTGGCAAACCGAATTTCTCGATTTGTACGTCCGCCGACGCGCGTTGATGGCCGCCGCCTCCGTGATGATCGAGCGCGGCGAAAAGCCGGCGGCGACCAGATTGCTCGATCAAGTCGATCGGCTCGGATCGCCGGCGGAGAGGATCCAGTCGCTGGAGATCCGTCGTCGCACGGCGGCAAGCGGCGGCGATCCCGCCGCGTCGAAGATCATCGATCAACTCTTTGCGAAAGTGCTCGCCACGGTGCGGCAACTCGATGATGCCGCGGCGCTGGTCGACTTGCGGCGTCGATTAGGCGGCTAGCTCGTCAACCGTTGAGCATCGTGTAGATCATGCTCACGGCGACGGCCGACAGCAGCGCCACGACGATCGCCGCTCCGATGAGCATCAAGATCCGCGAATTGTCTTGCGCGTGATGCGTCGGTCGAGGGAATACGTTTGACTTGGATCGGCTGGGAATGGTCGGCCAAGTTTCGTCGAAACTCGCCGAAGGATGCGTTCCCAACGACATCTGACTGGTGCTCGCGTCTTGCAGGTGCTCCTGCAGCGGTTGCACGAGAAAATACGGCTCGGTATCCCCCAGCGGCGACGGGGCAGGCACGCGTATCGGCGACGGCAAGGATGGAATGAGCGGTTCGGCGACTAGAGCCGTAGGCATCGCCGCGCCGGCCCACGGCTCAAGCCGTTCAATGACCTCGGCCGCCGAACCGATGCGATCTTCCGGACGTTTGGCCATGAGATCGGCCACGACCTCGACGAACTCGTCGGTGAGTTCCGGCACCAGCCGACGCGGGTCGAGCGGCGCGAGTTGGCAATGCGCGCGAGCTTTGTCGCGCATCGTACCGCCGGGAAACGGCACCTTGCCGGTCACGGCGTAGTAGAGCGTGCAGCCGAGCGAATAGATGTCGCTTCGCTTGTCGAGTTGGTCAGGCCGCAGAATCAACTCCGGCGCGAGATAATCGGCCGTGCCGACGACCTTGCCGCCGTACTGATCGATCTGCTCGGGATCGTTGAAGTAGCCGGCCAAGCCGAGGTCGCTCATCTTCACGCGGCCTTCCGGCGTCACGAGCAGATTCGCCGGCTTGACGTCGCGATGCAGTAGCCCGCGGCTGTGGGCATGATCCAGCCCGCGAGCGGCTTGACTGATGATCGAAGCCGCCTGTTGCATCGTCAGCTGGCCACCGGCGCGGATTAACTTGCGCAAATCCGTGCCCGGCACGTACTCGGTCACCAAAAAGTGAACATTCCCGTCTTGGCCGGCGTCGTAAGCCCGCACGAGGTTCTCGTGGTCGAGCTGCGCCTGAGTGCGAATTTCACGACGGAAGTTGGCGATCGCTTCCGGAGTCGAGCGGCTCCTCGGCAACACCTTTACGGCGACGATCCGCCCCATGATCGTGTGTTCGGCCTTGAACACTTGCCCCATGCCCCCTTGGCCGATCGAATCGATCACATGGTAAGGGCCGAGATTGAACTTTGTGCGGCCGTTGCGCAGTTGCTCGACTTGCCAAGGATTGAGCTTGCCGAGGTCGACCAAGCGCTTGCCGAGATGCTCGTCGGAGATCTCGTCCCCGCCCATTTCGGCGCGCAGTTCCGCAAGCGTCTGATCAAGCTCGTCTTGCCCGATCAGTCCGGAGGCGACGGCCGAATGTTGGAGGGTCGATTTCTTCATAAACTTCCACAATACCGTCGCCCGTTTATCCCGCCAAGGATGTCGATTCACGGTTTGCGGTGACATTCAAGCTAACGTTCGCTTCCGCGTAACAATTTGAACCCCAACTCCCGCCAAGCCGCCGGGCAGGGGGCTTCCAACGTGAGCATTTCGTCGCGCGTCGGATGGCGAAAAACGATCCGCCGGGCGTGCAGCGTTATCCCTGCCGAGAACTTCGCGCGGCTGCCGTAGCGACGATCGCCGACGATCGGAAAGCCGCGTGAACTGAGTTGCACCCGAATCTGATGTTTGCGACCTGTTTCGAGTTTGACTTCCAATAGAGCGCGACCATTCAGACGTTCCAAGGTTTGATAATCCAACGCCGCGAAATCGCCCCGCGACTCTGGTCCGCGCGGCAATTGCGCGCGGTCGACCACGGCCATCCGGCCGGCCGCTTCATCCTCGACGATCCAATCTTCGCAGCGCTGGGCATCGGGCAGCTTGGCAACTTCGTTCGCCGAAACGCACGCCCAGTAGATTTTCTCAACCGATCGCCCGCGCAATTGTTCATTGAGCCGCGCCGCTCCTTTCGACGTGCGGGCCAGTACCAACACTCCCGACACGTCGCGATCGAGCCGGCTCACGACGCCGATGAAGACGTTACCCGGCTTATCGTATTTCCGTTTCAAATAATCCTTGGCCCATTCGACGCAACTGGGCTCTCCGGGCAGTGCGCCCTGCGAAACCATTCCGACGGGCTTGTTCAGCACTAACAGGTGGTTGTCTTCGTAGAGGACCGTAGGGTTCATTTTTCGGCAGGCACTTTCAGGCGACGACGGAGAGTCGCATCATTATACTTCGCTTCCGTCACGCGAATATTGCCGCCTCACGAGCAGCCAAATGCCGACGTTTCCCAATAAACTTACACTCGCCTCGGGTTCCCCCCGGCGACGATCACTGCTCACGGAGTACGGCTACGATTTTGAGATCCTCGTGCCGTCGGAAGAGGCCGAGTGCGGCGTTTGCAGCGGAGAATCGCCACCGGAACTCGTAGCCCGCCTGGCCTATCAGAAGGCGCTCGACGTTTCCACGCGTACCGGTCCGGCGTTGATCGTCGCTTGCGACACCGTGGCCGAATGTCATGGTCGCGTACTCGGCAAACCGAAAGACGATCAACATGCCCGCGAGATGCTGAAGCTGCTCTCAGGCCGCGAGCACCGCGTCTACAGCGGTTTGTGCGTCTGGAAAGTGCCGGAACAAGAACCGGCCGTTGAAGTCGACCGGACGACGCTTCGGATGGACGAATTGTCCGACAAGCAGATCGACGAGTACTTGGCCACGGGTCTATGGGAAGGCAAGGCCGGGGCGTTCGGCTACCAAGACGGCTTCCCGTGGTTGCAAGTCGTCGAAGGAAGCGAGACGAACGTCGTCGGTCTGCCGATGGAGCTTTTGGAGCGCATGCTCAAGCCACACGCATGAAGGCGACTATCGTGGCAAGAAAGCGAAGAACGAGGCCGAAAGGTAGACTGCCATCAGCGTCCACCAGACAAGCTTCGCCGGGGCACTCTCGCCGATGAGCCAACGCGACGCGGCGCCGGTAACGAGAGCCACAAGGCCGACCGTGCCTGCGAACATGCCCCAGCCTGCGAAGGTTTGCATTCGTGCGCCGAGTGCAAAGGCGAATGAAGCCAAGGTCAGCACGAAGAGCAACCGTTGAAGCGTGAAACGCCGCGGGTCATTCAACCGACCGATTCGCTCGTCTTCCCGCTGCTGCCGCGCCGCGATTTGTTCGTGATGTTCCCGAACAAGGCGCAGTCCGCGAGTCGGAGAAAGGACCCAATCGGCCTCGGCCGCCTTGTAGACGGAATCGTCCGGCGAGCGTCGAACGAAGTCTTCCCAACGGTCGGCATCAAGCCGAAACGGAGCTCGCTCGACTTCTTCGCCAACCGCGTAACATTCGACCGGGGATTCGTCCGCCGCTTTCCGCAACTGCGACCAATGCGCGACGGTCGGCTCGACGCCATACTCGTCGTCCGTCGGTTGCGGCATCGCAGCGGGAAAGCGGTGATCGTCCATCTCAAGTATTGTATCGCACGCGGCAACGCCGGCGACGATGAGGTATTTTGGGCGAGCCATGGTCGGCTCGGCTAAGCGGTTTGTCGAGCGTTCAAGTACCGTTCATGGGCCGACAAATAGCACGTTTGGATAAGCGTACGTGTCTCGCCGTCGCTCATGAACCGATCACTGAACCCCGGTACTGCCGGGTCGATGGCCAGTCGTGATGCTTCGACAAAGTGCGAGATTAAATCCGAAGGGTCTTCGTGCCCCACCGCGAAGCGGATGGTCGTCGGCGAAATGCCGGCCTCGGCGAGTTGTTCGGGCCCCAATTCCGAGTGGGTGGTCAGCGCTGGGCAACTGACGATCGTGTTCGTCTGCCCGAGGCTGATCATGTGCCCAAAAGTCGGCGACAGGTTGTCGAAGAACCGTTGAAACGCATCGCGCGGGACACCTTCCATATCGATCGTGAAGAGCGGCGCGGGCAAGCCGAGAAACGTTTGCTTGCGACAAAGCTCCGCATTGGCGTCGCTTTCCACGGCGTTGCAATGCACATGTAGCGACGGATGGGCCGCGAGGAACTTCGCGAGGATTTCCGTGTTGATGCACTTGGCGAGCATCCGCAGATCGAGCGTGTGCAAACCTTGCAACACTTCGAAGGCCGCGTCGGCGTTGAGGAAGGCCCCTTTTACGTAGTAGACGTTCCAGAACAACGTCTCGTTCCACGCGACGCCGCCGACCGTTTCACCTTTCGGGATGAACATATCTTCGTTGCGGCCGATGACCACGCCGGCGATCACCGAGCCGGTGCCGGAAAGATCTTTCGTATAGCTGTGAATGACGAAGTCGGGCCGCTCGAGGGCATCGGCCCGTTGCAAAGGCCGATAGAGAAACGGCGTCCCGACGGTCGCATCAAGCAGCACTCGCAAGCCGCGCTCGTGCGCCGCGCGACAGATGCCCGGCACGTCGAGCACGTAGCCGTGCGGATTGCAGGGGCTCTCCAAATAGACGTAGGCCTTGCGACCGGCGGCGAATCGTTCGGCATACCGCTCGCGCGCCGTTTCGTAGCAGGCGAGGAACTCCGCGACGCCGTACCCGTCAAAACTTTCGACGCCAATCTCGAGGTTGGAACTCTTGGCGTACCAATCATGGATCAGTTGATGCGCGCCGCCGTAAATGTGGCGGCTGGTAATCAGCACATCGTCGCGACCGAGCACATGGGCCAACACGCCGTCGATGGCCGCCATGCCGCTGTTGAAATTCCACGCGAAGTATTCGCCCGCCAGCGGTCCGGCTTCGAGATCGACGATGTGATTTGCCAGGGCGATCGACGTCGGGTTCAACAGCCGGGAGTAAATCTCCAGCAGTACTTCTTTGCCCTGGAACGCATCTTCTATCCATTCCGCGCAGGCATAGATATAGGTCGCGGTGCGGGCGATGACCGGCGTGGCGCTGAAGAGGGCCGTGACGTTGTCAAAAACGGAGTACGGCCCTTTGGCGGCGGTCGTCGCCGGGGCGTAGTCCAAACGCTGGTAGCTGCGGCGCGACGGATTCTGCAGCGTGTCGAGCAGTTTGGCGAGTTGAAACGAGAGAAACTTCTTGGCGTTGAAATAGGCAATACGATCACGACGGTCGAGCGAGCCGATCGTGTCCATCGTCACGCGCCACAAGCGTTCGACATCGGCTTCGGTTTCATAAAGCCGGCCCGCGACGGCCGAGAGGGCTTCGCCGTAGTTGCTCTTCGGGTCAATTCCGAAGTGCGCGAGTTGCTCGGCGACTAGGCCGTCGACGTCGTGAGCCGTCGTGGACTTACGGCGCGGCGAGAGTCGGCGCATGCCGGGCCAAGCCGGGTCGGTTTCACCGGTTGAAGATCGAGAACCTGCCGGCTTTGGATGCATCGCCATCTTGTTGCGTCTCCTGCTAGCACGCGACGACGTCCGACGCCGCCGTCGTTTTACGTGACCATCGAACTTCGGCACTCACCGCAGCGTCGTTACAATCGACAACGTTTCGCCGGTTTGCTCATGTTCCGCAACCGGTACGGCCGAAATATTGTATCCATCGACGCCCCTCGAGCGCCAGCGCGCTCGTTCTGCGCCGATGACAATTCTTGAAGACACTTTCCGCCCACGGTGCCGCGACGGAATGCGGCTGCGGCGGTTTTCGATGCACTTGCTGCGAGGAGCGCGCTATGTCGCCCAAATTTGGGATCCGTGGATTCGGCAAGAAACTAATGCTCGGTGGCGCGGCCGCCGCTTTGCAGGCCTTTCTGGCCACCGGGGCTATGGCGAACCCGACGGCCGAACAAGCTTTAGGCTTGGTGCCGGTGCAGAAGGATGTCGAGTACTACAAGCCCTCCAAAGACGAGATCGCCAAATGCACGATCAAAGTCGAGAAGGAAGGCAACACTTCGGGCTGGGTCGTGTTCGACCCGTCGGGCACGATCATTCGCCGCTTTACCGACACTAACGGCGACAACACGGTCGACCAGTGGAGCTATTACGACGAAGGACTCGAGGTCTATCGTGACATCGACTCCAACGCCAACGCCAAGGCGGATCAATTTCGCTGGCTAAACACCGCCGGTACCCGCTGGGCCGTCGACACGAACGAAGACGGCAAGATCGACACCTGGAAGACGCTTTCGGCGGAAGAACTGAGCGCCGAAGCGGTGGCCGCCATATCGACGAAGGACGAAGCTCGCTTCCAGCGACTGCTGGCAACGCCGGCCGAACTCGAATCGCTTGGCCTTGGCACGGCGCACCTGAAGGAACTCGGCGAAAAGGTGGCTTCGGCGCCGAAGCGCTTCAGCGGCAAGCTCGGTGACGGCAAACTGGAAACAGTGACCACGGGCTCGGCACGTTGGCTGAACTTCAGCGGCACCCGGCCGTACACGGTCCCGAGCGGAACCGGCGGCACGACGAAAGACATCACCGTCTATGAAAACATCGTCACGATGTTTGAAAACGACGGCAAAAACGGCCAATTGCAAATCGGCACGATGATCAAGGTCGGCGATGTGTGGCGACTCGTCGACATGCCGGAACTGCTGAGCGGCACGGAAAATCACCTGGCCGGCGGGTATTTCACCGATAAGGCCCGCACGCTGCCGGCCGTCGGTGGCGGTGGAAGCGGCGGCGACGGCAACGGAAGCACGCCCGCTGGGACGGAACTCGCTGCCGCCGTGCAGGCAATCGACGATAAGCTGCGCGAAGCGACGAGCGCCGCGCAAATCGCCGAACTCAAAAGACAGGGCATCGACCTGATCGAAGGGAAGCTCGGCAAGCTTGAGGCCGGCGACAAAATGCTTTGGACGCGGCAGTTGATCGATCGCTGCAGCGAAGCGGCCGAATCGCGCACCTATCCTGAAGCCATCACGCGGTTGAAAGAATTCGAAAAGAAGCTTACGGCCGAAGCGGCCGACAAGGAACTCGTCGCCTACGCTCGCTTCCGCGGCATGACGACCGACTACATGATCGCGCAAAGTGCTCCCGGCGTCGACATGACGAAGGTGCAGGCCGGCTGGATCGAAAGCCTGAAGGGCTTCGTGAAAGACTTCCCGACCAGCGGTGAGACTCCGGAAGCTTTGCTCCAATTAGCAATCGACGCCGAATTCTCGGGTAAAGAGCAAGAATCGAAGGATCTCTACGGGCAGATCGTCAAAGATTTCCCGAGTGCTCCGGCGGCCGTGACGGCCAAGGGCGCCATTACGCGGATCGACTGCGTCGGCAAGGTGCTGCCGCTCACGGGCAAGACGGTCGACGGCAAGGCTTTTGATTTGGCCGCCTACCGCGGCAAGACCGTGATCTTGCACTATTGGGCCACGAACAGCCCTGTGGCGCTGACGGACCTCGCGGCTCTGAAGGACATTCAAGCCAAGTACGCTCGCGACAACGTGGTAGTCGTCGGCATCAGCCTCGACGATAAGAGCGAGACGCTGAAGAACTACTTAGCTCAAAGCCGGCTGCCGTGGGTCAACATCCACGAAGAAGGGGGCATGCAAGGCCGCCTCGCTTCGCAGATGGGCATCCTGATCGTACCGACGATCATGCTGGTCGACAAAGACGGCAAGGTAGTCCACCGCGGCTTGCACATCACCGAGGTCGATCGCGAACTGGGAACGCTGGTTCGCAAGTAGCCGTCGAGATTCAGGATACTGAAAACCGCAGAGGCCACGGACGGCCTTGCTGTCCGTGGCTTTGCCGTTTCTGCGCGTAAAAGTTTGCACGCTCGTTACATGTGCGCATAACTAGCGGCGGGGCAAACTGCTCTGCCTGCCGTTGCCGATAGCTTGTATAAGTCGCGTCATACGTGGATTTGCCCCACGACGCCTTTGCCCGCCGAGCTATCGAACGTGCACAACTTCTCGCCCCAATCCGTCGGAGTCTGCCTGCTGTCGCTGCAAATCGCGGCCATCGCAGGCGTCTGGCTGATGCGCGTCGGCGAGCGCACGACGCTGGCTCATTCTCTCCGCGGGCTTTTCATTCTCACGATGCTCTTGCTCACGATCGTCACCGTGCTGGCGCTAATGGTGAAGCCGGAGTCGGGCATCAGTGCCGGCATCGTCTTGGCCGTGGTCACGGTGATGGCCGTCATCGATTTTCGCCAGCCGGTCCGAAGGTAGAACCCGCCGCCGTTTGCCGGCATTCAAATCCGGCAAAATTGGAAAAAAGCCTACCTTCGGCTAGATCGACGGCCGAAATCTATCTGTAGGCCGCACAAGGTAGGCGAAGCGCACGCGACGCTTCCTTTCGCGGCCGAGCAGGCAGAAGCAAGGAAGCTGCGCCTCTCGTTCGCCGTGGCCCGCAACCGCATGGGTCCGCTTCGCAAGATTGGGCGAAGTCGTCGCGAACCGAGAAAAGCGAGCGATAAACGTTCTAGTCCACGGAAGGGGGATTTCGATGACGCGACGGTTTTTCTTCGGCACGGTGATGTTGATCATCACCGCCATGATGCCGACCTGGGCGCTCGGTTCCGATCAGGAAACCGCGCAAGGCATCGCCGACACTATCCGCGCCAGCGGACGGCTCAAAGATTACAGCATCGGCGTGAAGTATGAAAACGGTACGGCGACCCTGATGGGCCGCGTCGCCAACGATCAGCAATCGGCCGCCGCGGTCGAGATGGCCGAGCAAATGCCGGGCATCACCGCAGTGGTGAACAACCTGGAAATCAAGCCGACCGCGAAGAAAGACTTCGCCGTCGAGCCGACGGCCCACCAAAGCGGTTCGTCGCGTCGGACGTCGAGCCGTGACGATATGGCTTTCGGCGGCACCAACGCGCAAGCCCCGGCTTCGGCCTACGTGCCGGAAGCCCAGGCTCAACAAGCCGTTCAGCAGCCGGCCGCTCGCCCGGTATCGTATAATGCCGGCATCGGGCACCATCACCACGGCCGGAATGCCGGCGGTTATGTCTCGGGCGGGCAAGTCACGCAATCGTCGGGCTACAACACCGGCGCCCC
>JAFLCO010000138.1 GCA_017303535.1 Planctomycetota bacterium
AGCCTGCCGAACGTCATCACGGGCAAGGGGCACGAGGTCCGCTTCCCCTCGAACGTGCGGCCGATCGTCATTCCGTTCGATTCCGACTGGGGCCCGCTCACGCTGGAAGTCGGCCTCTCCGACGTGCCGGCGGCCGTCCTGGTCTAGACGTCGACGCCGCGAAATCGCCGAAGTCGGCCGATTGTCTCAAGGCCACACCGCGCGCAAGCCGATACGTGCGCGAGACGCCGCGGAGTTTAACGGTTGCAACGGCTGGGAGCCGCAGGCAACCGCTAGGGCGTCGCAATCCGCTTGCCGGCACGATCGATGCCGGCAGCACCGCTCAGGGAGTCGAGCCGTGGCCACGCCTGAAATTCGCAAAGCCGCCGTATTGTTGGCCAGCTTGCCCGAAGAAGAAGCCGCGCAACTCCTCTCGAAGCTCCAGCCGAAACAGGTCGAGCTTGTCTCGATCGAAATTGCTAGGCTGGGCCATATTGCCGGCGACGAACAATCGCAGACGATCCGCGAATTCGCCGAGGTGAATCCCAATTCCTACGGCAGCAGCACCGGCGGCCTCGACTTGGCGAAAAGCTTGGTCGAAAAGGCCCTTGGCAAAAACGCCAACAGCACGCTCGAGAACGTCCGCCAGCAAATCGAAGCCCTGCCGTTCGCGTTCCTGCAAAAGATCGACGCCACGCATCTGCTGACGTTCATCATGGACGAACACCCGCAGACCATCGCGCTGATCCTCTCGCACCTGGCCCCGCAAAAGTCGGCCCAGGTCATTGCCGGACTTCCTAGCGAACGACAACTCGCCGTCGTACGGCGGATCGCCCGCATGGGACAGACGAGCCCTGAGATCATTCAAGAAGTCGAGCGTGGGCTCGAGCACCGGATGTCGAGCATCACGAGCCAGTCGTTCGAAACGGCCGGCGGGGTCGAGTCGGTCGCCGAAATATTAAACGTCGCCGATCGCGCGACGGAACGGGCCTTACTCGAGAACTTGGCTCAGGAAGACCCGGACCTCGTCGAAGAAATCCGTCGCCGGATGTTCGTCTTCGAAGATATCTCGAAGTTCGCGGTCAAAGACATCCAAACGGTGCTCAAGAACGTCGAAAACTCGCAATGGGCCTTGGCCCTCAAGACCGCGAGCGACGAACTCAAAACGAAGATTCTCGGCAACATGTCGACCCGCGCCGCCGAAATGCTCAAGGAAGAAATGGACTACCTCGGGCCGGTCAAGCGTTCGGCGGTCGAACAGATGCAGCAGCAGGTGGTCGACATCGTCCGCCGCTTGGAAGACGCCGGCGAAATCACGGTCAACGCCGGCGAAGAAGTCGAAGAAATGGTGTAGCGAGTCTACTCCGACTTCGGCGCACGCTGCGACTTTGTCTTCTTTTTCGGCCCCGCACCGCGCTTCGGCGATCGTTCATCGCTTGCGGTTACGCCCGCAGGGCGACCTTTCACCGCCGCTTTGCCTTTGGCAATCCGCCGCATTTTCTCCTCGGCCCGCTGCTGCAACTCGGCAAATTGCGGATGGGCCGCCCCGCGCACGGCCGCCAGGCAAAACTCTCGCCGGTTATGTTGCAGTTGCCGACATTGCACATGCCCGAAGCCCCAACTTTGTACCCGGGCCACATACTCGTGCACAAACTCCGCCTGCCGCCAGGAGAGCAGCTTGAGCGTCAGCAGCATCCCCTCGATGTTGACGTCGCGGTGCGTGACGATGGCCTCGACAGTATCGAGCGTGTAGTTCGGCGCGACGTTCATATCCGTCGTAAGCCAGCGCACGTCGCGGAACTCACGTCGCTTCACATCGCCGCCGCGCATTTGCAAGTGTCGGAAGTTCGGGTGGTCGACGACCGCCGGATGCATCTCGGCCGGATCGATGCCGGTCACGAGCAAGCCGCGCTTGAGCAAAGCCTGGCACGATCCGCCAGGCGCGCAGCCGATCTCCGCGGCTTCGTCACCTTTACGCACCGGCAGCTTCGACCAACGTAGGGCCTCTTCCATCTTCAGGTAGGCCCGGGATACGGCTTCGTACGGCAATTCGATATCGTCGAACATGCCGCCGGGTCGCCGGCTCACCGCGGTACCGGCCTTGTGAAAGCCGACCCACCAGAGCTTCGGCTCGATCACGACGACGTCCAGCACCAAGTCGCCGGGTTGCGTGATCTTTTTCTCTCGCAAACTTTCGAGCTTCGGAGGCGCCGACTGCCGCAGCAGGTTCTCAACGACGCGCGATTCGTCCGTCAGCCCGACTTCGTAGCCGTGCTCGCCCGGCGCCAATCGATCGCGGGGCCAAACGTGCAAAGCCTTGAATTCGCGTCCTTCGGCCAAGCGCCAAACCTCGGCGATCGCCGCGACCGGATCGGCCTCGTCGACCGCGACCTTGCCGAGCGAAAAGCCGTACGCACGGGCAAAGACCGAGTGCAGGTCGAAGTCGTCGGTCAGGTGGTGCTTCTCAGGAAGCTTGAACGTGAGAAAGCCCGGCCGCGAAAAGGCGAAGCGAAAGTTCGGCCGGTAACGAGCCATCTCGCTCTTGAGCGTCTGCTCCGCGCCGACCTGACATGTCATGAACAAAAACTGCGACGACTCGGGCATGCTTCGGATTTCAGAGAAGGGTATAAGGGGATCGGAGGAGATAAGGGGGATGAATGCGAAAGAAAAAATACTGCTGCGTAGAAAAATGCGCTACAGCGGCACCATCATTCCGCCCCATCTCCTTGATCTCCATCATCCCCTCATCCCCTTCTCTGAAACAGGGGGCTATTTCTTCGCGAGCCGTTTGAGCGTGTAGAAACCTTCGGCCGGGAAGAATTTTTGGCCGGCGGCGAGGTTTTCGAGGTGGAACTCGTAGACGAAGCCCGCCTTCAGCTTGTCGACGGCGAGTCGCACGCTGCGGCCGTCGTCGGCGACCGTAACCTTCTCGATCTTCACGCCTTGGCGATCGACGTCGTCGCCGCCGTATTGCGGGGTGCTGATCCGGCGGAACATTTCGACGCGGTACGCTTCACGCTTCGCAGCCAGTTTGCGATCGACGGGTTGCGTGAACCGGATTTCGAAGCCAACGGCCGTCGCGACGATGTCGGCCATACCGGCGGGCAACTTGTCGTTCGGTCGGAGCTTCACGAGCGAGCCGGTGTTGCGACCTCCGCCCCATCCGCTGTCCTGCAAGTTGCCGACGTACAGATCGCCGTCGGGGGCAACTTCGCAAACCGTCGGGCCTTCGAACGTCGGCTGATTGGCCGCGGGGAACTCGTTGAACGGAAACGCGGCTCCTTGGTATTCGCCGTCGATCTCATGCAGCGTCATGCGAAACAAGGAACGGTAGTTGAATTCGCAACCAAGCAAATGTCCTTCGAACGGACCGAACAGATCCTCCGGTTGTCCGGCGGCCTTGCGCTCGGCCCGGACCTTTTCGGGCGTGTAGAGAAAGCAGAGCCCGTTGACGCTACGAGTCCACGGATGCTGCAACTCGATCGCAGGCGATTCGACCGGCGGATTGAAACCGGGCTTGGCTTCGAGCTTGTTGATGAAGCCGTAACGCCGGCCGTCGACCAGATGATTGATTTCGTTGAACGGGTTGTAATGCCCCTGGTTGTCGCTGGCGAACAGCGCGCCGACTTTGTTGACGGCCAGCCCCATCGGAAAGCGGAGCCCGCCGCAGAACGGTTCGACTGTAAATCGGCGTGGATCGTCGGCGGTCGGCGTACGCGCGATCAAGCGCAGTCCCTGCCCGCGCAACGCGGCTTTGGCCTCGCTCCGATCGTCTTGCTGGCAGGGCAAGCCGACAAAGTACCCGAGCCTGCCGCCGATCTGATTCGGCGGAATGCGCGGCAGCCCGACAGCCCAATCGTGATAGTCTTCGGTATGCCCCCAGCCCGCGGCGGCGACGATGTTGCGTTCGTAGTAGCCGTCGCCGTCGTCGTCGAAAAGCCGCAGCAGCGCGTACTTATTGATGACGTCGAGAACTTCTTTGCCGTCTTCCTCGGCGACGGCGATCCCGTACGGCGCGGCCAAATCGTCGCTTACCGGCCGGAGCGCGTCTTCCAGGCCGTCGGCATTGGTGTCCCGCGCTTCGATCACGCGTCCCTTCAGCGACGTGACCATCAACGTGCCGTCGGCCTTCCAAGCCATGCCGGTCGGCATTTCGGCAATGCCGACGGGAAGTTGTACGCCGTCGAAACCGGGGACGACGTCGATTTTGACGGCCGGCGGATTCGGCGGCGTCGGGATGTCGTTCGGAAACGTATCAACGGGAACGGCGGACGTATACGCCACGACAAAGCGGACCGATGGATCACCAGATGCAGAACTCGCGTAGACTACCGACGACGTTTGCTCCGGCAGTGCGAATCCAGACCTTTGCAATAGCTCAACTCGCGGCTTTCCCGGTAAGGAGTCGGCGACAAGCGAGTTTCCATCAGGTCGGAAGGTTTCTACACCGTCGAAACAAAGTCGAAGGGTAGCGCTTGGGCGGTTATCGAGTATCGGCCGGAGTGGGCCATCGTAATTGGCCGTTTCAATTTCGACCGTACGGACAAAGCCCGAGTAGGCACTGTCTTGATCTGCTTTCGGCTCAAATGTTTGTGACACTCGATACTGACCGTTGCGATACCTAATCTTGACGCCATTGTCTGTATGCTCAACCGAATCAAGTACCGCTAAATTCTGACCTATGGGGCCGGGCGAAACGGAATGCGATCCATACTTAAACACAATCTCGCTCAATGAGTCGGTACCGCCGCTCTCCACGGATTTCCGCGTTTCGTCAAGAATCATCGCTCCGCCGACTTCCCAGTACCAACTCTTCCCTTTCGTCCGTTGCAGGGCCATGTCGCCGGTCCACCACGCGACGAGGCGATTTGTTTCCAAGTCGAAGAGCACGTTGTGGCGGTTCGGCAGGCCGATGACGATTGCGCCGGCGTAGGTCTTGCCGTCGACGACGAAGACGTCGGTCAGGATGCTGGCTCGTTCTTGAAGCCCGGGCACATTGCGCGAGCGAACGACCCGCACGGGGTTCGGCAGCGGCGGTGTGAAGCCGGGCTCGTTGAGCACCTTCCAAACGCTGGCGAGTTGCAGATTGACGTCGTCGTGCATCACGCCTTTGACGGGCAGTTGAATGGCCGGCATTTCCATCCGCGGAATGATTCGCGACGGATTGCGTACCCAGCGGTCGAACCAAGGCTTGCGAATCCGGTCGCCCAGCAAAGTCAGGTCGGTGCCGTGGGCTGCGGGATTGGTGATGCCGACCGGTTCCGACGAGCCGATCTTGTGACAACTCGTGCAGCCGAAGCCGTCGGCCGTCACAAGCCGGCGAGCCGCCAGACGCTGGGCCGTTTCATCGTCGCCGGCCGAAGCGACTTCCGTCGGCGGCGGCAGGTCGGGGATGCGATCGTGGTCGACGAGATGTTTCTTGAGCGCGGTAAGCTCGGTGTCGGCCAGCGCGAACTTTGGCATCCGCACACGCAGCCAAGGCCGCAGCGGCTCGCGGCGCAGCAGCACCGCGTCGTCGAGCGCTTTTTCCATGAGCTTATCACCGACGCCGTTGAGCGAAGGCGGCAACAGCGTCGGCTGCACCGGCAACAAGTCCGGTTCCAGCGCCGTGATCTTCGTGGCGTGCGCGGCGAGCCCCTGCCCGAGGCCGCGAGCATGGCAGGCCGTGCAGTTGCGCTCTTGGAGGACAAACGCCCCGTCGAGCGGTATCTCTTCTTTGCGCTCAGGCGCGGCGACGGACGTAAGATAATCGACAATCGCCGTGCGGTGTGACTCGTCCAGCCGGTAGCCAGGCCGCGGCGTTTTGGCGCGAGGGTCGCCGAAACAGGTATCGGCGAGCTTGTCCTGCAAGCCGCGCAGACGTTCCGCGCTTAGCGCGGAAATGTGCTCGTCGATAATTGGTAGGGTCTCGCTCGTCCGATGGCACTTGGCGCAGCCCTGGCTCGTAAATACTTTTCGCCCTTGGTCGACAAGTTCGGCGTCGAATTTTAAGTCTTTCTGTTTGGCTCCCCTCGCCCCTTGCGGGAGAGACTGTGTTTGCTTGCCCCTCTCCCCTTGCGGGAGAGGGGACGGGGGTGAGGGGGGATCGACGTTCGCGACGTTCTTACCATGTCCCCTCGCTTGCGCTTCGGGGCTAGTGTTCGCACCGGCGTCCTTGGAAATGCGGAGCGTGCTCAAGTACGCTGTGAGATCATCGCGTTCGAGTTGTGAGAGTTTGAACACCGGCATGCGGTGGTCGGCGTTGAGCTTGGCCGGGTCGTCGAGCCAGCGGAGGAAAAACTCAGCGGGGCGCTTGCTCGCGATGTCCGAAAGATCGCCGCCGGAGAAGAGCGAGGCCGTGCCCACCGGGCCGATCGTGTGACAGGCCAAACAACCGACGCTGCGAGCCAACAGTTCCCCTTCGCGCACGCTGGCCGCGGTCCGCGTCTTGGTCTTGGCTTTCTTACGTTTGGCCTCTTCGGCTTCGCGCGGGTCGAGAATCACTTGCGTGGCGACGGCGGGCTTCGGTTCGTCGGCTTGGATCTTCGGGAGCTTTACTTCCGGCGACGGTTGCGACGTACTTAGCAAGAAGGCGGCGATGGCTGCGGCGTCGGTCTTCGAGACGGCGAAATGCGGCATGCGGCGGGTGAGCGGTGCAGATTCGCCGGCGGGTACCCCCTCGCTTGCGCTTCGGGGCTGGTGTGAGGTGGCGGCGCTGGTCAGATGTTCGACGATCCAATCGGCGTTGAGGTTGCCTTTCAGATGCGTCAGCGCCGGGGCGGGCAATCGGTCGTTCGCCGTCGGGATTTCATGGCAGGCGGCACAGCGAAGCATGCGTACCAGCGACCGGCCTTCATCGAACTTGTCGCTCGGCGTTTGCTTCGGATCGTGAAACAAGTGCCGATCGGGAATCGGTTCGACGGCGAACTGGGGGCCGCTCCAGTTGAGCTTCAGTACCGCAGGCTCGGCCGTTTTCGTGAACGTCAACTCCAGCGGCGAGTGGGCATAGCCGAGCTTGAGCGGTTCGGTCATGTGCCACGCCGGCTCCTGCGCCTCAACGTCGAGCAGCGTCTGGTCTTTGAGTTTGAGCTCCACATGGCCCCCGCCGGCGTAGACGTAGAAGCGGTACTCGCCCGTGGCTTGCGTGAAGAGCAGACCTTGCCAACGACCGAAGAACGAGCCGGCGGGCAGACGCAAGTCGGGTCGACCGGACCCCCAGGCGTGTTGTACTTCGGTTTCAACGCGAACGGCGGACGGCTTGGTCTCGTCGGGCAACGAGTACGCGGCGATGAGCCCGGGAGCGACTTTCGGTTCGTCCTCGTCTTCTTCGTCTTGAGCGAAGGTGTGGGCGGCGCTGAGGAATGCGAGCGTGAGGAGAGCGAGAGCGGTGAGGCGGTCGAACTTCATGAGGCGGGCTCGGCGAGAGGCGGCTCTTGTATATTTGATCAATTGGAATCTAGCGACGATGGACGGTCTTCCCCCTCACCCCCAACCCCTCTCCCGCCAGGGGAGAGGGGAGAAGAAACACAGATCTCCCCCGCTGGGGACGAGGGGAGCCAAACAGATTTTCCATTCATATAGGCACTCATCACTCGCGCGGTTTAATGCGAAGGGATTTGAGATCGAAGAGGGCTTCTTGCGGCGGGCCGTCGGGGCGGACGGTGAAGCGTTGGCGACCGGCGGCGAGCTTCAGCACGCCGAGGGAGACCGTGCGGTAGCGTTCCCAGGAGCCGGTACTTTCGCTGCGGCCGCGGAGGCGAGCGTCGGCCGTTTCGATGATGAACTCGCCCCCCGCGCCGGGCGGCAGCGCGTATTCCAACCAAACATCGTAGTTGCCGGCCTTGGCGACTTCGAGTTCCCACTCGGCCCGATCGTCGACGCTGCGCCAGTAGCCGAGATTGGAGAATTTTGGTTCGAAGACCAACGTGGAACCGTAGATCTCGGCATGTTCGGGTAGCAAATAAAACTCGCCGCGCAAAGCTTCGGGCTTGACGACTTGCGGCGTGTTACCGGCGAACGTCTTGCGAGCGGCGCGCGTCGAGGCGACGAAGGCCAAGACGTCGGCCAGCTTCTGCGGCGGGAGGTCCTTTTCCAGGCCTTCCGGCATGAACGACTTGGCCGTGCTCGCAAACGTTTCGAGTTCGCTGCGGAGCACGGTTTGCCGACGACCGTCGGCCAAGGCGAGCGTGACGTCGCTCGTTCCCTCGGAGAGTAGCAGGCCAGTGAACGTGAGACCGTCGGCCGTTTCCGCGGTGTAGGCCAAATACTTCGATTCGACGGCGCGGTTCGGGTCGAGCACGGACACTAAAAGCGACTCGGCCCGTCGATCAGACAAGGCGGCGAGATCAGGCCCGACGGCGTGACCGACGTCTCCGAGCTTGTGGCAGTTGCCGCAACTTTTGGTGAAGACTTCTCGGCCGCGGGCGACGTCGCCCGTGAGCGACAGGGCCGACTGATACTCTTCGACGACGCGGCGGCGATCGACATTGACGGCCCCGGCCAGCACTCGCGTCGCCGTTTCGCGAACGGTTTTATTCGCGTGCGTGAGCAACTGCTGCGAACGGGTCACGTCGATCTCGGCCGCCGCCACTTGCTTGGCTTCGACGGCGGAGAGCAGCCGATCGATCCATTCTTTGCGAGCCAAGCAAACGTCGAGAACTTGCGCCTTGCGGGCAGGCGCCAAACTCTTCCAGCGCGACAATAGCAGGTCGGCCGCCGCAGGATCGCTGAATCGTCCGACGGCCCCGATCGCGGCGGCTTGCACGTCGTCGGAGGTTTGCGGTTTTAGGAGGTCGGCGAGCAATTTCAGTTCATAGGATTGGTGAGCTCGACTGCGGCCTAGCAAAGCCAGTCCGAGGATGCGATCTTCGTCGGATGCGTGCGGATCGCCGACTATGCCGCGTTCGACACCCAGCATTGTCTCCAACTGCGTGACCTCAACACGAAGTTCGTCGTCGTGCTTGGCCTTGAGTTTGTCGAGCGACGAACCGTGGCGCGATAGCACGTCGAGAAGCATGACAAGTGCCTCGCCTCGATGTGCGGGGGTTTCGGTAGAAACAATCAGGCGACAAAGTCGCGCGAGTGCCGGGCGCGCGTCGAGCGCCACAGCAGTGTCGCCTAGGCATTGCACGATCGACGTCGGAGGAAATTCGCTCTCAATGGCGATGTGGACGACGCTCTTGGTCACACCGTCGATATTCTTGGCGTTCAGCGAACTCGCCGCGGCGCGCAGGAGCGGTGGTTCATCGAGGCAGCCGAGAATCCCAGATGCCAAGGTGCCCGACGCTCCCGGCAAGTTCCCCAGCGTGCAAAGAGCCTGCAGTCGCACTGTGGCGTCTTTGTCGCCGATCGCTTTGCTAACTGCCGGCTGCAGTTTCCTATCAAGTGCCAGGAGATCCTGATTGACCAAGCGCAGTGCCCAGCGGCGCACGCCCGGGTGCTGATCTTCGAGCGCCGCACGGAGGACGAGCGTGTCGAGTTCGTCGTCCAGTAGCGACATTGCGCACATCGCGGCGAGGCGGGCCGTCGGGCGGGAGGACTCGCGAAATAGTTTGTGGAGGGCATCGGAGATTTGGCCGACTTCCTTCGTTCTTGTGGATTGTCCGGCGAAACGTTCGACGATCTGTTGCAGCACGAGGTCGCGAACCGTACCGTTCGAAGTTTCCAGCTTGGCGACGAGTTCCTTCGGCCCGAGGTCGGCGAGCTTCGGAATGGGAAACGTGCCGAGCTGCGTCGGAAACACGCGATAGAGGCGTCCCTTGTCGCTGCCGGCTCGCAAGTCGAGCTTGGCTTGCCAATCTTTGGGGATCCACTCGGGATGCTCGATCACGAGGCGATACATGTCGGCGATCCACAATGCGCCGTCGGGGCCGGTGCGGACCATCGAGGGGCGGAACCAACCGTCGCGCGAGGCGAGAAACTCCCTGCGCGCTTCGTCGTCCGGCTTGCGGCTGCGAAACGTCGTTCCTTCGGGGCGGAGGATTTCGCGATGCACAAGGTTGTGCACCGGCTCGCAGACGAACGAGTTGCCGTAGAACTCGGGGCCTAAGGTTTCGTCGCGGAAGATCGTCGCACTGCAGGCCGAGGTGAAACGGTTGGCTCGGCTCAGATCGTTGAACCTTGCGACGGTGCGGCTGATCGGAAAGACCTGCGCCGCGCCGGGCGTTTCGCTGACGTCTTCCGTCGCCGTTTGCGCAAATACGGCGTGCGGGTTGCGCCGCAGGTATTGCTCTTCCAGCGCGAAGTGATAGAGCGGATTGCTGTTGGCGTTGCCGAACCAGTTGCCCCAGTCGTCGCACTCGCGGAGGTATTGCGAGCGGCCGTACAGCGGCTCGATGTCGCCCGTATCCGGGTGGATCCGGAAGTCGCGGGTGCCGACGTCGACGCTCTTGCCCGTGGCGACTGATTTCACTTCGGTGCGCGTCGCGCCGTTGGCGCAGTGCACCCAACCGTCGAGCCCGAAGCGAAGGCCGTTGGCCAGATGCTGAGGGTTGCCGACGTGCAGGCCTGTGTAAAGCGGGCGGCGCTCGTCGGCCCGTCCGTCGCCGTCGGTGTCGCGAGCGAAGAAGATTTCAGGCACGGCACAGACCAGGGCACCGTCGCGCCACGGCAAAACGGCGGTGGGAAACTTCAGACCTTCGAGGAATACTGAGGCCCGATCGTAGCGGCCGTCGCCGTCGTCGTCGGTAAGAATCTTCACTCGTCCACCGGGCCGGCCATGGCCGTCCTTATCGAAAGGAGGCACACCGAGCGGGTAGTCGTTCATTTCGACGACCCATAGCCGGGCCTGCGCGTCCCAGGCAAACGCGACGGGATCAACAATCAGCGGCTCGTGCGCGACGAGTTCGACCTTAAAGCCGGGCCGCACGACGATCGCCCGCCGCGATTCTTCGGGCGACATGGGAACCGAGACGATGTCGTCGATCGGGGCCGGCGCTTCGGCCGCGCATGCGACGCGCGAGCCGAATGGGCTCAGTAGGCAAACGACAAGCGCGGCAATCCGTGCGAGGCGGCGGCGTGCCATGAACAGTTACTCGGCGGCAGGTACTCGGCGGCGGGAACGTTGCTGGTGAAGTGAACTCACCAGCGGCGGTGCCGCATTCTACCTAACCGAGCGGCCGTTTCACCACTTGTAGCCGCTCATAATCTGCGAATTGACGACGCAGCCTTCGGGATTTTCGCCGCGGCTCAATCGCACGATGCATTCGGCGGCGAGTTTGGCCATCGCATCAAGGGCCGTTTGATCAATGCCCCCCATGTGCGGCGCGAGCGTGATGTTCTTCAGCGCGAAGAACGGATGGTTCTTCGGCGGCGGCTCTTGCTTCAGCACATCGAGACCGGCGCCGAAGATCCGGCCCTCGGCGAGCGCTTCGAACAAGGCATCTTCATCGACGAGCCCGCCGCGCGACGTATTAATCAGCACCGCATCGCGCTTCATCAGCCCGAGCGTGCGGCGGTTGATGAGGTCGGTCGTTTCCGGCGTGCATGGCATGTGCAGGCTGATGATTTCGGCGGTCGAGAAAAGTTCGTCGAGCCCGACCAGCCGCACGTTGTTGCGCTTGGCATATTCCTGATCGGCGAAAGGGTCATGGGCGATGACGTTCAGCCCCAGCCCGTGCGCCCGAGGCACCATCGCCCGGCCGATGCGGCCGAGGCCCAAGAGCCCGAGGGTGTTGCCTGCGAGACGGCGCACGCTATTGCGGCGCCACAAGCCGGCGCGAATCTCGGCGTCGCGAATCGCCACTTCGCGAAAGACGCTGAAGATCAACGAGAACGCCTGTTCGGCCACGGAGTTTTCGTTGGTGCCGGGCGTAATGCAAACCGGAATGGCCCGATCGGTCGCTGCCGCGACGTCGACCGAGTCGTACCCGACGCCGACGCGTGCCACGCAGCGCAGGTTGCTCCGATTGAGCACCTCGCGCGAGTACGGCTCCACGCTGCAGAGTACGGCGTCGATCCCCTTCAGGTTTTCGACGAGCACGTCTTTGTCGCCCAGTTCGGCTTCCAGCGACGGGTAAATCACCTCGCAGCCGGCCGCCGTGAGGACTTCGAAATACGGACCTTTGTGGCGATCCAAAGTCGGCGGGGTCACAAGCACGCGGGGGCGCACGTTGGTCGAGCTATGAGCGATAGACATGGCTGTATTTCGCGGGCAAGAGGCGAAGTTGCGTTCGGTGGAGCGGCGGCCGGAAAGCGGTAAGCCCGAGGTTCTACCGCGCACCCCACGGCGATTCAACGCGCCGCCGCGAATGCGCCGAGGTTGTCGCGCTTGACACTTCACAACGTCGGCAGGAACAATGCGCGGACGCCTTGCCGTATCGTTATCTCAGCAACGGCGTCGGCCATCTCAATTCTAGGACATCCTCGTGCCCCAAGATTCGCAAACCGGCGGCAAAATCTACATCATCGGCATCGGCGACGACGGCCTCGACGGCATCACCGCCGCCGCGCGACAACTCATCACTTCCGCCACGCTCCTGGTCGGCGACGAACCGACCTTGGCCCGCGTGCCGACCTCAAAAGCCGAACGATCGTCACTCGGCTCAAATCTCGAACCGGTCGTGAAGCGCTTGGCCGTGCATACCACAGGCCCGGCCGTCGTGCTCATGTCGGGTGATCCGCTCTTCTACGGCATCTCGCGGTTCCTCAGCGATAAGCTCGGCAAAGATCGCTTCGAGGTCGTGCCGCACGTGAGCAGCATGCAGTTGGCGTTTGCCCGCGTGAAGGAAAACTGGGAAGAGGCTTACCTCACAAACCTGGCCAACCACACGCTCGAGCACGTCGTCGAGCGCATTCGCTCGGCCGAGAAGGTCGGGCTCTTCACAAGCGACGAGCACTCGCCCGCCGCCGTCGCCCGGGCTTTGCTCGAACGGGGCATCGATTACTTCACCGCTTACGTCTGCGAAAACCTCGGGTCGCCCGACGAACGCGTGACCCAGGGCGAACTCAAAGAAATCGCCGACGACGACTTCGGCGCGCTCAACGTGATGATCCTCGTGCGCAAGCCGAACGTTCCCGACCGGCCGGCGGAGTCGATCGGTCGCCGGCTGTTCGGCAACCCGGACGAAATGTTCTTGCAGGCCAAGCCGAAGAAGGGGCTTTTGACGCCGGCCGAAGTCCGCACGCTCGCACTTTCCGAAATGGACCTGGGCCCGCGCAGCATCGTGTGGGATGTCGGAGCCGGCAGCGGATCGATGGCGATCGAAGCCGCGCAAATCGCCGTCGACGGCACGACGTACGCCATTGAAATGGACCCGGCCGATCACGGGCTCATCGTGTCCAACGCCGAACGGTTCGGCGTGAAGAATCTCCATCCCGTGCTCGGCGCAGCGCCCGATGCCTGGGCTGCGCTACCGGATCCCGATGCGATCTTCGTCGGTGGCCTGGGTCGCGAAATCGGCCGACTCGTCGAACTCGCGTACGAGCGTCTCAAGCCCGGCGGCCGGCTCGTGGCGAACACCGGCAGCATCGAAAACCTGGCCGACATCCAAGCCACGCTCCAACGCAAAGCCGGCCAACCGAACGTCTGGATGCTCAACATCGCCCGCGGCCAACACCAACTCGAAAGAATCCGCTTCGACGCCCTCAACCCGACGTTCGTTCTCTCGGTCGTCAAACGTCCTGCGTAAATCGTCGTCGTTTGGAAGAATTAGGAGACTGTGGAGACGGCAATCGGAGACTATGGGGACGGGAGAGAAGAATGGATGAAACGGAGATTGAATTCGATGATGAATTGTCGGGACGGATCATCCAGTGTTTTCTTCGTGTACATCACAAGCTCGGCGGCGGACTCAAGGAGCAGATTTATCAGAATGCCCTGCTGGTCGACTTTAAGAGGCTCGGCATCTCTTATGAATGCGAGAAATATGTCGACGTGATCTATGAAGGCATCAACGTCGGGACTCAGCGTTTAGATCTTGTCGTGGAAAACAAAGTCATCGTCGAATTAAAAGTTGTCGAGCAATTGCACAAGTCGCATTACGGGCAGCTGCGTTCCTATCTCAGAGCAGCAAATCTCGAACTGGGACTGCTCGTCAATTTCGCCCACGAAAAGGTCGACTTCCGCCGCGTCGATGTCCCAAAACGAAATCACGGCCGCTAGTCGTCTCGCTCTTTCTTATCCCTTCCTTCTCCATCGTCTCCAAAGTCCCCGCCCGCCGTCTCCCCAGTCTCCTAATGTGTTTGCATTTTCAGGAAATGACAGATGCCGGACGATGATTTGAAACTGGATGTGATAGCCGTCGGGGCGCATCCGGATGATGTGGAGATTGCTTGCGGCGGGACCTTGGCTTCTCTCGTCAAGCAAGGTTATAAGGTCGGCATCATCGATCTGACCGACGGGGAGCCGACGCCCCTTTCGCCGGGCCCGGAAGTGCGGAAGCAAGAAGCGATCGCGGCGGCCGAGAAGCTCGGCGTGCACGTGCGCGCGCAGCTCGACTTGCCCAATCGCCGGCTGTTCGATTCGTTCGAATCGCGGACGGCCTTGGCCAAGCAGTTTCGCAAGTACCGGCCGCGGCTCATCATCGGCTTCGGCTCCAAAACGCCGCTGGCTTCGCCCGATCATCATCAGGCCATGATGATCACCGAGGCCGCCGTCTTCTACTCGCGGCTCACCAAGTGGGACGAACACTTCGAAGGCTTGCCGGTCCACACGGTGCCGTCGCTGATGTACTACACGCTCAACTTCGGCTCGCTCGAACTCCCGCCGGGCGCGGGCCAGGTCGTGGTCGACATCAGCGACACTCTCGACCAAAAGCTGGAAAGCATCCGCTGCTACGCCACGCAGTTTCC
>JAFLCO010000139.1 GCA_017303535.1 Planctomycetota bacterium
CGCTGATACAAGGCAGCATCCGCCGGGCCCATGACCGTTTTCCAGCCGACATTCAAGCGATGGTCGACACGCCGCCGGAAAAACGCAAGCCGGAAGATTGGCAGTTCTCGTACTTCTGCGAACGGCAGATGGCGTACGAACGCGAACGATTCGATGCTCCGAAGTCGATCAAGAAAGATGCCGACAAAGCTCGTTACCAAGAGCTGACGGAGAAGCTCAAGAAGTTTGATGCGATTAAGCCGGCTCCGCTGCTCAGCGCCTTCATCGCTACGGATGCCACGCCCGTCGCTCCGCCGAACATTCTTAAAACTCGTAAAGGCGAGATCGATGTTGCGCCGGGCTTTCTCACGATGATTGAGCCGGAGGAGCCGAAGATCGAGCCGCTACCGAATTCGACCGGTCGGCGCAGTGCGCTGGCGGCTTGGATTACGCGGCCCGACAATCGCTTTTCGACGCGGGTCATCACGAACCGCGTGTGGCACTACCTCTTCGGCCGCGGGATCGTCGCCACGCCCAACGATTTCGGCAAACTCGGCGAACCGCCGACGCACCCCGAACTGCTCGATTACCTTACGCAGCGGTTCATCACCGGTGGGTGGAGTTTGAAGAAGCTGCATCGAGAGATTCTGCTGTCGGCGACGTTTCGCCAAACGGCCCGTCGCCCGGCGACGGACAAGGCCGCACTCGTTGACCCGAGCAATCGGTACCTTTGGCGGTTCAGCCCTCGTCGGCTCGATGCCGAGCAGATTCGCGACGCAATGCTGGCCGCGAGCGGAGAACTCGATCCGACGCCCGGTGGTCCTTCGACCGACGGCAACGGCACGCGCCGCTCCATCTTTACGCTCAAGAAACGCAACAACCAGAACGAGTTACTGCGCAGTCTCGACGCCCCGGCCGGTTTTGCGAGCACCTCCGAACGACAAAGCACGGTAACGCCGACTCAGGCCTTGCTGCTGGTGAACGGCGATTGGACCTTGGCCCGTGCCCAGAAGCTGGCGGCGCGCGCCGCGACCATCGACGATGCTTGGAAAATCGCGCTGGGCCGGTTGCCGACTTCGGCCGAACGCAAAATGGCGCAGGAGTTTTTGCAACAAAGTTCTCAATCCGACGGCTCGTCGGACAAGCCCGAACCGGCCGACGTCGCCGCCGCCGGTCGATTTAAAACGGGCACGGAGCACGAGCGTCTCGTCGCCGTGACCTCGGAGAAGGAAGGGGACGAGTTCACGATCGAAGCTATTGTCAATCTCGATAGCATCGATACGGCGGCCTCCGTACGCACGATCGCGTCGCACTGGAACAATGGTAAGGAGAGCGTCGAGTCCTACGGTTGGAGCCTGGGCGTTACCGGCGAAAAGTCTCGCTTCAAGCCGCGTAATCTCATCATTCAGCTTGTCGGCGAAGACGAGAACCGCAATATCGCTTACGAGCCCGTGGCCTCCGATCTGCGGATGGAACTTGGCGTCACGTATCACATCGTCGTACAGGTTTCGTGTTCAGCCCACACGGTGGCGTTCCATGTTCGCCAAGTCGATAAACCCAACGCTCCCAGCCTTTCGTCGACCGTAACCCATCGCGTCGCCGCCGGGCTCAGCACGGGCGCGGCTCCGATCGTCATCGGCGGAGTCGGTAAACGGGCCATAACCCATCAATGGGACGGCCGCATTGAGTTGGCACGCATCACGCGAGGCCGTGGTCTGCCGAAAGCGTCGCCCACCGGCGCGTCACCTGCTCAAGACACCGCAGTCGTCGCCTGGGATGCTCGCCAAAACACGCTGCACGGCCTTGCCTGGTCGGGCTCCGAAGGAACGACGGAAGTCGACCCGCAACGTCGGGCCTTCGTCGACCTTTGCCATGTGCTGCTCAACAGCAACGAATTCTTCTACCTGCATTAATACCTCGCACGAAATATCGCCATGCCTTGCCACAACTACGACATCCCCGGTTCGCGCCGCGAGTTTTTGCGACGAGCCGGCTGTGGATTCGGATCGGTCGCCTTGGCCGCGCTCATGGGCGAGTCCGTCTTGGGCGCAACCGGCGGCGGAGTGCCTGATGCGCGCCTGCCCGCGCGAGCCGGCCGAGCGAAGAGCGTCATCTTCTGCTTTATGGAAGGTGGCCCGAGCCATCTCGATACGTTTGATCGCAAGCCGCTCTTGAACAAGTTGGCCGGCCAGAGACTTCCTTCGAGCTTTAAGGTGCCCGTGCTGGCGATGGGCGAAAGCGACGCGCCGTTGCTGGAGTGCAAACGCACCTGGAAGCAGTATGGGCAGTCGGGCCTTTTGGTGTCGGATTGGTTTGCGAACGTGGCCGAACACGCCGACGATCTGGCCGTGATCAACTCCTGCGTCTCCGACGGCATCAACCATGCCGGCGGCGTCTGCCAGATGAACACCGGTTCGATTTTCGGCGGCCGGCCGTCGCTCGGCGCGTGGGTCAACTATGGCCTCGGTTCCGAAAACCACGACCTGCCCGGCTTCGTCGTCATCAAAGACAGCGAAGGCACGGTGGTGAACGGCGTGCGTAATTGGGGCAGCGGCTTCATGCCGGCGGTTCACCAGGGGGTCGAGTTTGAAGCCGACGGCACTCCGATCAAATACCTCGAAAGCCCCAAGGGCGTTTCGCCGCGACAACAACGCGAGAAGCTTGATTTGCTGGCGAAGCTCAATCGCGACTACGGCGCGGCCCGCCAAGATAACACAGACCTCGAAGCCCGCATTCGCGCCTATGAGTTGGCGTTTACGATGCAGGCCGCGGCGCCGAGCGCCGTGGACCTTGGTCGCGAGACGGCGGAAACCAAGGCGCTGTACGGCATGGACCAGCCGGAAACGGCCGTCTACGGTCGCAACTGTCTGCTGGCCCGGCGACTCGTGGAAAACGGCGTCCGCTTCGTGCAGCTTTATAGCGGCGCAGGCAGCAAGTGGGATAGCCACTCGAAGCTCGAGGAGAATCATAGCCGGCTCTGTCGGGCCGTCGATAAGCCGATCGCCGGCCTGCTGGCCGATCTTAAGCGGCGCGGACTACTTGACGAAACGCTCGTCATTTGGGGGGGCGAGTTTGGTCGCACGCCGATGAGCGAACAGGGAGGGGGGCGCGACCACAACCCGACCGGCTTCACGATGTGGATGGCAGGCGGCGGCGTGCGCGGCGGACAAACCATCGGCGCAACCGACGAACTTGGGCTCTACGCGGTCGACAAACGCATGCATGTGCACGACCTGCACGCGACGATCCTCTATCTACTGGGCGTCGACCACACGAAGCTCGTTTACCGCCACAAAGGCCGCCCGGAACGCATCGACCTCAACGAGGGGCATGCGAACACGGCCATCAACTCGCCGGCGTAGCAAGCGAGCTTTGTCGACTTACGGCGACTGTTGTGGGACTAATTACGCGAACGGTCCCGCCGCCGTTACGGAACGGCAACCTGTTCCGGCGCGGCAATCGGGTAGCCTAGCGCCCGTTGCAGTTGAAACTGGGCCGTATTGAAATCGGCGACGGTGCGCACGAATTCACGACGAACGGTCGCCAATGCCTGAAGCGACTGCAAGCTCTCGAGCGGCAGGCCGACGCCGCCGTGAATCCGCTCGAGGTTGCGCCGGTACGAGGCGTCGGCCGCTTCCAAAGTCCGTCGCGCCGCCTCCATTTGCGTGCGCCGCGACGTGACGCGAGCGTGAGCTTCCACGACCTCGCGGGCCACGCGATCGAGCATCGCAGTTTGACGCGTTCTGGCTTGGCCGACCTGTGCCTGGGCCGTACTGCGCGCGGCGGCGTCGCCGACGCCCAGGTTACGCAGTTCCCAGTAAGCAACCGCGTCGAAGTCGAACCGGTCGCCGAAGTCGTCGATGTCGCCGCCGAGCCCGGCACCGAAGCCGCCGTAGCTGGTGCCGATCAGCAGGCTTGGCACGAGCGGCGCCATCCGCTCGCGGCGCAATCGCTCAACCGCCGCGGCCACCAGATGCCGCTGCTCGGAAAGCTCCGGCCGCGCGGAAAGTCCGCGAGCGACAAGCTCGCCGACCGGCAGCGACGAATCGGCAATTTCGAGCGGTTCAAGCTGCTGCTCGATCGGCACGAGCTTGAGCGTCGGATCAAGCCGGAGGATTTCCGTAAGCCGCGCCGCCGCGGTACGCATCGCCTCATCGGCGCGGGCAGCTTCAATTTCCCGCAGGCCGACTTCCGTCGAAGCCCGATCGGCGTCGGCTTGCGTGCCTTCACCGCTTTGAGCGAAGGAACCGGTGAGTTCGCCGAGACGCTTGGCGTGATCCAGGGCTTCCGTCGCGACGGCAATCTCCTGTGCACGCGCCAAGAGGTCCATGTAGCCGACGGCCGCTTCCAACAGCACGTCGTTCATCGCGGCGCTCGTGGCCCGCGAGCGCGAAGCGGCGGTCTGCCGAGCCGCGAGCGGTTGTGCGAGGGCGTCGGCTAGGTGAAAGTTGGCCGCGATACCCGGAAAGACGGGCGACCCCGCCCCGACGGCACCGGCGCCCATGCCGCTATAGAACGCCCCACGGCTGGTGTTGAACGCGTTGCCTACGACGTCTTGGATCACGCCCTCGTGCTTGTTGTAGTTCAAGCCCATACGGATCGACGGCAGCCACAGCGCATCGGCTGCCATGACGCGGGCCTGCGCCTCGCGGGCCTGTTCCCGCGCCAGGGCCACGGCCAAACTTCGTCCGCCCGCCAAATGAACGGCCGTCGCCAGATCGATGGGATACGCATCCGGATCAATCGGCAACGGCGCCGCCGGAGCGACGTTCTCGGTCTGCGGCATGACTTCAATCGCCGATACCGGCGTAACGTGCGAAGCTTGCTCAGCAAGCAGCGGCACAGGCTCGACGACGGTCGGCGGCGTATCGAAGCCTTCCGTCGTCGGCGGCAACGGAATCATCACCGCAGGGGCGCTGAACGTCGGCGGCACGCTCTGCGCGACGACTTGCGCTGCGGCCTGTTGCTCCGCGTTCGCCCCGCAAAGGGCGACGGTGAGGATGAACGGCAACTTTCGCATGCGAACTTCCCAGCCGGGCGGCGACGGAATAGAACCTACTCCCGTCATCGTCCGACTCTTCGCGCCGGATTATTAAGACCGGCAGCGTCCGCAAAGTCACCGCAATCGGCAGCGTGCCGGCACGCTAAGATGCCGCGAATTGCGTCACTTTGTCGGTGCGGGCAGTACGCCTTCCAGCGGTTGGCCGTCGGGAATCGTCGCGGCATTCTTAGCGACCACGATTTCCCCCTCGCGCACGCCCTCATTCAGCGACGCGCTGGGCAAAATCTCCACCTCAGGGCCGGCCGTAAGCCCCTTCTTGATAAATCGCAATTCGGCTTTGCCGTCATTCACGACCACGCAGGCCGGGCGGCCGTCTTTCATAAACACGGCCGAAGTCGGCAACACGACGACGCCGTCGCGGCGCTCCAGTTCAATTCCGACCGTCACGTACAGTCCCGGCCGCAGTTCGCGTTTGGGGTTGTCGAGATGAATTTCGGTTCGCAAAGTTCCCGAGTCGTGGTCGAGCGTGAGGGCCGATCGCGTCACTTTCGCTCCTTCGCCGATCGGGCGATCGCCGAGCGCGAACACGCGAATCGTCGCCGGATCGCCGGCGGTGACGAACTGCGCATCCTGCTCCGGCACGCCGACCACGATCCGCAACCGATCGTCGCGTACGACAACGAACAGCGGCTTGGCCCCGCTCGACGACGGCGACACGAAATGGCCCGTGTCGATGTTGCGGGCCGTGACCGTGCCGTCGTACGGCGCTTTGATGGTGAGATAGTCCATCATCTGCTTGGCCGCATCTCGGGCCGCTTCGGCGACCAACTTCTGCGACTTCGCCGCTTCCAAATCGGCCTGAGCCTGCACGACTCGCGACTCAGCCTCGGCGATGGCCGCCGCCGCCGACTTGAACTTGGCACGAGCCTCGGCCGTCGCCGCCACGGCCGCATCGCGCTTGCTCAGGGTTTCGTCGAGTAGCTTATTCGTCACGGAGCCGCGGTCCGACAACTCCTGGATGCGGTCGTACTCCGACGCCCAGCGTTTCTGGTCGGCGGTCGCACGGTCGATGCCGGCTTGAAGTTCGGCTTCAAACGCTTTCGCTTTAGCCACCGACGATTCGGCGACTTTCAATCCGGCTTCCGCCTGCACGATGCCCGTCTCCGCTTGCTTGACGAGCGCTTCCTTCTGCTTGACGTCTTCCTGAAGTTCCGGGGCCGTCAAAACGGCCAGCGTTTCGCCGGCTTTGATTGGGTCGCCGATGTCTTTCGAAACCGCTTCCACGTACCCGGCGACCTTCGCCACAATCGGCGTGGTTTCCAGCGGCACGATTTGGCCCGGTTGCTCCGTAGTGCGAACGAGCGACTTCTTCTCTGCGCGCACGGCCGCAGCCTTCATAACGCCGGCGTTTGCCGCGCCGGCCGATTGGCCCGCGGCCGAACCTTGCCCGCCGGCCGAACCCGTGCCGGCCGCCGGCTTCTTCATCGCATCACAGCCGACGAGTACCGACGACGTCAGCGCCGCCGCAATCATCGAGTGGTGAAGTCGCTCAAGCAAATTAAGTCGTTGCTGTTGCATGGTCGAAATGTCGGCTTTCAGGATCATCAGGATCGAGTGACGCGCTGCGGGCCTTACCGAAGGCCTGCAACACGGCGTAGAAGCAAGGCAAAATGAACAAGGTGCTGAGCGTGGCCGCCGTCAGTCCGCCGACCACGGCCAAACCAAGCGGCGCGGTCTGGCCGCCGCTCTCGCCGAGGCCGAGCGCCATCGGAATCATGCCGGCGATCATCGCCATACTCGTCATGAGCACGGCTCGCAACCGGCCGGAAGCCCCGACGACCGCCGCATCGCGAGCCACGGCCCCGTTGCGACGGCTGCGCTCGCTGAACGTCACGAGCAGAATCGCGTTGGCCATCGCCACGCCCACGGCCATGATCGTGCCGGTGAACGATTGAATGTTCAACGTGGTGTTCGTCAGCCGCAGCGCTATGACGACGCCGAGCAACACGGCCGGCACCGTCGACAGGGCGACAATCGCCAACCGCACAGATTGGAAATTTGCCGTGAGCAGCAGGAAAATGGCGGCTACGGCGACGATCAGGCCGACGCCGAGGCCGGAGAGCATATCATTCAGCGGCGGAATCTGGCCGCGAACTTCCAGCAAGGCGCCGGCCGGCATTTCCGGCTTCAACCGGTCGATGATGCTTTGCACGTCGCGGCCGACATGGTACAGGTCTTCGCCGTAGATGTTGGCCGTTACGCCGATCTGCCGCTTCATGTTGTAGCGATCGTATTGTCCCGGCATCGTCCCTTGCGTCAGCGTCGCCACGTCGCGCAAGAGCAGCGAGCGCCCGTCGACCGTTTGCAGCGGGACCGCGCCGAGGTCCGACATCGATGTCGTTTGCGGTTGCGGAATCTCCACTTGCACTTGAAAGCCAACGCCTGACTTCGGATCGGGCCAATACATCGGAACCGTGAAACGCGTGGAGCCGGTGGCGGCGACGATACTCTTGGCGGCCCCCTCCACGACGACGTCGCGCATTCCGGCGCGCTCCCGATCGACCGTGACGTCAATCGTCGGGTAATCCAGCGATTGCGCGAATTGCACGTCGCGCAGCGCCGGCAACTTCTTGAACTCCGCGGCCAACTTCTCGGCGAAGGCCCGATTCGCGGCGAAATCGGTGCCGGAGATCGAGACGTCGATCGGCGTTGGCGACCCGAAGCTCATCACTTCGTTAACGATGTCGGACGGCTCGAACGATAGTCGCAATCCTTGGTACTTCTCGGGCAAGCGGGTGCGCAGCGTCTCTTGCAGCGAGTCGATGGCCACGCCGCTGCCGGGCTTGAATGCCACGAGCAGTAGCGCTTCTTCTGGGCCGCGCGACCATTGATAGAGGGCGTTGATCGGATAGGTCGACGGAATCGTGCCGACGTAGCCGAGCGTGGTCTCGATCTTGCCGGGCCCGACTTCCTTCTCAATGTCTTTCAACACGCTGAGGGCTAAGTCCGTCGTCGCTTCAAAGTGCGTACCATCGGGCGCGCGCAAACGCAGGCGGAATTGCCCGGCGTTCGTCTGCGGGAAGATTTCAATGCCGAGCATGTTGCCGACGATCCAAATGCCGGCGAGCGACGCCGCCAAATATGCGGGAATGATGAGCCACCGCACGGCGACGACTCCCGACAAGATGCCGCGATACCAAGGGTGGGCCTTCGCCGCGGAGTGATCGTCGTCGGGAGCAACGGAGCCGTGCCGCCTCAAGAGCCAGACGGAAAACACCGGCACGAACGTGCTGGAAAGAACGTACGAGGCAATCATCGAGAAGCCGACCGCCAGCGCCAACGGCGCGAAGAGCGCCTGGGCCGCGCCTTGCATAAAGAACGTCGGCACGAACACCGCGAGAATGGAAAGCATCGCCATGAGCCGCGGCACCGCCGTGACGGCGTTCCCCTCGCGCACGGCCCGAGCGATCGAGCCGGTACGCCGCATTTGGCTATGAATGTTTTCGATTTCGACGGTCGCCTCATCGACCAAAATACCGACGGCCAGCGCCAGCCCGCCGAGCGTCATCAGGTTGATGGTTTGCCCCGTCAACCACAGGGCGACGTACGAGGCCAGCAGGGCCAACGGAATGTTCAGCACGACGACGAGCGCGCTGCGCCAATCGCGTAGGAACACCAGCACCATGAGCCCGGTCAGCAAAGCGCCGAGCGCCGCTTCGGTTTCCAGCGAGCGAATCGAGCGGTTGACGTAGACCGATTGATCGAGTTCGAGCGACACGTTGATGTCGTTCGGCGTCAGCTTGGCCTGCATCGTCGGCAGGGCCTTGCGAACGTTGTTGATGACGTCGACCGTCGAAGCCTCGGCCCGCTTCGTGACGACGATGTACACCGACTTCTTACCGTTGAAGAGCGCGTAGCCCGTTTGCATGTCGGCGGCGTCTTCAATCGTCGCCAAGTCGCGGATGAACACCGTTCCTTGTTCGGTGGTTCGCACAGGAACGCGACCCATGTCGGCCGGTTGGGCGATGATCGAGTTCAAGCGCACGATCGGGTAGCGATCTCCTTCGCGGATATTGCCCGACGGCGAAATCGTGTGGTTCTTCGCCAACGCCGCAGCCACCTCTTCCGGTGATATGCCGCGGGCTCGTAACTTGTTCGGGTCGACGCGAACGCAGACCGTTCGCTGGCTTCCGCCGAACGGAGGCGGCGCGGAAACGCCCGGCACGCTGGCGAACATCGGACGTATATCATTGAGCGCGAGCTGTTGAATATCGGTCAGCGTCCGCTTCTCGCTAGAGAGCACAAGATATCCGACCGGCACGCTGCCCGTATCGAACCGCATCACGAACGGGTTGACGGTCCCCGGCGGCATGAAAGCCCGCGACCGATTGACGTAGGCGATCGTCTCGGCCATCGCCTGCGGCATGTTCGTGCCGGGATGAAACACGAGCTTCATCAAGGCCGTTCCCTGCACGTTCTTACTTTCGACGTGATGGATGCCGACGATGTAGAGGAAGTGGTACTCGTAGTAGTTGGTGAGCAACCCTTCCATCTGCGCGGGATCCATGCCGCCGTACGGCTGGCAGACGTAAATCACCGGCAAGTTCAGGCTCGGAAAGATGTCGACCTTCTGCCGCTGGTACGCGAAGACGCCGCAGATACAAAGCGCCGCGACGGCGACCAGAACGGTAAACGGACGACGCAGAGCGTAGCGGATAAGGAACATACGAGACCGGCGACCTGTGTCAGCAACACGAAACGGCGACAGAACTAGCTTAGTCTAAACCGCGAGCGCTTTCCCAGACGGATTCATCTTTCCGGGCCTCGTGAGAATGTTCGCTACATTACTCACCTTGGTCCGAAAACCGTTCCTGCGGGGATTGTTAGCCGCGGGGTAAACCAGATGAATGACGCGACTGAACGAACCCTTATCGGGACCGATCCCGTAGATTGTTTCAAACTGTCGTCGCGACGAGCGCTCGATGTTCACAGCCCGAAGCAGAGCAAATGGTCACGGGTACGAACATAAATGCGGCCGTCGGCGATCGCAGGTGTTCCCACGATCGAACCGCCGACATCGTTCTTGCCGAGGATGTCCAGCTCCGGCCCGTCGTTGAGAACGACGACATAGCCGTTCTCGCCGGCGATGTATACCTTGCCGTCGCCCGCAATCGGCGAAGCGAAGTAGTCGCTGCCGTTGTCGATCCGCTTTGGGCCCCAGAGCGGCGAGCCGTCTTTGGTCGAGAAGCAAGTCGCGATGCCGCCGCATTTCACGAGCAGCATCCGATCTCCGCTCACAAGCGGTGAAACGATGTGATCCGTGTGCTTGGTCGGATGCTTCCATAGCACGTGCGTTGCCGTGACGTCGCCGTTGCCCCCGCCGCGCACCGCCAGCACGTATTCATCCGCCGGATTCTTCGCGCCGAAGCGAGCCCCCGCTTCGTTGCCGGGGGGCAAAAACGCCTTGTCCAGTTCATCACCGTCGAGCGCGCCGTCTTTATTCGCGTCGCCGCGATCAAACGTCTTCTTATAAAACGCCTCCGGCACGCGCTGCTTGCCGACGAACGCCTGCAGTTCCTCTTTCGTTACTTTGCCGTCGCGGTTGCCGGTCTCCTTCTGGTCGATCGAAGCGATCCACTGGTTCGCGATGCCGCTGCTTTGCAGCGAAATGTAGACGATGCCGTCGCGGCAGACCGGCGTTGTCTTAATGTTGCGCAGCAGGGTCTTGGCGAACCACTTCCGCTTGCCCGTTTCCAAGTCGTAGCCGATCAACATTCCGGTCCCGGCGACTACGAGTTCGTCACCGTCGTTCGTGCGGTTGATGACCGGATGCGAGTAACCGGCGCACATATCATTGCGTTCGTCTTTCCAGCGCAGTTTGCCGGTTCGTTTATCAAACGCGTAGAGAGCCGGGTTCAAATCATCGTCTTGGCAGAAGATCACCAAGTCGCCGTGCACGGCCGGCGACATGCCCGGGCCCCATTTGAAAACGTAGTACGGCACCGGCAACTCGGCCTTCCAGCGATCCTCGCCGGTCGCCGCATCCACGCAGATCATCCCCAAAGTACTGAAGTAGAAGTACACGCGTTCAGCGTCCGCCGCCGGCGTCGTCGAAGCTTGGCTGTTCGTCATGTGAACTTCCGGCAACTCACCGGTCGGCCATGATCGCCGCCAGAGCAACCTGCCGCTCGCGGCGTCGAACGCCGTCAGCGCGACTTCATCCGGCTTCGTCATCTCGCCGATGAATGCCCGTCCGGCCACGATCGACGGGCAGCCGACGCCGTCGCCAAGTTCCACTTTCCACTTCAAGTTCTCTTCCAGCGAGAACGTCGTCGGCAGTGACTTCTGCGAGGTTGCGATACCGGTGCTGTTCGGTCCGCGAAATTGCGGCCAATCATCGGCCGCGACTCCCTCGCAAAGCCAGGGCGACGCGAAGATAGCGACGACCGCAATAACCGATCCTACGAACTGCACAAATTTGTTCGACGTCACGAGGCTACTTCTCCCATTTCGGAACTTGCAAATCTTCAGGCAAACTCGCGATCCACCGCCGCACGACCTCGACGCCCAGCGGATCGACATGCGACGATGCGACGGGCGGCATCTGCCCGCGCCCGCGCAGCGCCATGCGGTGCAACAACAGCGATAACTCCGGCTTACCCGGTGCGATGAGCTTGGCATCATCAAGGCCGAAGCGTTGGTGAACCGGCGGGCTGCCGAACATCCGCGTCTCGCTGCGGCCGGCCCAATACGCAATATCGAACTGCGCGTTGCCCCCGCCCGCCGGCACATGGCAATGAGCGCAGTTCGCATGCAGATACGATCGGGCCCGCTCCTCGAGGCTCGCCATTTCGTCGGCCGGATCGACCAAACGTGGCAACCCGTCGACCGCAACGTCCGGCTTAGCACCGCCGGCGATCGCTCGACGGTTCTTCGCCTTCCGCATCCCGTCCCAGAGCTGATTGGCCTCCTTCGACGAAAGCCCACGCTTGCGCGCCGCTTCCAGCACGGCGTCTTGCAGCTCCGTCGCAGCCGGCAACTTGATGACGCCGAGATGCTCCAGCGTCCGCAACTGATTATCGACTTGCCCGCCGTACGAGAAATCGCAATTGAGCTGCGCCGTAGAAACTCCCAGCACGAACCCGGCGGCCCGACTGTGGCAGACCATGCACTCGGCCCGGCTCGGGTAGTGCCACGTCTGCTCGCGCTTACCACCCTTCGCCGCCGCATCGGCGATCGCAAACGTTTGATCGCGGCCCTTGGCTTCGACAAGCACCGCATCGGTCTGCTCGTCGTTCCAAGCATACGAATAGCCGACCCATTCCTTATCTTGCTTCGTCATAAACCGCGTCTCGATCCACCGCCGCGACTTCGGATCGCCCGCCTTGGTCTCGAGCGCGAACGATTTCACCAGCACGCTCCCTTCCGGAAAATCCCAACTCTTGCGCACCGCATACGTCGCCGAACTCTCGCCCGGCAGCGCAATGAACCGTTCCTTGTAGGTGCCGTCGCTCCACAGCGGCGAGTTCACCGTGTACGGAATCATGCCCGGAGCAGGCTTGTGGCCTTGGCCCGCGACAAACAGCCCGCTCTCCCTCAGCTTGCGCGGAAAGTTCGACGGCCCGACGGGCGGCGTACGCTCGAAGCGATACAACCCGCCGACTTCGTTCGCTTGATAGTCGCACACCAGCAACTCGCCTTTGGCGTCGAGCCCGAAGCTGGTGATCGCGTGCGTCGTGTCGGCGATCTCCTGATGATAGGTGACCTTGGTTCCGTTGTGGCGAATCGCCCAAATCTTGCCGGTCGAATAATCGCCGTAGAGATAGCACCCTCGCAGTTCCGGAAACTGCTCGCCGTGATAGACCACGCCCCCGGTCAAGCTGCGGGCCTCGCTATGAGCGTGCTCCGCGGTCGGCGGCACGATCGGCGTCGGGCCCGGCTTGCGCTCGGTGTAGAACGGCGCACTCCCCTCCGTGATGCTCCAACCAAAGTTATCGCCGCGGCGGACGAAGTACGTTTGTTCAAACAAGTCCTGACCGTTCTGCGTCACCCAGAGATAATCGGTCTTCGGATCGACGGCCGCTCGCCAAGGGTTCCGCAACCCATAGGCCCAAGTCTCCGGCCGGGCTCCTGCGAGCGACACAAACGGATTGTCCGCAGGCACCGAATACTGGCGGCCGGCTGCTTCGTCCTCCGCCGAGACGTTATCCACGTCGATCCGCAGCACTTTGGCCAGCAGCTTCGACAGGTCTTGGCCCACGTTGTTGTCGTCGCTGTCGCTCGTGCCGTCGCCGGCAGTGACGAACATCCGGCCGTCGCCGGCGAACGCGATCGCGCAGCCGTTATGACCGTCGGACTTCCAATCGATGATCGAGAGTTCCGACTTCGGATCGACGGCGAACGGCGCCTCTCGCTGCATCGTAAACCGCGAGATGCGGCAGACCTTTTCCCCTTTCGGAGCTTTGATTGGCCCGGCCCAACCGATGTACACGTAGCCGTTTTCGGCGAACTTCGGATGGAAGTTGAAGTCGTAAGCCAGCCCTTCGACGGAAACCAGCGGCTCCGTCTTCTCCACGCTTTCTTCATCGGCGAACCGCACGAGCGACGTCGCCTTACTCTGGCTCTCGTGCGTCAGCACGCACAACTCATTGGTGCCCGGAATCCGCCGCACTTGAATAGGGTTGGGCAATTTCAGCTTCGGAAAAGCCCGGACCGTGCGAAACGGCGGCGGCGGATCAGGCGCGCCGACTACGCGCGAGGTCGTCAGCGGCACACGCTCGGCAATGCCGTACGGCCGAACTTGTGAAGCATCGGGTCCGCGAAACTTCAGCCCGGCATAGTCTTCATGCTTATGAAACTTCGGCTCCGTGAGCGGCGCACAACTCGAAAGCTCCGGCTTCGTATCGGCGGCGCCGTAGTCGTAGCGGCAAAGGGCGAACCGCCAGGTTTCATCAATCGCCGGCCTGCCGCCGGTGTGGGCCATGTCGCTCCAGGGAATTGCTCCTTCGACCGACCAGCCCTGATCCACGTCGTCGCGGCGGTCGAGCGTCCCCCGCAACGCGACGGCCGTCCGCCAATCGAACGGATCGGCTTGGACGAACTTCGCGAACACCTTCGGATCGCGCTCAGGGATGAACATGTCGAGCCGCGTACCCAGCGGCGTGACTTGGAACTCGTAATAGCTCGGCTTATCGGCGGCCGGCTTGATGAACAACTCAAAGACGTCGTTAGTCCACGTCGCCGAGTCGTGTTCCTTCAACTCCGCAAAGAGATCGGCATCCTGCATCTCGGCGACGAAGTACAGCCGGCTCGCATCCCACAGCAGCCGCACTTTGGTGGCCGTGCGAGCCGGCGACATTTCTCCCGCCTTCGCGTCCCACGCTTGGCCGAACTTGTCGATGACCGCGGCCTGTCGCCAAGCGGCTTCGTCGGCACGGCCGTCGAGCGTGACCGGCTCCGAGGTCCAGCGGCACTCGAATTCCACGGCCGGCTGCGTTGCAGCTTCGGCGCAAAACGCACGCTTCGCGTTCGGCAAGAAAGCGGCGGCCAAAAAAACGAGCGTCGCGAAAAAGGTCGCACGCGTCATAGGGCGTCCGAAGGCAGGAAAACTCGGATCAAGGCGGGATGCCCGAGTATAACCGGCAGTGCATTCACCTTCACGCTCCGCCGCCCGATTCTTCGCAGCAATGCAACAAAATCGGAT
>JAFLCO010000014.1:0-29576 GCA_017303535.1 Planctomycetota bacterium
GCGTGGCGATCTTCGTGCCGAAGAGCAAGCTCATCGGATCGCTCGGCACCTTGAAATTCACCAAGCCGGTTTCCACGACCGGATTGATGACGATCACCTCGCCGCCACGTTTGCGCAATTCCTTAAGCGACGTCATCAGCCGCGGATGGTTGCTCGCCGGATTGCCGCCGATGATGAACACGCAGTCGGCCTTCTCCAGGTCGTGCAGTTGAATGGTGCCGACGCCCGAGCCCAAGACATTCGACAGGCCGACGCCCGAGGCTTGGTGGCAGTAGTAACTGCAATTGTTCACGTTGTTCGTGCCGTACACCCGGGCGAACAGTTGCAGCAGGAAGCCGGCTTCGTTGGAGCTGCGACCGCTGAAGTACCAGAAGCTTTCGTCGGGCGGAGTCGCGCGGAGCTTGTCGATGATGCGGGTGTACGCTTCGTCCCAAGAGATCGGCGTGTAGTACTGAGCGTCCTTCTTCAAAAGCACCGGTTGCACCAAGCGGCCGCAGGTCTCCATTTCGCGCGGGCTGAAGGCCTGAAGCTGCGCGACGGAGTACGTCGACCAAAACTCCGGCTTGATGGCGCCCTGCATGTCGGATGCCATGGCCTGCAAGCTTTTCTTACAGACTTCGGGGAAGTGCCCCGACTCATTGACCATGCCGCCGGCTTGGCCTCCCATGCCTAAAGCGCAGGTCTTGCAGGCGTTCTTCGAGCGCATCGCGCTCCAGAACTTCCATACTTTCCAGCCGCTCGATTCACGGGCCTTCCGCCACGTGTACCAAATGGCTTGCCAACCGCCGCCGGAGGTGAGTTTTTTCATGGGCTTGCGAACAGTCGAGCGCTGTCGGGGTGTGCAAACGATCGCCGTTGTCAGTGTACCGCGCCGCTGCGGGCCGACTATAAGAATCGGCCTCATGGTCGCGGCGGCGGGAATGTTTTAGAATTCGGCCGGCTGCTCAGATCGAGCGGCGTTGAAGCGTACTTTCCCTCGCATCGCGAGCGATGCGGCTAAACGAATCAATAGAAATCTGTCAGCGAGCAAGATTGTATGAGTTTTGAAATTGATCCCGCGTTGTGTCGTCATCGTCAGCAGCGGTTGCAGGCCGAGATGCGGCGCAGGGACATCGATCTGGTGATCGTCGCCAAGACCGAGCACGTGCAATGGCTCACCGGTCCGCGATTTGGTTGGGTCTACGAGCCGCTGGCGGCCTTATGGAAAGACGGCACCTGCACGCTCGTCGCCCCGAACGCGGCTCCGCCGGTCCACGCGGCCGACGCCGTCACGACTTACGAGGCCCAGTGGCTTTGCACCTTGCGCAACGATCAACGCCACGCGGCGGTCGACGCTTTGAAGAAGGTGCTGCACACGCAAGGTCGGGCCCGACGGATCGGCGTCGAGTATTCGTGTTTCCCGCGGCACTTCGGCGACCGTACGCTCGACGAACTCAGCGACTCGCTGGAGATCGTCGACGTCGAACCGGCGCTTTACCATTTGCGGCGCCGCAAAGACGCCGATGAGCTGGCCCGCATCAAGCACGCGATCGGCGCGACGGGGGCGATGTACGCGAAGGCCCGCGAGATCATGCAGCCCGGGTTGAGCGAACTGGAGATGTTCAACACGCTGCAAGCCACGGCGGTGAACTACCTCGGCGAAATGCTGACCGGCACCGGCAACGATTACGCCAGCGGTGTGCCGGGCGGTCCGCCGCGGCCGCGGAAGATTGAAGCCGGCGAACTGTACGTCTTAGACCTCGGCCCGGCCTTCCGCGGTTACTTCGCCGACAACTGTCGCGCGATCGCCGTCGACGGCAAGCCGACGCCGCTGCAACTCGCGGCGCAGAAGCACATCGCCGAAGTCTTTCCGATGGTCACCGAGTTCGTGAAGCCGGGCGCGAGCTGCCGAGCGCTGTTTACCAAAGTGAAGGCCCACCTCGACGCCTTCACCGGCGCCCGCTTCGACCATCACCTGGGGCACGGCATCGGGCTCTTCCCACACGAAGCGCCGCATCTGAATTCGATGTGGGACGACACGTTCGAAGTGGGCGACGTCTTCACGGCTGAGCCTGGCCTCTACAGCGACAAACTCCGCGGCGGCATCCGCTTGGAGAACGATTACGTCGTCACGGAGACGGGCGTTGAACTCTTGAGCGACTTCCCGCTCGGGCTGACCTAGCTCGCTACCATCCGAGCGGGCGGCGGTGCATGGGAATCGTCGAGCTGCGGTGCGGGGCGACGTTGCTCGATGTCGCCCCCGCGGCGCCTGCGCCGGAGCGCGCGGTCGTGCCCCCTGCGCCAGTGCGCGGCGGCACGAGTTCGATCGGTTGCCGATGCGGGGCCGTTTGCTTTTGCTCGATGTTGAGCGTGCCGCCGAGTGCGCCGAAGTTCTGCCCCAGGTGACCGAACGGCTCTTGCGGCATCATGAACAGCGGGGTCATCGTGGCGATCGGCTTCGGCGGCCGGAGCGGCACGACGGAACCGTCGGGAATGAGTTGCGTCGGCGGACCGAACGGATGGAAGTTCGTCGGCGGCAACGACGGCGGCGTGGCTCGCACAAAGCCGGCATCACTCAACGCTGTCGCCGCGGCAACAACTCCGGCGCACAGCGCCAAGCGGCGATTCCAACCAGCGGCGGCGATAGCAAGGCGATGGACCATCATCAGGTACATCGACCCGCGCGAAGCGGAATATTTAGCCCCGTTTACGCCGGCGTTAATCGCCGGATTTCCCGCACAGGCGGGCCGCCGCCGGTCGATGCATTTCCGTAGGCGGACGGTTACGGCGCACGACGCGCCGGCAGCAGCCGCCGGCATTGCAACTTGCGGGGCCTCGCGCACTCCCATGGCCGGTCGCATTCGTTCGCTTTACCTCGCGTACTTCTCGAAGCCGAAGCAAAATCGCACGCTCTACAAGTTGCTGCGCAAGCAACCCGTGCGGCGAATCACGGAACTCGGCATCGGCACCGGCGAGCGCACGCTGCGGATGCTGGAACTTTGCCCGGGCGGCGAAGAGACGCATTACGCAGGCATCGATATGTTCGAAGCCCGCGGCAACGGCGACGGCCCCGGCCTGGCGCTTAAGGCGGCCCACTCGCTGCTGGCGACGACGGGCGTGAAGGTGCGATTGGTCCCCGGCGACCCGATGTCGGCCTTGTCCCGCACGGCCAACAGTCTCGCTCGCCAGGACCTGATCATCATCTCGGCCGACCAAGACCGGGAGTCGCTCGCGAAGGCGTGGTTCTACGTGCCGCGAATGCTGCACGAAACGACCGTGGTCCTGCTTGAGGAACCCACGGAAGAAGGAACCACGCTCCGTCGCGTCTCGCACGAAGAAATCGCGAAACTGGCGACACCCCCGAAGGGACGACGAGCGGCGTAGCGTCGTCGTCTGTTTAATAGCCCCAGGTGAATACCTGGGGCCAAACGACGTCGTTTATCGAGCACCCCGGATATTCATCCGGGGCTATTGAACAGACAAATTCCTTTATCAAGCGAAACATTTCGCACGATCTGAGGCGTTCATCTTACGCCCTCGTCACGCCCCGCCCCTATTCGCCGGGTTGCTCCGCCCGGTATGATGGGGGCGTTCTGCTTTCAGGGGCCCGCTGGTAAGGAACACGGTCGATGACCGGTCCCCGCCGCGATCTGCAGCCGATTTCGCCGCAAGATCAAACACTCGACGCCGCCAGCTTGCGCACGCCGAGTCCGGCGCCGTCGTTGCGTCATCCCGTCGACCACGCTCGCTGCGCCCAGATCAAATATCTGGAAGGGAGCGAGTCGGGCGAGACGGCCCAGACCAAGGCCCTGCTCGGTTACCGCTTGCGCAGCGCCGCGCTGGTGCTGTTCATCGGCTCGGCCGTGTTCTTCGCCTGGGGCGCCTTTCGCGACGTCGGCGCGACGCTCGATAGCCTGAACCTCCGCTGGGAGCGGTCGGTCTTGCGCTGGTGCCATCTCGCGCACCTGCTTGGCCTGGGCATCTTCGCGGCCATTCTCTGGCGATCGACCGAAACCTTCTGCTTGAAGTCGCTCCGCTGGATGGAGTTGGGCATCTTCGGCCTGACGACGACGTTCTTCGTGAACGTGCAGCACTTCGACATGATCTACACCGCGTCGCTGCACAACTTCATCCCGAACACCGTCGGGCTCTGGTTTACGCTGATCTTCACGTACGCCGTTTACATTCCGAACACCTGGCAACGGGCCGCGGCCGTCATCGGCTTCATGTTCACGGCGGCGATCGGCGGTTACGCCTACAACGTGTGGACTCAGCCGCGCATCGCCGAATTGGCCGATGCGCACGCTCCGTTCTCGTCGATGCTGCTGCTCACGGCGTTCGGCTACGGCGCGAGCGTCTACGGAACGTACCTCACCAACTCGCTGCGCCGCGAAGCGATGGAAGCCCGCGAGTTTGGGCAATATCGCCTCAAGCGAATGCTTGGCGCCGGCGGCATGGGCGAAGTGTATTTGGCCGAGCATCGTTTGCTGAAGCGGCCCTGTGCGCTGAAGTTGATCCGTCCGCATAAGGCCGACGACCCGCGGACGCTGGCCCGCTTCGAGCGCGAAGTGCAGACGATCGCCACGCTCTCGCACTGGAACACCGTTGAAATCTTCGACTATGGTCGGGCCGACGACGGCACGTTTTATTACGTCATGGAGTACCTGCCGGGCTTGAGCATTGCCGACTTGGTCGACCGGCACGGACCGCTGCCGCCGTCGCGTGTGGTGTACTTGCTCGAACAAGTGTGCGACGCCCTGCGGGAAGCCCACGCCATCGGGCTGGTGCATCGCGATGTGAAGCCGGGCAACATCTTCGCGGCCAAGCGGGGCGGCATTTACGACGTGGCCAAGCTGCTGGATTTCGGGCTGGTGAAAGGGAGCGTCGAAGTCGAAGGGGCCCACCTCACGCTCGACGGCACCATCACCGGTTCCCCGCTCTTTATGTCGCCCGAACAAGCCACGGGCGAAAGCGAGCCCGACGGCCGGAGCGATATCTATGCCCTCGGCGCCGTGGCGTACTACATGCTCACGGGCCATGCGGTTTTCGAAAGCGACAAGCCGCTGAAGATTCTGTTTGCGCACGTCAACGAAACCGTGACGCCGCCGAGCCGGCTGCGGCCGGAAATTCCGGAAGACCTCGAACGCGTGGTGCTGAAGTGCCTCGCGAAGGCGCCGAAGGATCGCTACCAAGACGTGGCCGCGTTGCGGTTCGCTCTGCGCGATACGGACTGCTCCGGCCAGTGGACCCGCGATGACGCCGCCAAGTGGTGGACCTCGGCGGGGAAAGAAGCGTTCGAGACGGTGGAAGCGTAGCGAGCTTGGAGACTGGAGCTGGGAGCTAAGAGCCGACCGCTTTCGCTCCAAGCTCTAAGCTCCCGGCTCTAAGCTGTCTCTTGGAAAGTGCTTCTCCACCACGTCGTAAAATTCCGCCGGCGTCGAGACCTTTGCCGCATGGGAACGGAAGAGCCGTGCCCCGGCTCGGCCGGCCGCGTAGCAGCATGCGAAGCGACGCATGAGCAGCGTTCCCTTGTTTTCACCGAAGCGGCGGAGCACCAGTTCAAAATGATGCAGCAGCAGCGTGCGCTGCTCGGCCAATGTCGGGTCGGGCGGTACCGGTTCGCCGCGGAATGCGCACGCCGCTTGGTGAAAAAGCCAAGGCTTACCGAGGGCGGCCCGGGCGATCATGACGCCGTCGACGTCGAAGCGGTTGAAGGCCTGCACGACCTTGGCTGCCGAGTCGAGGTCGCCGTTGCCGATGAGCGGGATGCGTTTCAGGTGCGGCTTGATCGCCGAGATGAGCGACCAATTCGCATGACCGGTGAAGTAATCTTCGGCGACTCGCCCATGACAGGTAAGCGCCGCGGCGCCGGCTCCTTCGACGACTTGAGCCACGTCGATCGCATTGACGCAATCGCGGGTGCAGCCGAGCCGAATCTTGGCGGTGACGGGCGTCGGCGCGCACGCGGCGACGACCCTTTCGATGATGCGGCCCATGCGTTCGGGATCGCGTAAGAGGTAGGAGCCGCTGTGGGCATCGCGCGTGATCTGCTTAACCGGACAGCCGAAATTGATGTCGACCACGGAGACTTTGAACTCGTGGGCCAGCCGCGAGCCGACGGCGGCCAGCGTCTCGGGATCGTTGTCCCAAATCTGCACGGCCAGCGGTCGGGCCTCTTCCTTCACGCCCCAAAGCCGATCGGGGTGGGCTTCCGCGTGCTCTTCGAGCGCCAAAAACCCGCGGGCGCTGACCATCTCGGTCGCCTGCAAACCCGCGCCACCGTACTCGCGGACGATTTGGCGATAGACGAAGTTCGTAAAGCCCGCCATCGGCGCCTGCAGAATGGGCGGATCGACGACGAGCGGCCCGATCCGAAGCGGCTTCACTTCGCGGGTGAGGCGCAGATCGTCGGCGACGCCGCCGGCCTGGGAGGCGTGATCTACAGCGGCGGCGTTCGTGACGGCGTCGGCGGTGCTCATGTCCGCCATTTTAGCGAAAGGCACGGCCTGCGGCGAGCGGCGGGCATCAGCCGGCCGTTGGCGACTGAATGACTTGGCGGACTGATTCGTCAAGGACGTTTTTGGCCACGCCATTTATTTCGCGCGAATCAAGAGTGTTTTTTGGCCGGCGGCCATTTTGTGGCCGGCTCCAGCGTGACCACAAGATGTGGGCCGGCCAAAAGTTTCCTGGAGTCGTCTTGCTCGATCCGGGATATTACGTGATGCGCCGCTGCGCGCATTTCGCGCCGACCTTAGCCTCCGGCACTTCATGCCGGGGGCTATCGACGCGGACCTGTCGCAGAACATGACCACCACGTACCAGCCCCGAAGCGCAAGCGAGGGGACATGTCGTCGTTTTTTTCTCGAAGTCCGTACAGCAAACTCACCGCAATGCCCCCGGCATGAAGTGCACGGGGGCTAAGGACGACGACCATGAATCATCAACGACATCAACAGCGAGCCGGGAGCGTGAGCGACCGGAGTCTTTCCGCGTCGGTTCCCAGTTCCGCCCCCTCATCCGCCCTGCGGGCGCACGCCTCCGGCAGGAGGCGTCCAACAATGCAGTCTCCCACAAGGGGAGAAGGGAGTCGCCAATGTCCACTTTCTGTTCGGCTGTGCGTCTTATTGACGATCGTTCTGCAATTACAGCCGCGCTACGGTTACTGCGTGCAAACCGGAGGGGGTGCGTGCAACGAGGGCCGGCTTGCACGCACGACTTCACTTAGAACTAAGGGTGCGTGCAAACCGGGGGTCGATGCACGCACTTGCAATTTCGGCGCTTTTGCAAATCTGTTGCAGTTAGGGCCGGCGGAACGCCGTGGAGGGCGCCGACGACAGAAGGCGATTTATGCTCCGCAGCGGCGAGCGGCCGGCGTCAGCCGGCCGTTACGTCGATCAAGCAACGAACTTCCCATCGCGGCAAGCGAGACTTCGTCGGCGCGAGTTCGTCGCTCTCACGCAACGGGAGCCTTACGGCCCCCGCTCGCCTCGGATGCGTTCGCCTTAGAGTTTGCGTCTGAAGAAAAGCCGCTAGCCGGCCGTGACCGCTGCGCGAGTTTCGTAGGTTCGCTTTTCGCTGCCTGCGAGCGAGTCGTTGAGCGCGATTTGGTACAACTCCTGGCCGCACGGCGTGGGGTACTGGCCCGTGATGCAGGCTTGGCAGAGTTGATTGCTCGTGAGATCCACGGCTTTTGCGATCGATTCGACCGGCAGGTAGCGAAGCGAATCGGCGCCGAGCACCTTGGCCATCGCCGCTTGGCCTTCGTCGGTCAGCATCCCGTCTTTCAGAAACTTCGGCGCGAAGAGCTGACCAATCGTCGACATGTCGATGCCGTAGAAGCACGGGGCGATGATCGGCGGGCAGGCGATGCGAACGTGAATCTCTTTGGCCCGGCCGAGATCGCGGATGCGCTTGAGCAACACACCCATCGTCGTCGAACGGACGATCGAATCTTCGACGAGAATGACCTTCTTCCCTTCGAGCACTTCGCGGAGCGGCGTGTATTTGCTTTCGGCCTTGTTCTTGCGAGTGCTGGCCCCTTCGATGAACGTCCGGCCCGAGTAGCGATTGCGAATCAACCCTTCGCGCGACGGGATATTGAGCTGGTAGGCCATCGAGTCGGCCGCGGCTTTGCTCGTGTCGGGCACAGGGACGACGATCGTGTCTTCGTCGATCGGCAAAGTTTCCAGCCGGGCGAGTTCTTCGCCGAGCCGAGTCCGCGAGAGATACACGCTCCGGTCGTCCATCGTGCTGGCGACGTTCGCGAAATAGATCCATTCGAAAAAGCAGTGAGCGCTACGCGGGCTCTCGGCGAATTTTTCGATTCCGAAACGGCCTTCGGTGATCGTAATCGCATGGCCGGGAGCGAGCGACTTGATGTTCTCGGCGGCGAACCCGAGGTTCAGCAGCGCCACGCTTTCGCTGGCCGCGGCGAAGAGCGGGCCTTCCAAAGCGTAGCAGAGCGGCTTGATGCCCATCGGGTCGCGGGCCAGGAGCATATCGCCCATGGCGTTGAGCAAGGCGATGCTGTAGGCGCCGTCGAGCTTCGCGGAAATGTTACGCATCGCGTCGACCAAGCCGACGCGGCCTTCGCCCGACCATTGACGCCCGATCTCATGCATGAGGATTTCGGTGTCGGTATCGCGGGCGAGGTGGAAGTCGTCGTGCGCCAGGAGTTCGGCGCGGAGTTGCTGGTAGTTGGCGATTTGCCCGTTGAAGCCGAACGAGAACCACTTGTGCTTCTGGAGGTGCTTGCGTTCGAACGGCTGGGCATAGCGGCGATCTTCGGCCCCGCAGGTCGCGTAGCGCACATGCCCGACGGCGGCCCGACCGGCGAACTTCTGCATCAGCCCTTCCGCTTTGTTGCGGCGGCTGAGCTGAAAGACTTCGGTGACGCTGCCGAGTTCTTTATGCGTGTCGAGCAGTTGGTCGCGGTCGGGATTGTAAGACGTCATCCCGGCCGAAAGTTGGCCGCGGTTTTGAATGTCGAGCAACATCCGCGGTATGAGCCGCGACACTTGCTCGGGACCTTGCTCCGGGCACAACGGGCTCGGCGTGCGGCTCGGCAAGTGATAGATGGCGGCAATGCCGCACTCGTGATGCAAGTCGCTCATGAACGGTTTCGACCGCGGCGGCGGTCCCTGGGTTTCGTGGGCGGCGGCAGGCGTGCGGACGAAAGCGGGGCGAACAATCCGGCGGCATCGGCGTCTTTACGGGGTCGTCAAGAACGGCGACTCAGAAAACAACGACTTAGAGGCGAAGAATTCGCGGCAGCCGCACTGCCGCCGAAGTTCTCCGTCACGCGAGATTCTCATTCTACGATTGCCGGCTCGTTTCCTCAACCGACCGGCGCGGTTCACCGCGCGGTTTCACGCGCGCTGCGGAAAACACGGCGTTCGACTTGTGACCGACCACCGACAAGCGGTATTCTCGCGTTTTTCGCCGGGCAATCCGATCGCCCATTCGTCAAAAGTGCGGCGTCGGTTCTGCGCAACACGCGGGGGCGTCACCGCAAGCGAACCTCGGCGCCGCCACCACTGCGGATGCTTTTGATTGATATGACCGATCCTCTTCGCCAAGAAATCGCACTCGCCGCGACCACGATCGTCGTGAAAGTCGGCACGCGCACGTTGACCAGGCCTGACGGCTCGCTCGACGAATCGCGGATCGAGCAACTCGCCACGCAGTTGCACCTGCTGATGGAAACGGGCCGGAAGGTGGTGCTCGTCAGCTCGGGGGCCGTGGCCTCGGGCATGGGGCGGCTCGGCCTGAAGGAGCGACCGCGCGATTTGGCGAAGTTGCAGGCGGTGGCGGCCGTCGGGCAGAGCTATCTGGTGCAAACTTATGACCGCGTGTTTCGTTCGCTTGGTCGACAAGCCGCGCAAGTGCTGCTGACCGCCGACGATCTCGACGAGCGGGCCCGCTATTTGAACGTGCGGAATACGCTGCTGACGCTGCTTGAGTTCGGCGCGGTGCCGATCATCAACGAGAACGACACCGTCAGCACGGAAGAACTTCAGACGACGTTCGGCGACAACGATCGCTTGGCGGCAATGGTGACGAACCTGATCCGCGCGCCGCTCTTGGTGCTGCTCTCCGACGTGCTCGGGCTTTACGACGGCGACCCGAGCGTGGAAGGGTCGAAGCTGATTTCGACCGTCGTGAAGATCGACGAATCGATCTACGGCCTGGTGCGCGACAAGAAGACGGGCCTCAGTAAAGGGGGCATGGCGAGCAAGCTCAACGCCGCGCGCGCCGCGACCCTTTCAGGCGAGAACGTCATCATCACGTCGGGCAAAGACTTTTCCGTGCTCTCGCGAATTGCCGCCGGCGAAAGCGTCGGCACTTTGTTCTTGGCGCAGGGGCAGGCGATTACGTCGTGGAAGCGTTGGATCGGCTTCACGGCCCAGCCGCGCGGCGTGCTGGTGCTGGACGAAGGGGCCCGTGAGGCCGTGGAGAAGAAAGGGCGGAGCTTGTTGGCCGCCGGCGTGGTCGACGTGCAGGGGGACTTCACCAAGGGAGACGTCGTCGCGGTGCGCGATCGGGCCGGCTTCGAGTTTGCCCGCGGGCTCACGAATTACTCGGCCGCGGAAGTGCTGCGCATCAAAGGAATGAAGACCGAAGCGATCGCCGCGGCGTTGGGACACTGTCCGTATCAGGAAGTTATCCACCGAGACAACATGGCGGTCACGGTGTGAGCTGGGATCTTGGAGCCGGGAGCGTGGAGCTATCACGGACACTGCCGCGATACGGATTGTTGCCGTTTAGCCGCATCGCTTGCGATGCGCGTTCTCGCCGAGCGAGTTGAAGACTTGCGAGTTTCTACTGCGGTGCATTGATCGCTTCGATCAGTGCGCTCGGTTGCGGCTGGAACGATGCTTCGTGCACCGGCGTCGGAGCAGGCGGGAGCGGCGGTTCGGCGAAGGTCGGAGCTTGAGCCGCGGCGGCCGGTGCCGCAGCGCCGGACGTGCAAGCGCCGTCGGCACAACCTTGCGCGCAGCTGCCGTTGCCGCAGACCGCGCCGCAGCCGCAGCAGACCGTTTGCACGACCCATTTGATCGAGGGCTTTTCGATCTCGACCGCCGTCTTGACGAGCTTCGTCCGAGTTCGCACCGCGGCACAAGTCGGTTGCCGAACGGGGCAGCAATGCTCGCAGCCGTTGCAATCCGTCTTGCATTGGCAGCCGACGATCTTGCTCGGGCCCGGCACGCAGAAATCTTCGCAGACGCAGTCGTAGACGAACTTCGTCTCTTTCTTCATCTCGCAAACCGGCTTGCACACCTTCTTCACGTTGTGGCAGCCGCACGATGGGCAACAGCAACCGCCGGCTTGAGCGTCGGCGGCGAATGCGGCGGCAAGCAAGAGCGCGAGCGAGGCAATACGAAGCATGACGGGGTTCCTTCCCTGATCGCTTTCACGAGTCCGTTAGTTTGTTCATCGAACGCCCGCCGAGCGAGCTACCTAGTTTTCCGCATAACCGGCGAAGTCGACCGATCCGGCAACGGCTGCGGTAATTGCGCAGCTTAAACCTTAACGCCGTCACAAGGGCGAAGGCTCGGCGGCCAGCAACGGCGAGAGCAAAGTGTAGGAAAGACCGCGAAGAACTTGCCCCAATCGCTTGCGGCGACCGACGTTACAAACGGGAGAGACGGGCTTCGCAACCCTAGAATTTGGCCCGCCTGCGCGGTAAGCTGCCGGCATGTTCGACGCTTGCATTTCGGCGGACAAACGAGCGCGAGCCGCTCGGTCTGTCGGAAGCCAACAGATTTTTCATTTCACCGGTTTCCACTCCTCGTTTCCCGGGTTAGCCACGAGCCATGCCTGAATCGCGCCCCTTGGTCGGCATCATCATGGGGAGCAAGAGCGATTGGGAAACGATGCGCCATGCCGACGAGGCGTTGGCCCAATTCGGCGTCGAGCGCGAATGTCGAGTGGTGTCGGCCCATCGCACGCCCGATTGGATGCGTGAGTACGCCGTCGAGGCGGAAGCCCGCGGGCTCGAAGTGATCATCGCCGGAGCAGGGGGTGCGGCGCATCTTCCGGGGATGACTGCCGCACACACGGTGCTGCCGGTGCTCGGCGTGCCGGTGCAGAGCCACGCTCTACAAGGACTCGATTCGCTACTCTCGATCGTGCAGATGCCCGGCGGCGTGCCGGTGGCGACGCTGGCCATCGGCAAGGCCGGCGCCATCAACGCGGCTCTGCTGGCGGTTTCGATCCTCGGCAACAGCCGGCCGGAGTTGCGAGCCAAACTTAAGGCGTTTCGCCAGGAGCAAACTGAGAAGGTCCTGCGCGACGAACTGCCTACCGATTCCTCGCCGCGCGGGGAATCAAAGTGAGCCACGACTCCGACACGAAGCCGATCCTGCCGGGCGCGACGGTCGGCGTTTTAGGCTCCGGCCAGCTCGGCCGCATGTTCGCCATTGCCGCGCGGCGGATGGGTTATCGAGTCCACACGCTTTCGCCGGATGACGACACGCCGACGGGCCAGGTTGCCGATCGCGAGGTGCAAGCCAACTACGACGACCTCGACGCGGTGCGCGACTTCGCGCGGCATGTCGACGTCGTGACGTTCGAGTTTGAAAACGTCTCGGCTGCCGCCACCGAGGCCGCTGCTCAATTTGCACCGGTGCGGCCGGCCGGCAGCGTGTTGCACACCACGCAGCATCGCTTGCGTGAAAAGACGTTCCTCGCTCAGAACGGCTTCCCGGTCACGCCGAATGAGACCGTTCGCTCGCTTGCCGAACTCGAAGCGGCCCTGGCGCGGCTTGGAACGCCGGCTGTGTTGAAGACCGCGGGCTGGGGTTACGACGGCAAAGGACAGAGTAAGATCGAGCGGGCGACCGATGCCGCCGCGGCTTGGACGAAACTCGGTACGACGGAAGCCATCCTCGAAGCCTGGGTTCCGTTTCAGAGCGAAGTCTCCGTGGTCGCAGCCCGCGGCGTCGACGGCAGCTACGCCGATTTCGGGGTCGTCTCGAACACGCATCGCAACCACATTCTCGATCTCACGGTCGCCCCGGCCGACGTGAGCGACAAGGTTCGCCGCGACGCCGCCGAGATCACGCGCGCGATCCTCGAAAAGCTCAACGTCGTCGGCGTGCTCTGCGTGGAGTTTTTTCTGACGAAGGACGACACCTTGCTGGTGAACGAGTTGGCGCCGCGTCCGCACAATTCCGGACACTTTTCCTTTGACGCCTGCGTGACGAGCCAATTTGAACAACAGCTCCGCGCCATCTGTGGGCTACCGCTCGGGTCAACGGAGCTTCTGCGGCCGGCGGCGATGTCGAACTTGCTCGGCGATTTGTGGGCGGACGGCGAACCCAACTGGGCTGCCGCGTGCAAGATCCCGGAAGTCAAGTTGCATCTCTACGGCAAAGCGTCGGCGCGGCCTGGTCGCAAGATGGGGCATCTCACGGCTATGGCAAGTACGCCCGCCGAGGCCGCCCGCTTGGCGTTGGCGGCCCGTGAAGCGTTGCTGCGCCGCGATTGACCTGTCGCCCCACTCGGCGAACCGTTGGCCTAGTGCGTATAATGGCTCACGGCCGAAACGGTTGGGGCATTTCAACAAGGCCGCGTGCGAGACTCGATGAAACGCAAAGAACATATCGATCACATTCTGAAAAACTGGGAATACTCCCCCGGCGAAGTCGATGCGCGCCTGGCTCGCGGCGACGACGGACGGGAGGTCGTGCAGTTGCGGATCGATATGGGCCTGCTGCAAATGGAAGTCGACGGCCGGCCGGACGGTACACGTCCGCAGGGAGCCGAAACGTACTACGACTACCTCGTGGCTGCGGCCATTCAAGAGGGGGATGAGTTCGAACTCTCCGAAGACCAATGCGGCGAGGCCGATCGGGAATTCGTGCAGTTTTATCAGCGGCGGCTTTGCTGGCTGGCGCTCCGCGAATATCAACGGGCGGTGCGCGACGCCGACCATAGCTTGGCGTTTATGGACTTCTGCACCAAGCATTCGCCGAGCGACGAATGGACTTGGTCGCACGAGCAGTACCGGCCGTTCATCTTGTTTCACCGCACGCAAGCCGCGGCGATGGCGTCGCTCGACGACGACGGGCCGGAAGGGGCCATCGAAAAGCTCAACGAAGGGCTCAACCAAATTCATGCGTTCTTTGAGGAGCATGAAGCGGAAGAGAAATTCGAAGACGACGAACTCGTGGCTCGGCTGAAGAACCTGCGCGAATCGGTTCGCGATCATTACCACGTCGGTCGGACGCTGGAAGAACGGCTCAAAGAAGCCATCGCCGGCGAGCAATATGAACTGGCGGCCCAACTGCGCGACCAGATCTCGCTGCGGAAAAAGCCGGAGCTTTAAACCGAACCGCCTCGCGCGACGCGTTGTTGGCGGCGACGGCGAATACGTCGCCCAAGCCAGAGCACCGGCAAAAACGCCACGAAGAAAACCAGCAGCCACGGCGCGAATGCCACGGCTCCGATCAGCAGCGCCTCGCCGAACTCGCACAGCCCGTCCAGCGACTGAGCGAATGCGCGCCGTACGCGCGTCGCAAGGTCGGCGGCTTGCGGCGGTTCGTAATTCCGCATCTCCGTGACGACGAGTTCGACCGTCGTCAACGTCGTCTGATCGGCCAGCACGCGCATCCGGCCTTGCATCCGCTCCGTCTCTTCACGAACGCGGGACAGTTCGCGTTCCACTTCCAGTACGTCGGCCAGTTTCCCCGTGCGATCGTCGAGAAGCTTAAGGAGTCGCTCTTCTTCCTTCGTCTTGTTGCGGATACGGGCTTCGACGTCGAAGTATTCCTCGCTGACGTCCTCCGACGTTGTCGAGGCGTTGATCAGTTCGCCGAAGCCCTTGGCCGCGGCGACGAACTCGTCGAAGCGTGCAACAGGGATGCGAATCTTCCAAGTGCCGCGGCGAAGGGAACCGGCATTCCCCGCCAGGCTGGAGTCGGCGATGTAACCTTCGAACTTTTTGACGGCCTCGGCGACCATGGCCTGAACCGGCGTAAAGTCTTCGACGGCCAGTTCGACCTTCGCGCGGTAGATGATCTTCCGATTGTCGGCCGGTTTGCCGACCGCGCCGGACGGCACTTTGAGATCGGCCTGGCCAGCTTTCGGAGCCGCTTGCGACGAGGTCTCCGCGCCACGGCGAAAATCCCCGGAAGGCTTGGCTTCGCAACCGGCGACGACCAGCGTGAAAGCCAGGACTAGCGACGCTGCGCTGCGATTGCCGGCCGGTGCGCCGTGAAACATTGCATGCATGCCAAACTCCGATCGTCGTGGGCGAAGTCAATTCACGGAAGGTCTACCGAGATTGAGATGCCGCGAGTCGGCGAAAAATTCCCGCGTTGCGCCGGCGTCGCAATCGCGGCGCTGATGGCCGGCAGCCTGATTCGGAGCAGTGCCGGCGGCGACTCTTCCGAATTTGCCGCCAATTCCGGCGTGTTCACCGTGCGTTTAGTACGCATGCGAAGCGATTACAAAGAGTTTGTAACTTCGTGTACAAACGTACGTCGGCAATCCTGCGTCGCCTCTCAGTCGCAAACCCGTTGAATCACGGCGTTTGCGACATTCGGCAAATTTCTTCGCGATCCTTGGCACGCCCTTCGCTTTAGTCCGTCATCGTCCTAAACGGTGAAACAACGCAAGCAAGGAGCACGGTCATGTTGGTTCTGTCACGGAAGGTTGAGCAACAGATTCAAATCGGCGAAGGAATCGTCATCACCATTTTGCAAGTCAAAGGTAATCAGGTCCGCATCGGCATCGAAGCCCCGCGCGACGTTCGCGTGATCCGCGCCGAACTGGAACCCAAAAACGAAGAAGCGGCCGTTGAACGGGCCGTACCGCCGGTCGCTCGCAACCCGCGCATCGCCGACGAGAAGCAATTCACGATCGTCCGCCGCACGCCGGATTCGGCGACCGCCGAACGGGCTCGCCCGAACGCGAACGAAGACGTTCACGCAACCGGCCGCGACCTGGAACTTCGGCTCTCGCGTCGCTCGAGCATGTCGGCCCTGCGAGGCATGGTTCTGCCGCGACGCTAAGCGTTATCGTGCGGCCGGCAATGGGGCCGGCCGGGAACCAAGTTCCACCTTGGGCGTCGCTGACTTCACGGGAACTTCGGCGCCGTCGCGAGCCAGCGGCGGAGCGGCAAACGAGGAATTCTTTTGGAACATGGAAGGTAACTCGGCGGACGGAGCCGCCAGTTCAAACGCTCGCTGCACCGGCTGCAAATCGTTCATGTGCACCTCGTTCAAATGCACAAGCAGCACGCGGCGCACTTCCATCACGCTTTGCGGATGCCGGTGAACGGCCATATGATCGGCCGGCACCGTAATCTCCGACGCGGCAAACTCCAAGTGTGCACTCTCTTGCGACACGACGCCGTCTGATCCGGCCGCCACACGGCCAAGGAAACCGTCTTTCGGCACCACGCCGATAATGTTGTGGTACACGACGCCGGGCGCAATCGGCGATTGCAGCAGCACCGGCAGGATCGGCGATTCCGGCGACAGCGAATCGATGCTGGTTTTCGTCTCCAGCAATTTCGGATTGCGAATCAGATCGGGATTATCTTTCACGATCTGCTCGCGGCTCATCATCATCGTCGACGGCAGCTTGATCAGCTTGTTGGCCAACCATCGCGTCGTGCTGTTAGAAAAGCTGCTACCGTGATGCGGAGTGCCGATCGTCACGACGCGCCGCACCGACGAATTCGGCTCGAAGTAAAACACCTTCTGAAGTTGCTGCCGGACGGCCTCGTCGGCCTTGAGTTGCTGAAACGGTTGATCGCTGACGATGTGCCAATAGTCGTCGCGGCTTTCCACGGTCTGCAATCTCGCGACGAGCCCGCCCATGCTGTGGCCGACGAGTACCATCTGGTCGAGCGCCGCCTCTTTGTGCTCCGGATCAATCCGCCGGCGCATTTCGGCGAGCTCATCGCGAAACTTCGTCGCCGAGTTCCAGAAGGGTTGCCCCGTCGGATACAGATAGAACCAGAATTGATAATGCTGCCGCAACGTCGGATCGCTGCGTAGGTCGTTAAACATCTCCATCCAGGTCAACGGGCTCGACCAAAGCCCGTGGATCATCACCACGGGGATTTTGCCCGGCTCGTAAGGCTGCAACATGTACAGCCCGGCGTGTTCGTTGTTGTAGTCGGGCCGTAACAGGCCGATCGTTGCGAGTTCGTCGAGCTTAAGTTCCGGATTGTTCAGATAGTGGGCCAGCGCCGTACTGGCGTCGCTCTCCAAAGGCACCCGCCGCCCGGCGACTTCGATATCGGTCGATTGCAGCGGGTCGTACAGCTCGAGTTCGACTTGGGTCGGTAGCGATTGTCCTTCACCCGCCGTCCCTTGTGGAACGACCCGCAAGAACGCCGTTACTGGGAAGCTCAGGTCCGGCGGATAGTACTTCTCCGCGGGCGATTCTTCCGTATGCTTGCGACGCACGGCGATCAGCGGCACGCCGAGCCCGTAGGTCTGGTAATTGTTCGTCAGCCCGGACACTTCGTAATCGGAGACGAACTCGAAGCCGGCGAAATCGTCAGGGTGCCAAGTGTCGCAGCGCAGGGCGATCGTTACGTCGCACTTGCGATTGGCCGACTCGATCGTATGCACGGCGCCCGGCACCAATTGCCCGCGCTTCTTCACGATGCGCAAAGCCGACTCCAGCGCCGAGTTGTACAAGTCGCAAGAGCCGCGAAACTGTGGGTCGTACGGATTTCGGGCCGGACCGTACTTCGTATCGAACAGGTACATGTACGAGTAGGCAACCGAGGTCTCGTAGAAATCCAGCGCGACCTTTTCGTTGTCCGATTCGGTCTTCTTCCCGGCGACGTAAGCCAGTTCTGAAACCGTGTACACCAACTCGATCGAAGGTTCGCGCGCCAAGACCCCCTGAAACTTCGTCAGCAGCTTTTGGGGATCTCCCTTTAGATCGTTCACGGCATCGTATCGCCGCAGCATTTGCATGGTGCGATCTGACGGTTTCGGCCCGCTCCGTGCGGCGAGGCTCAGTTGCTCAGAAAGCGGATTTTTGGGCGCTTGCCGCAGCTTGACGTACTTCGTCGAGGAACAGGCCGACGTCGTGATGACGAACGCCGCCAAGCAAACGACGATCACCGTGCGCCGATTGACGACGTACTGCGACGGCCGGCTTCGCGTAAGTTGCGAGTTGGTGAAACGACGAGGCATCACGATCGTGTCGAAAAGTCGGCCGGCGGCTTCGCTCACCGAGGAGCTACGCACCGTGCGCGGATTTTGGGGACGAATCCAATAGTGAAATCCGACGCCGCCGTCAATCGCGCAGACCGCCGCGGCCCCGTTGCCGGCAGTTGCCGCCCGGCTCGGAATCGCCGATTTTCGCTATGCGCGTGCGGCGGCATTTCCTACGATGCCTCTTATCTTGCTCGCCTGGGAAGAATTGCCGGCAATACGACGCCGGCAAAGTCGAACACCGCCGAGCTACTTTGCAATTTTTGGCGGAGCTGGTTTTGATGAGCGCACGCATCATCCAAGGCGCGGAAGAACTCAAGTCGCTCGTCGGGCAGAAGCTCGGCACCAGCGATTGGTGGGACATCACGCAAGACCGCGTCGACATGTTTGCCAAGGCCACGGGCGACGACCAGTGGATCCATTGCGACCCGGTGCGCGCCGCCGCCGAAGGACCGTACGGCACGACCGTCGCTCACGGCTTCCTCACGCTTTCACTTTGTATCGCCATGACCCAATCGGCGTTTCGCGTCGAAGGGGTCAAGATGATCATCAACTACGGGCTCAATCGCGTACGGTTCCCGTCGCCGGTAAAAGTCGGCTCGCGAATTCGGCTCAATTCCGAACTTTTGGAACTGCGCAGCGCCGCCGAAGGGATGCAAGGCGTTTTCAAGCATACGTTCGAGGTCAAAGGAGAGTCGCGGCCGGCGTGCGTTATGGAATCGGTGCTGCGGCTGTTTTTTTAGCGAACCGCGAGCTACGATGATGCGTCTTTAGATGATGGCCCACGCTCGATACAGATATCATCGAAGCACCACTGTCGTCGTTTCGCCGCTTCCTTGCCGACCAATTCTTCCACGCCTGTGCTTCCTTCTCCGCTGACGCAACTCGTAACGCCCAGGCTGGTCATGCGGCCCGGCAATATCGACGACGCGCTCACGCACTACGAAGCGGCGCGGGAATCGCTCGAACTCGTCGGGCGGTGGTTGTCGTGGTGCCATCCCGGCATGACCTTGGAAGACAGCGAAGCTTGGCTCACGCTGTGCGATCGAGCTTGGCGCTGCGGAGAATTCTTCGCGTACTATCTCTTTGAGCGTGAAGGAGGCCGATTCGTCGGCTGCTGCACGATCAACGAAATCGATAAAGTTCGGCTCCGCGCGAACCTCGGCTATTGGATTCGCAGCAGCAGGCAAGGGCAGGGGATGGCGACGGAAGCCGTCCCCGCGATCGCTAAGTTTGGCTTTCAAACGCTCGGCCTGCAACGGCTGGAAATCGTCGCCGCGGTCGGTAACCTCGCCAGCCAACGCGTGGCCGCGAAGATCGGCGCGACGTATGAAGGTCGGGCTCGCAACCGGTTGCGAATTCACGGTGTGCAAAACGACGCCGCGATTTTCTCGCTGATCCCGAGTGATGAATTGGCAACGCCGGTCGCGCGCTCGACATAGCCGCGGCCGGGCGTATCGCTCAGGCTTGCCCCAGCGGCATGCGATGTGTCGGCATCGGGCGGCCGGGTCGGAAGCGTTGCATGTCGGCAACTTCGCACTTTGCTCCGTTTGCTCCGGCGAAGTCGGCCGCCGTGCGGCGAACGGCGGCCTCCAACTCTTCCGGCGCCACGGCGACCCGCGCGTTCACGACGAATTGCCAGCCGTCGGTCGAAATGCCCGAGGCGATCGAAAGCTCCGGCGGCACGTCGGAACAAACCCAGTTGGCCACGGCGCTGACGCCGTCGGCCATGGCCATTACCTTCAAGTGGGCAGGCTCCGCGCCCGCAGCGCGACACGATGCCGCCAGTCGCTCCACAAAATCGAGCAACGCGGCATCGACGGCGGCAACTTTCGGCAAGGAGACTTCCACGCTGCAATTGAGCCAACCGAGTTCGGCTTCTCCTTCCGCATAGACGTCGTAGTCCATTTCCGGCGTGCTTTCGCGAACGGCCGCGGGTTGCTGCAGCCGCTGAGCGAGGATTTCGCAGCCGGACCCGGTGCGAGCGCTCAAAGCAATCGTCGGCTTGCCCGGATACTGTTCCGCCAACATTTCAATCAGCCGTTGGGCGCGCTCGGGCGAGAGCTTGTCGATTTTGTTCACGACGACGACGTCGGCCTCTTCAAGCTGCTTGCGGAAAATGTACGCCGCTTTCGAGGAGAACCCCACGTCCGTCGCGTCGCCCAAAATCTTCTCGCCATGCTCGGGCTTCAAGAGCACGGCCAACGGCGCGAGTTCGACTTCCGCCGAATAAAGGTGCTTGAGCGGCTCCATGACCGTCGCCGCCAAGTCGGTGCAACTGCCGACCGGTTCAGCCAGGACGACGTCGGGCCGCTGGTCGGCCGACAATTCTCCGACGACGCGTACGAGATCGTTGAACTTGCAACAGAAGCAGGCTCCGGTGACTTCTCCGACGTCAAAACCCTGGGCTCGCAGCGAAAGCGTATCGACCAGTCCGTGCGCCTGATCGTTGGTGACGATACCGACCTTCAGCCCCTGGTCGCGATAATAACGAGCAAGCCGGCCGATCAACGTCGTTTTCCCGGCGCCTAGAAAACCACCGATCATCATGTAGCGCAGACGTTTCATCATTCCCTCGCGGACGTGGGGCATACAGGTTCGGGCAACGGGCAACTTTAGTTCTGGCAATGATTAGAATAAGCTGAGAGCAGGCCGCCGAACAGCGGCAGGCGGCATTGCGGACGATTGTCCTTGCCGGCCCCCGTGCGAATTACCGGCATCGGTTTCATATGTGCAGATTGAAGTGAGGCGTCGGTCGCGTGGATCGCATTCCGGCAATTTGTGGAGGAGCCCCGGCCTTTGCCGACGGCCCCCCCGCGTGGCCGCGTCAAACGCCGGAAGTGCTTGAAGCGCTGCAAGCGGCTTACCGCTCCGGAGCCTGGGGCCGGTACCTGGGGCCGCATTGCGAAGCGCTGGTCGAGCGCATGTCGCAAGACTTGCAAACGCCGCACGTCAGGCTTTGTAGCTCGGGTACCGTAGCCGTTGAACTCGCGCTCCGCGGGTTGGGGATTGAGCCCGGCGATGAAGTGCTGATCGCGGCCTACGACTTTCCGGGCAACTTCCGCGCGATCACGGCCGTGGGTGCTACGCCGGTCGTCGTGGATGTTGATGTCGATACGTTTGGTATTGATGTCCGTCAAATTGACCAAGCCTGCGGACCAAAAACGCGGGCCGTGATCGCAAGTCATCTGCACGGCGGCGTCGTTGACATGCCGGCCCTCGTCGAAACTGCCCGCAACAGGGAGTTGGGAGTCGTTGAAGACGCCTGCCAAGCCGCCGGTGGTACAATTTATGGCCGTCCGGCCGGCACCTGGGGCGACGTCGGGACGTTCAGCTGCGGCGGCAGTACGCTCCTCACCGCAGGGCGCGGCGGCGCGGTGATCCCGCGCTCGCCCTCAATCATGCAGCGTATGAAGGTCTTCAGCGTGCAGGGAAACGACGCCTACCCATTGAGCGAACTTCAAGCCGCGGTGCTGCTGCCGCAATTGGACAGCCTCTCGCAGGATCATGCCCGGCGCGAATCCTCGGCCCGCGCTTTGAGAGAATCTCTATCGCGCCATCCGGCGTTCCGACTGCCGAAGCTTCCCGACGCTCGCAATTCACCGGCTTACTACAAGCTCGGCATATTGCTCGACCACGCGAAGCTCGGCGGCGCGACGCGCGACGACTTCTGCCGCGCGGCGCGCGCCGAGGGCATTGCGCTCGATCCGGGCTTTCGCGGCTTTCTCCGCCGCGGCCCGACTCGCTGCCGCCAGGCTTCTGCGCCAACGAGAGCGGAACAGGTCGTCGATCAGATCGCGGTGCTGCATCATCCGGTGCTGCTGGAAAGTGAAACGATCGTGCATCGCCTAGCCGAGATTTTACAGCAATTAGCGACTTGCTTTGCTTCCGGCGCGTTGAGATTGCCGCAAACGGAAGCCGACGAAGCTTAGAAGGCAAATGACTGTTATGCGGTTCTTACTGACCAACGACGACGGCTTTGATGCGCCGGGCCTGGCTGCGCTGGCCGAAGCCGCGCGCGAGCTTGGCGAGCTTCACATCGTCGCACCAAACGTTGAGCTTTCCGGGTGCAGCCACCGCGTGACGGTCGATCGGCCGCTGACCGTGCATCAACTCGAACCGCGGCTGTATCGTATCGACGGCACGCCCGCCGATTGCGTGCGTGTGGCGCTGGGCCACTTGCGAATGGAGGTCGATTGGGTGCTCTCCGGCATCAATCCCGGAGGCAATCTAGGAGCCGACGTTTGGATGTCGGGCACCGTCGCGGCGGTGCGCGAAGCCGCGCTGTGGCGTGTGCCGGGAATCGCCCTTTCGCAATACCGCCGAAGTCGCGAACCGGTCGATTGGCCGCGTGCGATACGTTGGGCGAAAACGGTACTCAAACAACTGCTAGGCGAGGCATTGGAGCCTGGCCGCTTTTGGAACGTCAACTTTCCCGATCCGCCGGAGTCGCCGCGAGACGAAGTTCCGCCGATGCGAGAATGCAACCTCGATTCCCGCCCGCTCGACGTTCGCTATGAAGCTGCGGGCGATCAAGTTCATTATCGCGGACGATATCGGGATCGACCCCATGAGGCCGAAACCGACGTCGATCACTGCTTCCGCGGCTCGATCGCCGTTTCCAAGCTACAAGTCTGACGGCCGAGCGCGATTCTACTTCGCCGAGCGCAGCGACTTTTCGATAATCTGCGCGATGCGGTTCTCACCGAAGCTCTTCGACTTCGCAGGAAGCTGCACTTCGACGCGTGCCAGGATTTCCTGCAGTTCGCCACGCATGATTTTGCAATCGGCCGGGGCTTCGATGCCGAGGCTCACGCGATTGCCGGAAAGCCGATGCACCGTGACCACGATGTTGTCACCGATGCGGATTTGCTCACCTTGCTTGCGGCTTAGTACCAACATGACTCAGTCCTCCATGACATTGCGGCACCTCAGGTGAATTCGCATTGCTCGCAAGTGCCGATTTGGCGGGCAACGACCTCCGCTTTTTCTGTGGAGGCCGACGCAAAGGTCCGCAAACGAGATGCCAAAGCGAACCGTAGCGTTGACTTAGAAACCAGCCAAATGACGCAACCTCATGCTAAAAAAACACTTACGCAGATTCTTCGGCTGCGAGGGCAACCGCCGTCGGTCGGAAAACATCCGAATTCTCGTCCCGAATTGAGAGGATTTTCTCAAGTTCGTGCCAAAAGTGGCCGGAATTCGCCCGCACGCCGGCTACTAATCAGCGCGCGCGGGCAATGAGCGACCCGTGGTTTTTCCGCACGAAAACGCCGGTTTATGCGAACGGTGAATGCAGTAGGCGGGCGTGTTGTCATGCGAGCGCCGGCGATTTTGCACCGGAAAGTTTCGCAACTGACCTAGAGTTTTTTGAATTCACAAAACTATAGTTGGGATGTCGGCATACAAATTGGTGTGTTGAGAGCCGCTATTACCGTCGGGCCGGAACCTGCCGCACGACTGCCATGAGAAACATCGTCTTTCGACAAGCCCTGGCAATTCCCTACCGTGTCTGTCACGGCCGGTTGGAGATTTGCTTGGTCACTTCGCTGCGAAAGAGACGTTGGTGCTTTCCCAAGGGCTATGTCGAACCGGGCGAAACGGAAACTCAGGCCGCGCTGAAAGAGGCCTGGGAAGAAGCCGGACTGACCGGAAAAATCGTCGGCGAATCGCTCGGCACTTACGACGACAAGAAACTCGGCACCACGCGCCGCATTACCTGCTATACGATGCTCGTCGCTCGCTCACGCCGCACTTGGAAAGAGTCGGATCTGCGTGAGCGCTGCTGGCTGCCCGCCGGCGAAGCTCTGGAGATGCTTTCGCGCGCAAAACAGCGTGATATTTTGGCCGTCGCCTTGCAGCGGTTGGTCCGCCGCCTCGCGCGGGCCGGCTAAGCTTTAAGCCGCCGACTCACCGCGCTTCGATCTCCGCACGGGCTGCCGAGCTTACTTTTTCGCGGCGCTCGCTTTGGCCATAACGTCGGCAAGTTTCACAGTTGCCCCGTTGGCCCGCTTGCTCTCGTCGGCCGCTTCCATGAATGCCACCAACTCCGTAGTAACCGCCGGTTCGATCGGCGGCACGCCGGTCTTAAAGAACTCGGCGATCTTCGCGAGCATCGGCCCGTAGCCGCCCCCTTTGCGTTCTTCCGTCGGTCCCGCCGCCTTCGATCCGAAGACGTAGGCGCCGTATCCGGACTTCCCGCTGCGAATCCCGCGGAACGTGCCCACCCGGCCGTCTTTCCAAACACCCGTCACCACGTGCGTGTCGGGCGTCGCCGTGCATTGCACCGATTCGCAGCCGGGCCCCATGATCGTAAACAGCACTTCGACGCCGTGGATGCCGTACCAAAACAAATCGGGATGATGTTCTTCAAGTGAGCAAGGGCCATAGGCCATACAGCCGATAATATCTCCGAAGGCGCCTTCCTCGCGCACGGCGGCGATGCCCGGATAGTAGCGCAACGACGACGTCGAGAAGCAGGGCGTGCCCGTCTCTGCGGCAAGTCGGAAAATCTCCAAGGTATCAGCCAACGACGCCGCGATCGGCTTATCGATGAACATCGGCTTTTTCTTTTCGCTTTTGCGATTGGCCTCAAACACCACACGCGCCTGTGCCAAGTGCGGCCGGCCGTCGACGCTTTCCAGGAGGATTGCATCGACCTTGGGGAGCAAGGCTTCGATCGAGTCGACGATCTCCACGCCCTGACCTCGCAGCGCCTCGGTGAAGCCTTCCAGACGCGATGCGCTGGACGAAATATCGGGCGAGCCGCCGGGATAAGCGGCCACGACGCGCAGCCCGGCCAACGGACTATCGTCCTTCGCTTTGTTGATCGCACCGGTGAACGCCGTGACGTGCGACGTATCCAGGCCGATGATGCCCACCTTCATCGGCTCGGCCGCTCGGCACATTGAGGCGGACGCAAACAGCGCGACAATCACGAACGAACGGCGGAGCAACGGCATCATGGCGAGCATCCTGAAAGGAACGAGAGGCGAGACAGGCGGGAGGATCGGCCGGGAAATTGATTTGCGGCTCGACGCGAGGTAGTCTAATTGCGTCACCCGCGGCGGAAAAGCAGCTTGATTAAATATCATTATCTCGTCGGTGCTCTATTGGCTATCGCTTTTGGCGCCGCGCATTCGCGGGCGGCCGAAGACGCCGATGCGCTGGAGCGCCGCGGGAGCGACCTCTTTCGTGCCGGAAAGTTCGCCGAATCGGTCGCCGCGTTCGACGAAGAAATTCGGCTCGAACCGCGCCGTGCCCCGTGGCACTGGAAACGCGGCATCTCGCTCTACTACGCGGGCCGCTATGCCGACGGCGCCAAACAGTTCGAAGGGTATCAGACCGTCGACGATAACGACGTCGAAAATGCCGTCTGGCGTTACCTTTGCCAAGTACGCGCTCCGACCGTCGGCCCCGAAAAAGCCCGCTCGGGAATCTTGCCGATCAAGAACGACGGCCGCGTACCGATGATGCAAATCTACTCGATGTTCCGCGGCGAGGCCCAGCCCGACGACGTGCTCGCGGCCTGCCGCGGCGAAGGAATATCGACGGCCGAGCGCGAACATCGCTTGTTCTACGCTCATCTGTATCTCGGGTTGTTTCACGACGCTCATGGGCGTAAATCCGAGGCTATCAAGCACATGAGCGAAGCGAAACGACTGCGAATCGCTCACTACATGGGAGATGTCGCCGTCGTACATGCCGACCTTCTGGTCAAGAATACCTCGCGACCCTAATTTACGGCATCCTTTCCCAGAGTCATCATCGCCGCCATGCATCGCCACGAAGCCGCAACGCTTACCGCCGACGACCGTGAATTGTCGCGCGTCGTCGAATTGCTGGACGCCGCCACGGATCCGACCGTCGAACTTTCGATGGCCGAGCGAAAGCGAACGTTTATCGAGCGGCTTGCGCGGCTGATCGACGCCGACGTTTACATCTGGTCGACGACCGTCACCAATCACGCTGTCCCCGGCGACTTCATGACGACTTGCGTCATCGACGGCGGTTGGCAGTCGCCGGAAGAGCAGGGCCGCGTGTACGAGTTGCTGACTTCGGTCGAGTTCAACACCGCGGCGCTCCGCGGCGTGTACGAAATGATCATTCGCCGCCACCGCGCCACGCTCACGACGGGCGAAATCTTTCCGCCCGAGGATGAGGCTCGCCTATCGGAGATCTGGCGAACGACGGGTTTTGAATGGTTTATCCTCGCCACGCATCCGCTCGACGATGACTTCTCGAGCAATGTCGGCTTCCATCGCCGTATCGGACGGCCGCCGTTCGGCCCGCGAGAGAAGGCGCTCGTTGACGCCGTCTATCACGGCGTGAATTGGCTGCACGTTTACGGCACCAACGAATCCGTTCGGCCCGTCACGCTGCAACTCTCCCCGCGCGAGCGGCAGACGTTGATCTTCGTCTTGGCCGGCTATAGCCACAAAGCGGTCGCAGAACGGATGCAGATCAGTCAGTTTACGGTGAACGACTACGTCAAACAGTTGCACCGCCATTTCAACGTCGGCAGCCGCGCGGAATTGCAGGCTCGTTTTTTCGTGGGCGTTCCGGCGCCGCAGGATCGCGAGTAACGCCTAACTCACATCGCCCACGACCGCCCGAATGGTTACGCGAGCAGTCCGCGGACGATCTCTCCGTGGACGTCCGTCAGCCGGAAGTGTCGGCCTTGATAGCGGAACGTCAGCCGCTTGTGGTCGACGCCCAACAAGTGCAACAGCGTGGCGTTCAGATCATGCACATGAACCGGATCACGCACGATGTTGTAGGAGAATTCATCGGTTTCGCCGTGCGTCGTTCCGCCTTTTACGCCGGCCCCGGCCAGCCACATCGAAAAACATCGCGGATGATGATCGCGACCAAAGTTCGTCTCCGTCAGCGTACCCTGGCAATAAACCGTACGGCCGAACTCGCCGCTGAACACCACGAGCGTCTCGTCTAACAGTCCGCGCTGTTTCAAGTCTTTCAATAGGGCTGCCGCCGGTTGATCGACGTCGCGGCACTGCAGCGGCAACTGCTTCGGCAGATTCGTGTGCTGATCCCAGCCCATGTGGAAGAGTTGCACGAAGCGCACGCCGCGTTCCGAAAGCCGGCGTGCCAGAAGGCAATTCACCGCGAACGAGCCGGGCCTTATGACGTCGGGGCCGTACATGTCGAGCACTTGCCGCGATTCGCTGCGAATGTCCGTCAACTCGGGGACGGCCGATTGCATGCGAAACGCGAGTTCATACTGCGCGATACGAGTTTCAATTTCGGGGTCGCCGACGGCATCGCGGTGCAAGCGATTGAGTGCCGCCAAGTCGTCGAGTGCGTCGCGTCTTCGGGCCGTATTGATCCCAGGCGGGTTTGAAAGGTAGAGCACCGGATCGCCTTGGCCGCGAAACTTCACCCCTTGATGACGCGACGGCAAGAATCCGCTCCCCCAGAGCCGATCGTAAAGTGGCTGATCGTTCGGCCGACCGCTGCCGCGCGAGATCATCGCCACAAACGCGGGCAGGTCACGATTTTCGCTGCCGAGGCCGTAAGATAGCCAAGCTCCCAGGCTCGGGCGACCGGCGAGTTGCGCCCCGGTCGTCAGAAAGGTAATCGCCGGGTCGTGGTTGATCGCCTCGGTGTGCAACGAGCGCACGACACAGAGTTCGTCGGCCACGCCCGCGAGGTGCGGCAGCAGTTCGCTCAGCCAAACTCCGCCTCGGCCGTGTTGACCAAACTTGTACGGGCATTGCACAAGCGGAAACCGCGACTGGCCCGAGGTCATCGTAGTGAGCCGTTGCCCACGACGCACCGATTCGGGCAGATCCGTATCGCGCAGCTTGGCGAGCCCCGGCTTCGGATCGAACAGTTCCAGTTGCGAAGGCCCGCCTGATTGAAACAGGAAGATCACTCGTTTGGCTTTGGCCGCGAAGTGTGGCAACGCGTCCGACGAGCGTGCCACCTGCGAGCCTTCGTCGGCCGACAACAATTGCAAAGCGTTCAAGCCAAGGCTGAATCCGGCGCCCTGGAGCAAGGCACGGCGAGCGATAGCAACGGGTTGATTCGCGGCGGTTGCTTTGATCGGTCTCATGCCGGCGTCTCCTACTCCCGCGTCACGAATTCATCGAGATTAAGCAGCACGTTGGCGGTCGTCGTCATCGCCGCCCACAGCGCGACGTCGAATGATCCGTCCCTCGGGCTTTCCCCTTGCGCCAACAATTCCAAGGCCGCTTTATAATCGGCTTCAAACGCGGTGAGTCGGCGTTCATGGCCGGCCGTTAACAGGGAAAGCTCTTCTGTGGACGGGCGACGGGCGAGCACGAGCCGAAAGCCATGCTCGATCTGCGCAGCCGGGCCGCTGCCGCCGTCTCGCAGCATTCGTGCCGCAAGAGCGCGAGCGGCTTCGACAAACGCGACGTCGTTCAGCAGGTTCAACGACTGCAGCGGCGTGTTCGTTCGCGTCTGCCGCACGACGCACGTCTCGCGGGCCGCTGCGTCGAACAATGACAACATCGGCACCGAAACCGTACGCTTGCGATAGACGTACAGGCTGCGGCGGTACAAATCGTCGCCGTGGTCTTGTTCGTATTTCACCGCTCCTGTCCCCAATTCTTCCCACAGCCCGGCCGGTTGATACGGCTTCACCGACGGGCCACCGATACGTTCCTTAAGCAGTCCCGACGCAAACAACGCCGAATCGCGCACGGCCTCGGCCGACAAACGAAACCGCGGGCCGCGGGCAAATAATCGATTCTCCGCGTCCCGTTTCAAAAGTTCCGAGGAAAGTTTCGACGACCTTCGATAGGCCGCACTGGTTACGATTCGCTTCACGAGCACTTTTACGTCCCAACCTTGCCCGCGATCCATAAAGTCGACGGCCAACCAATCCAGCAGATCTTTGTGAACGGGCCAATCGCCTTGAAGGCCGAAATCCTCGACGGCCTTCACGAGCCCCACGCCGAATAGTTGCTGCCACAACCGATTCACGGCGACGCGGGCCGTCAGCGGGTGACGCCGATCGACAAGCCAGCGCGCCAGCGCGAGCCGGTCGTGCGGTCGGTCGCTCGGTAGCGGCAATCCAAACGCTTTGGGCACCCCGGCCAAAACGGGGTCACCGGGCTTGTCGTATTCGCCGCGCAGCAGCACGTGAGTCTTACGCAGACCAGGCTCATCGCGCATCACCATCGTCGTCGGGACCTGCCGCTCAAGCTCGACGACGGCGGCCTTGGTCAAACGAACCGCTACACGCTTGGCCTGCAGATCCTCCGGCGCGGCATGCCGCAAGAAATACTCGCGCATTTTGATCGCGGCGGCCGGATCACGATTGGTGCCGTACGTCTGCGCCAATGCTCGAATTGATAGTCCGCAATAAACGATCGCCGCTTCGTCGCGCGCCAATGCCCGATCGTAGAATCGCAAGTC